>NZ_JBPZHA010000004.1:0-450696 GCF_051857515.1 Hydrogenophaga sedimenti
GCTTTGCGCGTGCGCCGCGTACTCAGATTCAGGCCAAGTTCTCGTTGGGTCATCACGCCATTGTTCCTGTCGTGCCTCGCTCATGCCATTCGGGCTTGACCGGGGGTTTTGAACACCATCCCTTGGCATCACAGCCTTGATGATGGTTGGCTTGGGTGTACCAGGCTTCCCCTTCCGGATAATTTCATCCGTGAGAGCTCGCGCATCCATCGGCGTGCCCAACTCGCTCGCAAGCCATGCTGCAGCCTCAGGCAAGGGATTCCAAAACAATGGACCAGGCAAGGCTTGCGTTTCCAATTGCACGTTGCTCCCGTTGGCGATGGCACTGGGTCGGGTGGGCAGCGCTGTTTTCGTCAAGGCAGGGGGAAAGCCTTCCCTCAACAACCAAACATCAACGCTCTGCACCACAAGCCAAACGTGCCCACTCGCAAGGTCTTTCTCATCCTCATCGCGATACGGACGTTCGCGTTTCCGGAAAGTGTCAAACACGTTTAGCTGCCCACGGCGCACCGCAAGCTGCAATTCATTTGAAAGCTGGTTCGCAAGAGAGTGGACTTCCAAATAGGAAGCGTGGCCTACCTTGACGCGACGTTCAGCCCATGCCTCGGCTAGGGCGTTCAAGCAAACGGGCTCACCCTTTTCTATGCGCTCAATTTCTTGACTAAGCAACACTGTCCGCACCCCTTCCCGGTGCCCTTCATAGGGTGCCCCAGCAGGCGGGTGAAGGTATCCCGCTCTTCGGTTCGCGGGCCTAGCTGGGGCGAATGTTGTTCAGGCTGTCATGAGCCCACCGCTCGCAGCTTACCCGGCTCTGCCTTGGCGTCGAACTGCACCCCGGCCAGCGCCAGAATGTGGGCTTCTATCTGTTCAAGGAACGGGCGCAGGGCATCCACACTGCGCGGGCGGTAGCCTTCGGCGGTGGCGCTGGGCTTGTGCCCCATGACCTGGGCAATCGCGCCAGCGGGTGCGCCTGCAGCCTCGCCCAGCAGCGAAAACGAACGGCGCAGGCCGTGAATGGTCAGCCCTTCGATGGACGCGCTCTGCAGTGCTTTCGCATGGCTGGCGCGGGTGTCGGCGATGCGGCCCGCCTTGCCAGTGCTGGCAAACACAAAGTCGTTGGTGCGTGGCAGGGTCGCCAGCAGTTGGGCCAGATACGGGGTCAGGGGAATGGTTCGGGTGGCGTCCACCTTGTCGGCGATGGTCAGCTTTCGCCACTGAAAATCCACGTCGGCCCACTTCACGGCTGCCAGTTCTTCACGACGGGCGCCAGTCAGTAGCAAGGCGCGCAGATAGACCGATGCGGCGCGGTTGTTCAGTTGCTCCACGCCAGCCCACCAGCCCGGCACCTGGGCGGATTCCAGTGCATCGGTGCGGCGCGTGTTGCTGGGCAGGCTCTCCACGATGGCAGCGGCGCGGCCTGCATCGCGGTCGGTCAACCCGCGGTACTCTGGCCGGGCGCAGCACCAGCGCAGAAAGCCCCGGAACATCATCAGGGCTCGCGCGGCCTGGTGCTTGCCTGACAGGGCTTCGCGGTCAAACCAGCTTTTCAGCGAATCCTCATTCACCCCGGCCAGCGGCAACGCGAGCAACGGGAACAGCGGCCCCGGTCGGGTCAACCCTTTGCCGCGCTTTTTCTTCACACCACCGGGTGCGGCCATCGCCTCCAAGTCGGCGCGGTAGCCGGGCTTCCACTCATCGCGGCGCTTGGGCTTGCCTTGGGCCAGGTACAGCGGCCACACATCGCCCACGGTCAAGGCTTGGGAGGTGGCGGCGGTTTCGGCGGCGGCCTTGTCGGCTTGTTGCTGGCGCTCCACCTCGCGCGGGTCAATGCCTGAATCCACCATGACGGCCAGCGCCTTGGCTTTGGTGCGGGCTTGCTCCAAGGTGGCGGCCAGCGTGCCGATGTTGATGCGCAGGGTTGCCCCGTTCAGGCGCGACTCGAACACGTAGGTTTTGCGGCCCGTGGGCGTGGCGCGCAGGGCCAGGGTCGGGGTGTCGGTGTCCCACAGAAACGCCTGGGACTTGTCGGGCGGACAGGTGAAGGACTCCACGCGCCCAGCGGTCAGGCGAACACGGCTCTTCGGTAGACTCATGGCTCACCCCGGAACATCTGTGGGCAATCTGTAGGCAATCTGTAGGCAAACCCGACAAATAAACCCATGTACAAATCAACACATCGCACTGCCAAAAGCAGCGCAAGTTGTTGATTTACATAGATTCTATCTACACATGTCAACGCTGTCGAATACCCCCTTCGCGTCATTCGTAATGAGAAGGTCGGGTGTTCGATTCATCTCTCCGGCACCAGACAAAAGCAAAAAGCCCTGACTCGCAAGACTCAGGGCTTTTTCACGTCAGGCCTTTCACCCCGGACACCCAGACACCAGCATGGACGCCATCGCTTCCCTCTTCCCCCTCGGCTGGAGCCACTACCTGGCCGGCGGACTGCTGATCGGCGCGGGCGTGGCCCTGCTGTTTGTCTGCACCGGCCTGGTGGGCGGCATGAGCACGGTGTTTTCCTCCACCTGGTCGTTCGTCGTGCAGCGCCCGTTTTTCCAGCAGGCGCGCTTCACCGAGTCGCGCGCCTGGCGCCTGGTCTACGCGGCGGGCCTGATACTCGGCGCGTTCTTCTGGTGGTACTTCTTTTCCGACCACACGCCCGGTTCGACCCGCATCCCCGCCTGGCAACTGCTCCTGGGCGGCCTGCTGGTCGGCTACGGTGCCCGGCTGGGCAACGGCTGCACCTCGGGCCACGGCATCTGCGGCCTGGGCTCGCTGCAACTGCCGTCGCTGGGCGCGGTGCTGACCTTCATGGCCACCGCCTTCCTGGTCGCCAACCTGTTCGGGAGGCTCGCATGAGCGGTTTCACGATGTCCCCGTCCAAGGCGCTGGCCGTGCTCGCCAGCGGTGCGCTGTTCGGCTTCGGCCTGTCGCTGGCGACCATGATCCGGCCCGAGGTGGTGCTGAGCTTCCTGCGGTTCCAGGACCTGGGCCTGATGCTGGTCATGGGTGGTGCCGTGGTGGTCACGCTGCTGGCCTACCGTGTCGGCCCACGCCTTTTGCGCCAGCCGCTGCTGGGCGGGTATTTCCACCAGCACGTCAGCGTGTGGAACCGCGACACCGTCCTCGGCGCCGCCCTGTTCGGTGCGGGCTGGGGCCTGTGCGGCGTCTGCCCCGGGCCAGCCATCGCGGGCCTGGGGACCGGCAACTGGGATCTGGCGTGGGCACTGGCAGGCATCCTGGCCGGGGCCCTGCTGCAGGGCTGGCGGGCCCGCGCCTGACGCGCGACATCTGAACTTTTTGCCACCAGGGCGAACTCACTCACGTACTCAAGGAGAACCCATGCTGAACCGCCGCTTTGCGCTCGCCCTGCTCGCCACCCCCGCCGTCTGGCTGGCCGCCTGCTCCCAGGAAACCTCCGGCACCAAGACCGCTCCTGCCGCGGCCACCGCCGACGAGCACATCGACACCGCCAAGGCCTTCGACGTGCTGGCGGCCGAAGCCAAGGGTTTCACGGCCGGCGCCATGATGAGCGCGCACACGGTCTATGTGCTGTTCGACCCGCAGTGCCCGCATTGCAGCCACCTGTGGGAGGCCTCGCTGCCGCTGCTGAGCAAGGTCAAGTTTGTCTGGGCACCGGTGGCCATCATCGGCCCCAAGAGCCTGCCGCAAGGCGCGGCCCTGCTGCAGTCGGCCAAGCCGGTCGAAGAAATGACGGCGCACGAAAAGGCCTTGCTGGCTGGTGCGGGCGGCATGTCCGCCTCGGCCAGCATCCCGGCCGAGATCGAGGCCGCGATCAAGGCCAACACCCACCTGCTGGACCGGCTGGGCGCCGACTCGGTGCCCTACGTCGTGACCAAGAACGCGACCACCGGTCAGGTCGTCGCGCGCGCCGGGGCGATGGAAACCGCCGCCCTCGCCGCGTTCGCCGGTCTGCCGGCGAACTGAGCGCTCAGGCCGTCAGGCGGAACACCGAAACCGCCTGCACCAGCCGGTCGGCCTGGTGCTTGAGGCTGTCCGCCGCGGCGGCACTCTCCTCCACCAGCGCAGCGTTCTGCTGGGTGGCCTGGTCGATCTGGACCACCGCCTGCCCGACCTGCGACACACCGCTGCTCTGTTCGTTGGACGCCAGCGAAATCTCCCCGACCACCTCGGTGACGCGCCGGATCGACGCCACGATTTCCTGCATGGTGTGACCGGCCTGGTCGGCCAGCGTCGCGCCCTGCGTCGCCGCGTCCACGCTGGTGCCGATCAGGCCCTTGATTTCGCGCGACGCCTCGGCACTGCGTTGCGCCAGGCTGCGCACTTCGCCGGCCACCACAGCGAAACCCCGCCCCTGCTCGCCCGCGCGCGCGGCCTCGACCGCCGCGTTGAGCGCCAGGATGTTGGTCTGGAAGGCAATGCTGTCGATCATGCTGCTGATGTCGGCGATCTTCTGGGCCGAGGTGTGGATGCCCTGCATGGTCGAGACCACCTGTCCGACCACATCGCCACCCCGGGCCGCCACCTGCGAGGCGCCGTCGGCCAGCTGGCTGGCCTGGCGGGCGTTGTTGGCGTTGAGCTGCACGTTGGAGCCCAGCTCTTCCATCGACGCGGCCGTCTCTTCCAGGGCCGAGGCCTGCTGTTCGGTGCGGCGGCTGAGGTCCATGTTGCCGGTGGCGATCTGCGAGCTGGCGGTGGCGACGGCGTCGGCCGATTCGCGCACGCCGCGCACCACGCCGGCCAGGTGGGTGCGCATCTCTTCCAGCGCAGCTTCAAGGCGACCGATCACGTCGGTGCGGCCTTCGCCCGCGGACGCCTGGGGAGACAGGTCACCACCCGCAATGCGCTGGGCCAGCTGGGTACAGCGGCGCACCGGTCCGTCGATGCTGCGCAGCACCAGCACGTACACCAGCACCACCAGCGCCACGGCCGTCAGCGCCATGGCGGCCGCAATCTTCATCGACAGCGCATGCATGGCCTCGAACGAAGTCATCGACGCCTCGGCGAACTTGTTGCCCTCCACCACGGTCCGGTCGACACCGGCGCGGTGTTCCTGGTAGCTCTGCTGCACCTCGGGCAGGTTGCGCCGCGCCTGCTCGCGGTCACCGGCGAGCAGGGGCTTGATGATCTTTTCCTCGGCCATCGCGAGAAAGCGCTGGGCCGCGGCGTGCTGCGGCCCCAGCAGGTGCTGCTCCAGCCCGTAAGGCGGATTCGCCTGCCAGTGCCGCACGCGGGCCTCGTACTCGCCCTTGAGGTGCTGGAACTGCCGCTGGGCTTCCTCGGCCTGCACGGTGCCCTCGACGGCCTGAGACAGCACCAGCCGGGTCTCGATCAGGTACATGGGCGGCGGCAGGATGTCGGCCACCACATCCTTGGAGATGAAGACCTCCGTGGCGCTCTGGCTCATGCGCCCCTGCACCCAGTAGCCCTGAATCGCGACACCAAGCGCTGCCAGGACGCCAATGGCGCCCAGGATCAGGATGGACAATCGCAGCGACTTGAACATGACATGCCTCTCGGAAATTCACCGGGGTGCGGGCGAGCAGGACCTTTCCCGCGCCTTTCCGGTCATGTCTCTATCGTCCGTTTCGGGCGCCCGCTTGAATCGGCGAACAACGCCAGCATGGTCACGCAGTTCTGCGCTTACGGAATCACTACACTGGCGACCCCTCCTGACCCGATTTCATGGACCTTCTCACCATCACCCTTGTGTTCGCTGCCGTGAGCTTCGTGCTGCGGACCGGCGAGCAGCGCCAGCGCATCGCCTTGCTGTCCAGCCAGCTCGGCCCGTTCAAGATCGAAAAGCTCATGGAACGGCTGCACGAGGGCTACCAGCGCGCCCTGGCCGAGACCGATCCGGTTCGCCGGGCCCAGATCTGGCCGCTGCAGGAGGCCAACGAGCGCGAACTGGCCGGCCAGTTCCGGCGTTTTGCCGAATCCTTCGGCCAGCTCGACCCCGCCAGCACGCGCGTCAACCACAATCCCCTGCCCCATGCCCACCGCTGGCTGCCCGGCTTCCTGGCGCCGGGCTTCGACGCCAGGGAGCTCATGCGGGTGCACGCGCGCGGCATCGAGCGCGTGGTCGCCAACGAAGACCAGCTCTCGCCCAGCGACCGTGCCCGCACCCTGCTGGCCGAGGTGTACCTGATGCAACACAGCTGCCACTGGTTCTGCCGCTCGCGCAGCCTGGCCTCGGCCCGCCTGATGGCTCGGCACAAGACCACACACGCGCAGGCACTGGACACGGCGTCCCCCGCCTCCCGGCAGGCCTATGGGGCGCTCACCGGCATGAAGTCCCCGCAGGCCCGATGATGGACACCTTGCCGTCCACCTCACCGACCAACCCCTTCTGATCCATGAGACTTCTCCACACCATGCTGCGCGTGGGCAACCTGCAGCGCTCGATCGACTTCTACACCCAGGTGCTGGGCATGCAGCTGCTGCGCAGCTCCGAGAACCCCGAATTCAAGTATTCGCTGGCCTTCCTCGGTTTCGAGGGCGGCAATCCCGGCCAGGCCGAAATCGAACTGACGTACAACTGGGGCGTCGAGCAGTACGAGATGGGCACGGCCTACGGCCACATCGCCATCGGCGTGCCAGACGCCTACGCGGCCTGCGACAAGATCCGGGCGGCCGGTGGCAACGTGACCCGCGAAGCCGGCCCGGTCAAGGGCGGCACCACCGTGATCGCCTTCGTCACCGACCCGGACGGCTACAAGATCGAACTGATCCAGCGCGCCGATGCACAGGGCGGCCAGGGTCTGCGCTGACCCGACCGGACACAAAAAAGCCCGCTGTTCAGCGGGCTTTTTTTCTGGAGCGCGCCGGATTACGGGGCGATCATCACTTCCACGCGACGGGCTTCGGCGTTGTTGCCGGTGCCGGTGGCGGTTTCGGGTTTCTTCAGCTCGATGCCCGACTCGGCCACGCCAGCGCCCTTGAGCGCATCGCGCACGGCGAAGGCACGCAGCTTGGCCAGCTCGGCGTTCTTGGCCGGATCACCGGTCGAATCGTGGAAACCGGAGATCACCAGCTTCTTGCCGGCCTTGCCGGCAGCGATGGCGTCGGCCAGCGCTTCCACGGCGCCCGGGGCCAGCTCGGACTTGCCGGAGGCGAAGTAGAACTTCACGACGCCGTTTTCGACCACCACGCTGGCGTCGTCCTTGCCTGCGGCAGTGGCGGCCGGAGCGGCGGCAGCCGCGTCGGCGGCGGGAGCAGCAGGGGCCGCAGCGTGCGCATCAGCGGCCGGAGCGACCACCGCGGCCGCCGCAGGGGCCGCCTTCTTCGCACCAAACGAACGGGCCTTCTGGATCGCCACACCGACGACCAGACCAACGGCCAGCACCAGCGCCGCAATCAGCACAGCCGCGACGATGCGGCCTTCTTGTTCTTCGTCCTGAGAAGACATGGGTAACACTCCGTGAAGAATAATGAGGGATGGGGAAACCGCCGGCGCCCGGACCCTGCCTCAGAAGACCGGCCGAACACAAACAACCCAGCATTGTAAATGGCCGCATCGCGCGCTCACCTGTTGCCACCGGCGCCCCTTTGCCCGCCCCCCAAGACCTGGGAGCCGTCCCAGCGCAACGGCGCGCAGATGATGGCCGACACGCTCACCCAGTGGCGCTCGATGGGGCAGCGTTCCGACCTCTGGGTCTTCGGCTATGCCTCGCTGGTCTGGCGCCCCGAATTCGAGGCCGCCGAGCAGCGCATCGCGCGGGTGCACGGCTTCCACCGCTGCCTGAACATGTACAGCCGCGTCAACCGGGGCACGCCCGAGCGCCCGGGCCTGGTGTTCGCGCTCATGCCGGGCGGCAGCTGCACCGGCATGGCGCTGCGCCTGCCGCACGACCAGGTCGAGGCCGCGATGCCGGCGCTCTGGGCGCGCGAAATGCCCAACCCGGTCTACGACCCGAAATGGCTGCTGTGCCAGACCGAAAGAGGCCCGGTGCGCGCGCTGGCCTTCACCCTGTCGCCCCGCAGCCCCAACCACACCGGCCCCCTGAGCGATGCGCGGTACCGCGAGATCTTTGCCCAGGCCCGCGGCCGCTACGGCACCACGCTCGACTACGCCCGACAGACGCTGGACGGCCTGCGCGCCCATGGCATCGAAGACCGCGCGCTGGCCCGCATCCTCAAACTCGCCGATGGCCTCTGACCCGGCTCCTATACTGAACCCATGAACATCGCCGACCTGCGCAAGAGCTACGAGAAGGCCGAGCTGAGCGAATCCGCCTCGCAAGCCGACCCGCTGAAACAGTTCGACCAGTGGCTCAATGAAGCCATCCAGGGCGAGGTGCCCGAGCCCAATGCCATGACGCTGGCCACGGTCGGCGCCGACCTGCGCCCCACCACCCGCGTGGTGCTGATCAAGGGCTACGACGAACGCGGCATCGTCTGGTACACCAACTACCAGAGCCAGAAGGGGCGCCAGCTGGCGGGCAATCCGTACGCCGCGCTGCAGTTCCACTGGGTCGAACTCGAACGCGTGGTGCGCATTGAAGGCGTCGTCGAAAAGGTCAGCGACGAAGAGAGCGACGAGTACTTCCACAGCCGTCCGCTGGACAGCCGCATCGGTGCCTGGGCCAGCCCGCAGAGCGAAGTGATCGAGAGCCGCACGGTGCTGGTGACCAACGCGGCCAAATATGGCGCGCAGTTCCTGCTGCGCCCGCCCCGCCCGCCGCACTGGGGCGGCTACCGCCTCAAACCCGACCACTGGCAGTTCTGGCAAGGCCGCAAGAGCCGGCTGCACGACCGGTTGCGCTACACGCTGCAGTCCGATGGCAACTGGCTGCGGGAGCGGCTGGCACCTTGAGCGCCGGCGGCGGGGCATCGGGGCTGGAATGGGCTTGGTGCCATGTCCGATAACATCATGGCCGCGCCCGATCCGAGGCGCGCAATACAGGGGGATATCGTGATGAAAACCAAGTGGTTGATGTGGATGGGCGCCTGTCTGACCGGCCTCGGAGTGGCCGCAGCGGCCCACGCGGACAAAGGACCCGCCGGATTGCATGTTGTTCTGCGGGAGGCCAGCCGCGACTTTGTGCTGGCACCAGGGCAAACCGGTGGCGTAGCGAGCGCTTGCCTGGCGGGTGAGACGGTGGTGGGTGGATCACCGACCGGCATCCCGGGCAATGTGGCCATTGCCTACTCGTCGCTGTTCTTCAATGGCAGCATCAGCGGATGGATGGTTGAATACCGCAACGATGGCGCGCAAACGGTCAGCGTCCAGGCCACCACAGCCGCCCTCTGCACCGCTGGCCGGCTCACGCCGGGCTGATCGTCCGGGGCGCTTGCTCCGGGTACGGAACGATGCCCTGCCCCGACACCGCAGCCATGGCGTTGTCGGAAACCAGCACTGGCGCAATCTCTGCCAGTGGCACCAGCACGAATGCCCGTTGCCACATCCTCGGATGCGGCAAGGTCAGTGCCGGCGAGGTGATGCTGGCGCTGCCATAGAGCAGCAGGTCGAGATCCAGCGTGCGCGGCGCGTTGTGGTACGGACGCTCCCGCCCGAAGTCCTGCTCGATGCCTTGCAGGGCGATCAGCAGGTCGGGCGCGGTCAGCGTGGTGGTGAGCTCGGCCACCGCATTGATGTAGTCCGGCCCGCTGGACTCGACCGGCGCGGTGCGGTAGAGGCTGGACGCCTTGACCATGCGCACTCCGGGCAGGTCGGACAGGATGGTGAGTGCCTCCCGCAGGGTCTGCGCCGCGTCGCCGAGGTTGGCGCCGAGGGCCACCCATGCCGTGACTTCGGCCCGATCCATGGTCGGCCGGTCCGCGTTCACTCGCCAGAAGACGGCGGCGCACCCTCGGTGCGGCCCGCACCACCACCCGGCTTGCGGCGGCGACGGCGGCGCTTCTTGGCGGGCGCGCTGCCATCGGGCGGGATGCCCTGCACCGGCGGGTCCGACGGGTCGTGGTCCTGGTGGTCATCACCGTCGTCATCGCCACGGTCATCCGCCTCGTTGACCGGGCGGAAACGCGGATCCTCTTCGGGCGGCTCGGACGTCGATGTCGATGCCGGGTGGTCGGCGTCGCCCTTCTTCACGCGGCGCACCTTGCCACTGCCGCTGCCCTTGGGCTGACCGGCCTTGCGTTGCGCATCGATCATGTCCTGGCGGTGGTCGTCGTCGGCGGTGCTGAAGGTTTCCCACCAGTGCGCCAGTTCTTCGTCCACCTCGCCGGTCTGCGCACGCAGGCGCAGGAAGTCGAAACCGGCGCGGAAGCGCGGCTGCTCGGCCAGGCTGAACGGGCCACTGCCCACGCGCTTGTCAAAGCGCGGCTGCATCAGCCAGATCTCGCGCATGTCGGTGCCCAGCTTGCCGCGGCCCGACACATCGCCGATGCGCGCGTCGAACACCTCGTCGACCGCGTCCTGCAGGGCCGCGAACGGCGTCGGCGGGCGCTGGTTGCCGCGTGGTTGCAGGCGGCGGCCCCAGCCCTGGCGCACATCGGCCCAGAGCACGCAGGCCAGCAGGAAACTCGGTGCCACCGGCTTGCTCTCGCCGACGCGGCGGTCGGTGTCCTGCAACGCCAGCTTGACGAAGTCGTCGTCGGCGCGCTGCACCACCAGATCCAGCAGCGGGTAGATGCCCTTGGCCAGGCCGTTGGCCTTGAGCGCCTCGACACTGGCCAGCGCGTGGCCGGTCTGCAGCAGCTTGAGCATCTCGTCGAACAGGCGGCTCTGCGGCACGTCCTGCAGCAGGCTGAGAGAGGAGACCAGCGGCTCGCGCGTCTTGGCGTCGAACTTGAACCCGAGCGCGTTGAGCTTGGCGGCGAAACGCACGGCGCGGATGATGCGCACCGGGTCTTCGCGGTAACGCGTGGGCGCATCGCCGATCATGCGCAAGGTGAGCTTCTTGGCATCGCGGATACCGTGGTGGAAGTCGACCACCACCTGCGACACCGGGTCGTAATACATGGCGTTGATCGAGAAATCGCGCCGCGCGGCGTCCTGCTCGATCGGACCCCAGACGTTGTCGCGCAGCACGCGCCCGCTGGCGTCCACCGCGTGCTTCATGCTGGAGAGTTCGCCCTTGGAGGTGCGCTCGTTGCCCGAAACCTGCTCGGCGTCGGCGCTGTCGAGGTAGGCGCGGAAGGTCGAGACCTCGATCACCTCGTGTTCGCGGCCGCGGCCGTAGACCACGTGCACGATGCGGAAACGCCGGCCGATGATGAAGGCCCGGCGGAACAGGTTCTTGACCTGCTCGGGCGTGGCGCTGGTGGCCACGTCGAAGTCCTTGGGGCGCAGGCCCAGCAGCAGGTCGCGCACCGCGCCGCCAACGATGTAGGCCTCGAAGCCGGCCTGCTTGAGCGTGTGGACCACGTCCAGCGCACGCTGGTCGACCAGCTTGGGGTCGATGCCGTGCACGGAAGCCGGCACGTCTTCGCGCTTGCCGAACTTGGCCCCTTTGGCGCTCTTGCCGGTGGCTTTGCCCAGCAGCTTGTCGATGAATTTCTTGATCATTCGAATAGGTTCAGGATGCGCCAGCCGCGTTCGGTGGCAATGGCGCTGAGGCGGGGGTCCGGGTTGGTCGCCACCGGCTCTGTGACTTTCTCCAGCAGCGGGAGATCGTTGATGGAGTCGCTGTAGAAGCTGCTGTGCGTGACATCGGCCCAGGACAGGCCGCGCGACGCCAGCCATTGTTCCACACGGGCGACCTTGCCTTCCCGGAACGACGGCGTGCCCTTGATGCCGCCGGTCGGATTGCCCGCCGCGTCGCGCTCCAGCTCGATGGCGATCAGCTCCGGCACCCCGAAGGCCTGGGCGATGGGGCGGGTGACGAATTCGTTGGTGGCGGTGACGATCAGCACCTCGTCGCCCGCGACCTGGTGGCGGAACACCAGCTCGATGGCCTCGGGCCGCATGGCCGGCAGGATCACCTCCTCCATGAAGCGGCGGTGCGCGGCGTCGGATTTCTCCACCCCGTGTTCGGCCAGCGGCGCGACCGAGAAGCGGATGTATTCGTGGATGTCCAGCGTGCCGGCCTTGTACTGCTCATAGAAAGCGTCGTTGGCGCGGGTGTGGGTCTCGGCGTCGCGCCAGCCGATCGTGACGGTGAACTGGCCCCAGGAATAGTCCGAGTCGAGCGGCAGCAGGGTGTGGTCCAGGTCAAACAGCGCAAGTCTCATTCGGAGGTCTTCATTCGTTGTCCAGCATGGACTTGATCAGCGGAATCGTGATGGCGCGCTGGGTGCGCAGGGCGTAAGCGTCGAGCTGGTCCAGCAGCATCATCAGGCTGGAGAGGTCGCGCGAGAAGCGGTTGAGCATGAAGTCCATCACCTCGTCGCCCAGAAACACCCCGCGCTCGTCGGCCGCCCGGCGCAGCACCGCGCGGCGCTCGGTCTCGCCCAGTGCCTTGAGCTGGAACACATGGCCCCAGCCCAGCCGCGTGCGCAGGTCTTCGCGCAGCTGCAGGTCGGCCGGCGGCCGGTCGGCGGCGGCGAGCACCCAGCGTGCCGGACCGTGGGTCGGCGTCTGGGCGTTGACGAACCAGTTGAAGGCACAGGCCTGCTGCTCGGCGGTGTAGAGCTGGCAGTCGTCGAGGATGACCACTTCCCAGTCGTCGTCGAAGTCGCCGGGATTCAGGTTCGCCGCGTCGATCCAGCCGACGCGGGCGCCATGCTCCCGCAGCGCCTCGCGCACCGCGCGCAGCAGATGGCTCTTGCCGCTGCCGCCCTCACCCCAGAGGAAGGTCGGGACCGGCGAACGCATCGGGTTGCCGGTCCACAGCCGCACATGCTCCAGCACCGCTTCGTTGCCCACGGGCACGAAGTTGTCCAGCGTCGGCACCGGCGCCAGCCCGATGTCCAGCGCCATCTGCTTCATGGGCAGGGAACCCTGGCTCATTCCGACACGCCCCGCTCGGGTGGCACCACCAGTTGCACCGCTTTGTTGGCCGAGGGCTGGTAGAGATCGCTGGCGAGGTAGCTCTTCTTGGCGCGCCGGATCGCCACCAGCAGCACCGCGCTGGCCGGCAGCGCGATCAGCACGCCGACAAAACCGAACAGCTGACCGAAGGCCATCAGCGCGAAGATCACCGAGATCGGGTGCAGGCCGATGCGCTCGCCCAGCAGGCGCGGCGTCACATACATGCTCTCGGCCACCTGGCCGATGCCATAGACCGCGGCCACCAGCGCCACGCCGGTCAGGCTCTGGAACTGCAGCACCGCCGCCAGCAGCCCCATCACCAGACCGAGCCCGAAGCCCAGATAGGGCACAAACACCGCCAGCCCGGTGAACACGCCGATCGGCAGCGCCAGCTTGAGCCCGACCAGCGCCAGCCCCACGGTGTAGAACACCGCCAGCACGCCCATCACCAGCAGCTGACCCCGCAGGTACTGGCCCAGCACTTCGTCGGTTTCGTCCAGAAAGCTCTGCACCGAAGGCAGCCAGCGCGGCGGAATCAGGTGCTTCATGCGCTCGACCATGCCCGACCAGTCCAGCAGCAGGTAGTACGCGACGATGGGCGTGAGCACCAGGTTGCCGAACACGGCACCCAGCGCACTGCCACCGATGCGCAGCGACGACAGCAGGCCCTTGAGCAGCTCCTGCTCGTGGCCGGTCACCAGCTCCTTGAGCCAGTCGCGCACCTGGGCCGTGTCGATCTGCAGGTCGATGCCCAGCCGGGCCGCCAGCGGCACCAGCTTCAGGTTGATCAGGTCCAGCAGGGCCGGCACCTGCTCGTTGAGCAGCGGCACCTGCTTGGTGATCACCGGCACGATCAGCAGCATGACCGCCAGCAGCACCAGCATCAGCAGCGCGATCGCCACGCCCGCACCCAGCCAGCGCGGAATGCGGCGGTCGTTGAGTTTCTCGACCAGCGGGTGCAGCGCATAGGCCAGCACCGCCGCCATCACGAAGGGCATCAGCACGGGCGACAACAGCGCCAGCACGGCCCAGATCGCCACGGCAATGGCGGCCCAGGTCAGGGAGCGCAGCTGTGCGGGGGTGAAGGTCATGTGCGGGTGTGCCTCGTGAATGGGCGGGCCTGCGGGGGGCAAACCCTTAAAATCAGCCGCAAATTCTAGTCTCCGGCTTGCGCCGCCCCTCTCTCCGCCTTCCTTTTCATGACCTCCAGCACCACCCCCCTCTCCTACAAAGACGCCGGCGTTGACATCGATGCGGGCGACGCCCTGGTCGAGCGCATCAAGCCGCTGGCAAAAAAGACCATGCGCGAAGGCGTGCTGGCCGGCATCGGCGGCTTCGGCGCGCTGTTCGAAGTGCCCAAGCGCTACAAAGAGCCGGTGCTGGTGAGCGGCACCGACGGCGTGGGCACCAAGCTCAAGCTGGCGTTCGAATGGAACCTGCACGACACCGTGGGCATCGATCTGGTGGGCATGAGCGTCAACGACGTGCTGGTGCAGGGCGCCGAGCCGCTGTTCTTCCTCGACTACTTCGCCTGCGGCAAGCTGGACGTGGAGACCGCCGCGGCCGTGGTCGGCGGCATCGCCAAGGGCTGTGAACTGAGCGGCTGCGCCCTGATCGGCGGCGAAACCGCCGAGATGCCCGGCATGTACCCGGCCGGTGAATACGATCTGGCCGGTTTCTGCGTCGGCGCGGTCGAAAAGTCCAAGATCCTCACCGGCAAGGATGTGAAGCCCGGCGACGTGGTGCTGGGCCTGGCCTCGCATGGGGTGCATTCCAACGGGTTCTCGCTGGTGCGCAAGTGCATCGAACGCGCGGGCAGCGATCTGCCCGCCACGCTGGACGGCCAGCCGTTCAAGCAGGCCATCATGGCCCCGACCCGCCTGTACGTGAAGAACGTGCTCGCCACGCTGGCCAAGCACCCGGTCAAGGCCCTGGCCCACATCACCGGCGGCGGCCTGCTGGAGAACATCCCCCGAGTGCTGCCCGAAGGCACGGCCGCCCACCTGAAGAAGGGCAGCTGGCCGCAGACCGAGCTGTTCGCCTGGCTGCAGAAGGTGGCCGGCATCGACGACATCGAGATGAACCGCACCTTCAACAACGGCATCGGCATGGTGGTGGTGATCGACGCTGCCGAAGCCGCCGCCTGCGCCGCCACCCTGCGCGAACTGGGCGAAACGGTCCACGAGATCGGTTCGATTGCCGCCAAGGGCGACGGCGCCTCGGTGGTCGTCGCCTGACGATTCCCGCATGACCGGCGCCCCGGCACCACGGCGCCGTCTCCCCGGCGCCATCTGGGCGCTGGGTTTCGTCAGCCTGCTGATGGACGTCTCTTCGGAGCTGATCCACAGCCTGTTGCCCGTGTTCCTCGTCACCGGCCTGGGCGCCAGCATGGTGACCGTGGGCCTGCTCGAAGGCGCGGCCGAAGCCACCGCCCTGATCGTCAAGGTCTTTTCGGGCGCGCTGAGCGACTGGTGGGGCAAACGCAAGCCGCTGGCGCTGCTGGGCTACGGCCTGGGTGCCGCCACCAAGCCTCTGTTTGCCCTCGCCGCCACGGTCGAACCCGTGATCGCGGCGCGGCTGATCGACCGCATCGGCAAGGGCATCCGCGGCGCCCCGCGCGACGCCCTGGTCGCCGACATCGCACCACCGGACATGCGCGGCGCCGCCTTCGGCCTGCGCCAGTCGCTGGACACGGTGGGCGCCTTCATCGGCCCGCTGCTGGCCATGGGCCTGATGCTGCTCTGGCACAACGACTTCCGGGCCGTGTTCTGGGTCGCCGTGATTCCGGCAGCCCTCTGCGTGCTGCTGCTGATGTTCGGCGTGCAGGAACCGGAACGGCCCGTGGGCACACCGCGCACCCAGCCCATCTCGCGCCAGAACCTGCGCAAGCTCACCGGCGCCTACTGGTGGGTCGTGGGCATCGGCGCCGTCTTCACGCTGGCGCGCTTTTCCGAGGCCTTCCTGGTGTTGCGGGTGCAACAGGACGGACTGGCCATCGCCTGGGTCCCGATGGTGCTGATCGTGATGAACGCCATCTATGCGCTGGGCGCGTATCCGTTCGGGCGGCTGGCCGACGCCATGGACCGGCGCTCCCTGCTGGCCATCGGCGTGGTGGTGCTGATCGCGGCCGACGCCCTGCTGGCCTGGAGCGGCCGGGGCTTGGTCGTCTGGAGTGGCATCGCACTCTGGGGCGTGCACATGGCCATGACCCAGGGCCTGCTGGCGGCCATGGTGGCCGACACCTCGCCCCCGGAGCTGCGCGGCACGGCCTTCGGTCTGTTCAACCTGGTGTCCGGCATCGCCATGCTGATCGCCAGCGGACTGGCCGGCCTGCTCTGGGACCGCTTGGGTGCCAGCGCCACTTTTGTCGCCGGCATGGGGTTGGCCGCCCTGTCGCTGCTGGTGCTGGTGCTGCGGCCGACGACGCCGGCCGCGCGCTCGTCCTGAACCGGCACATGCCCCATGCGAGGGGCCGGCACCGCCTCTTTTTTGGGCAGCATGCGGTACATTCGGCCGCCAAGGGAAGGAATACCGAGATGCACAACATCCGCTCACTGATCGCCACCAGCGCTCTCGCCGTCTTGCTGGCCGCACCGAATGCCGGCTGCATGGCCCCGGTCCAGGCGGTCAACGCCATCGAACAGTCCGCCGCTCAACGCGATCTCGACAAAGGCATCGCCGTGCTGCGGGCGCACATCAAGGCGCTGCAGGACAAGGGCGACCCGCTGGGGGACTATTTCTACGCCCTGGGCAACTCCGATGGCTGGATCGAAGAGGTGAAGGGTCCGGCGGCCATCACGGCGCTGTTCGAGAAAGCCGCGGCCAGGGGGTCGATGGACGCGAAGATTTTGCTGGCGTTGCAGTTGGCGACCAGTGAGCCGGTGCCCGGACAACTTGATGACAGCATGGGGCCGCGACAAAACCTGCCGGCTTGGGAAGCGGGGTTGGCCCAGTTGCTGCCGCTATTGAAGGAGCAGTGCTATGCGAGGCGATTGGTACTTGATGCGGGGCGCCCGAGAGTTCGGTACTACTCAATCGCCTACAAAATCTGGCCCACATTTCGAGATGGCAACTCTTTCAAAAACAAGCAAGGCCAGTGGGAAACGGTGATTCCAAAGATACCCGAACGTCAAAAGGTATGGGAGGACATCGATCGCAAATGCGAGCGTCCTCAAACAGAGTGGCTGGACGCGACCAGCACCCAGAGGTGACCCATGGACCGGACAGCCCCCATCGGCAATGGACACTCCCCGCTCAACTCCAAGACCGGAATGCAGTTGGCCTATTGGGCCTATCCCCATCAAGACATAGAGGCGGCGAAAAAACTCGTCAACTACCCTGAGTATTGGGAGCACGCAAAGCCAGGCAAGCAGTTGCCCGCCGAATGGCCTACCGCGTCGGTCACTCGCACTGCTGATGGAAAAACTTCGCTAGCCCAGGATGGCTGGAACACCCAGCACAACTCCGAAGGCAAACTGGAAAACCAGTTCCAGGTCTCCGTCAACCGAGAAACCCAAGAAATCACCTTCGACTTCAAGGGTTCGGACGCCTGGAGCAATTGGAAATCCGATCTGGGCAACGCCGGCGCCGCCGAGTTCGCCAAGATCCAGGCCAAGGCGCAGGCCGCCTATGAGTACCTGAAGGACAACCCGGACTACAAGGACTACCGCTTCGCCACCACCGGCCACAGCCTGGGTGGCGGCATGGCGCAGAGTTTCGCGCTGAAGAACAACCTCGACGCCTACGTCTACAACAGCCTGCCGATCGCCCGCGGCACGATCGAAGGCGGCTACTTCAAGGACGCGGGTGGTTACGAAGCGGCCCTGGCGCGCTACCAGGCCACGCACCGCCAGGTGCACGACGTGCGCACCCCCAACGACATCGCGACCTACTTCTATGGTGGCGTCAAGCAGGACCAGTACCTAAGCCAGCATGTGCCGCCCGGCCCGACGATGCTGCCGGGTTCGTCGCTGCCGACCCCGCTCAAGACGGTGCTGATGGCCAGCGGCAGTGGCACCCTGGTCGCGGGGTCGGTCATGGCCGCGGACCACGCCAACAAGGCACTGGTCGACGGCCAGCAAGGCCTCTCTGTCGACAAGAACGGCCGCTACATCATCCCCGAAGGCCATGCCGACTTCGCCCAGTTGCCGCCAGAAGCCCGCAAGCTGTTCGCCCGCCTGTCCGAGTCGCCGGTGGTCAAGGCGATCTGCTCCGAAACGCGTGGACCGTCGTCGCCCTGCGACCGCTTTGTGGTCACGCGGGAAGATGGCAGCCGGCAGTACATCAGCGTCGACAGCTCCAACGGCGGCATCGAGATCAACCACTATGGCAACGACGGTCGGCACACTTTGATCGAGATGAACGAGCGCCAGCACCGGCCAGCCCGGGTCACGGAATTCGATGCGCAGGGCAAGTCCGTCAGCACCGAAACCGTGGCCTTGCGGGCGGAGGAGTCGGGAACCCGGACCGCAGCGAAAAGCCTCAGTCCCGAGCAGCAGGCCCAGTTCGTGATGGCCTGGCGCCAGACCGGCGACCGCCTGCGCGATTCGGGTCTGTCCACCGCCGAGGTGGGACAGGTCTGCGCCGCGGCCGTGGGGCATTGCGCCCGTCACGAGGACAAGGGCCCACCGGAACAGTTTCTCGTGAGCAGGGACGGCCAGCGCCTGGGCGTCATGCATCCCGGACGGCAGCTGTCCGAAATGGACATTCCCCAGGCCCTGCGGCGCAGCACCGAAGAGCACCTTGCGGCGGCCAGCCAGTCCAGCACGGCGCCCGCCGACACCCTGGAACGGACAGCCGCCCAGTCCGCTCCGGCGGCGCCAAAGGCCGCGGAGCAAACCAGCGCACCCGCCCTGGGCTGAGCTGTCCGAAAATGAACGGAACCGGTCGCTGACCGGGTGGACGGCGAGGCCGGCGACGGCCAAGATGGCGGACATCCCCCTCACCACGGAGTTCCCCATGACCACCAGCCACACCGCCCTCATCGTCATCGACGTTCAGGCCTCTTTCCAGCACCGTCCCTGCTTCACCGAACGTGACCTGCCGGCCTTCCTCGCGGCCCAGAACGCGCTGATCGACGGCTGCATCCGTCGCGGCATTCCCGTGGTCCGGGTGTTGCACAGCGATGGTCCGGAAACGGCCGACAACCCGTTTTCGATCGCCAGCGGCCATGTGTCCCCGCTCGCCGGGCTGACCGGCTTCGACGCCGCGGCCACCTTCGTCAAGCACCGCCACAGCGCGCTGGTCGGCACCGGCCTGGACGTCTGGCTGACCGAACACGGCATCCGGCGCCTGATCGTCAGCGGCATCCGCACCGAGCAGTGCTGCGAGACCACGACGCGCCACGCCTCCGACCTCGGCTGGCAGGTGGACTATGTGACCGACGCGACGCTGACCTTCGACATGACGCAGCCCGACGGTTCGCCGCTGACGGCGGCCGAGATCAAGGCCCGCACCGCCACGGTGCTGCAAGGCCGTTTCTGCACGCTGTGCAGCGTCGACGAAGCGCTGTCGCGCGCGCAGGCGGCGGCATGAGCCGGCCCTTCTCCATCGCGATCCTGGCGTTCGACGAGGTCGAGGCGCTGGATCTGGCCGGCCCCTACGAGGTCTTCACCACCGCCGCCCGCATGGCCACCCGGCCCGAGGCCGCCGACTGGCCGGGTCACGATCTCGCCGCCGGCTGGCAGGTCGATTGCGTGGCGCGCACGCGGGAGCCGGTCCGGGCACGGGCGGGCCTGCGGGTGCTGCCGACACGCGACTTCGCCGACACGGCGCCGGTCGACCTGCTGGTGGTGCCGGGAGGCGTGGTCGACGCGGCTGCCCGCTGCGCCGACACGCTGGCCTGGCTGCGCCGGACCAGCGAAGGCACCACCCTCACGGCCTCGGTCTGCACCGGCGCTTTCCTGCTGGCGGCGGCCGGCGTGGTGCACACTGAGCGCATGACCACGCACTGGGAAGACCTGGACGACCTGCGCGCGCAATGGCCTGCACTGCAGGTGCAGGACGGCGTGCGCTGGGTCGAGGATGGCCGCATCGTCAGCTCGGCCGGCATCAGCGCCGGCATCGACATGTCACTGCATCTGGTCGCGCGACTGGCGAGTCCCGCGCTGGCCGAACGGACCGCCCGGCAGATGGACTACCGATGGCTGAAAAATCCCGCCTGAACACCCCGGCGGACGGTCCCGTCGACGTGCACTTCGTGCTGCTCGACGACAGCCTGATCCTGGACTGGGCCGGCCCCGCCGAAGCGCTGCGCATCGCCAACCAGTGCCTGCGCGGGCGCGGCCTGCCGCCGGCCTTCGCCCTCCATTTCGTCGGGCCGCAGGTGCAGACACGCAGCTCGGTCGGCGCGTTCGTCACCCACCTCGAGCCGCTCCCGGACCTCGACCATCCCGGGCGGCCCCAATGGGTCGTGCTGGTCGGCCAGCCCGGCGACCGGGTCGCACTGGACAGCGAACCGGCGCGCGCCATGCTGCACTGGCTGCGCGGGCTGAGGCTGGCCGAGGGTTGCGTCGAGCTGATGTGCATCTGCGCCGGTGCCGTGATCGCCGCGCACGCCGGCCTGCTGGCCGGTCACAAGGCAACCACGCACCACCACCACCTCGACGAACTGCGGCAGGCCTCGCCCGACGCCGAGGTGCTGGCCAACCGGGTGTTCGTGCTCGATGCGCCGGTGTTCAGCAGCGCGGGGGTGACCACCGGCCTCGACCTGACGCTGCACCGCATCGCGGCACGGCTGGGACCGGCGCTGGCGGCCGAGGTCGCGCAGACCATGGTCGTCGCGCTGCGGCGCGGTCCGCAGGACCCCGAGCTGTCGCCCTTCCTGAACCACCGCCACCACCTGCATCCGGTGGTGCACCGCGTGCAGGACGCCGTGAGCCAGGCGCCGCAGGAGGACTGGAGCGTGCCGCGCATGGCCGAATGCGGCCACACCTCGCCACGGCATCTGGGGCGCCTGTTCGAGGAGCACGCGGGCGTGTCGCCGCTGGCCTACCTGCAGCAGATCCGGCTGGCGGTGGCCCAGGCCGCCCTGCGCAGCGGGCGCAATGTGACGCAGGCGGCGCAGATGGCGGGGTTCAGCTCCGACGCGCAGTTGCGGCGCGCCTGGCACCGGCATGGCCACGAAGGAGCTCCCGCCCAGACCACTGGCCGGGCCCGGCCCCACTGATCAGCGCCGGGCGGGCACCGGGTCGAGCAGTCGCTCGGACTCCAGCACATGCACGCCAGGCTCACCTGCCAGCGCCGCGGCCAGCAGGTGGGCCGCGATCTGGCTGGCCGGCACCACGCGGTAGCGGCGCGGCAGCAGGGGTTCCAGCCCCCGCGTGACGGCCAGGGCCAGGCGCTCGGCCGGACGCGACTCCTGGCGATCGCCGCCGATCAGACCGGGGCGCACCACGGTCAGGGAGAGGTAGCCCAGCGCCTGCAGGTCGCGCTCCAGCTCGCCCTTGGTGCGGGAATAGAAGACGCGCGACTCCGCACTGGCACCGAGCGCCGAGTTGAGCGCATAGATCCTGGCGCCGTGCCGCAGCGCGAGCCGGGCCACCTGCAGGGGCAGGTCGTGGTCCACGCGGTAGAACGCCGCCTGCGAACCCGCCACCTTGATCGTGGTGCCCAGCGCGCACACCACAGCGTCGACGGACCACCACGGCGCGTCTTCGGGCAACGAGGCGAAGTCGGTCACCGGGTTGAGCAGCTTCGGGTGCACCGGCAAGGCGCGGCGCGTGGGCGCCACCACCTGCGTCACCCGCTCATCGGCTAGCGCCTGCTGTAGCACCGATTGCCCCACCAGCCCGGTGGCGCCTACCAGCAGCAGCCGCGTCATCGCAGCGACCCGCGCAGCGGCGGGGCGAGGAAGCAGTCGGGCCAGCCGCCGGGCCGCCCCAAGGCTGGCCCAGCCCCCTCGGGGGGCAGCGACCCGCACAGCGGCGGAGCGTGGGGGCACCAGTCAATCACGGCTGGTTTCGCGCCGCAACTCGCGGATGCGCGCCTGGATCGCGTCGCGGTCCAGCGCATCGTCGGTGTGCGCGACGTACAGCTCCAGATCCGTCAGCGCCAGCCGCGCATCGCCCATCTCGGCCCAGGCCAGGCCACGGTCGCGGTACTCGATCCAGGCATCGGGCAGCAGGACCAGCAGGCGGTCCAGCACGGCGATCAGCCGCAGCCAGTCTTCCTGCGTCTTGTGGATTTCCTTGAGGTTGCGCAGCATGCGCGCAATGATGTCGCGCGACGGCGCCGCCTGCAGGTAGAGGCCCACCGGCACATCAAAGTCGTCGACCAGGCCGTTGCGCCGCTTGTACGGCTCCAGCCGCTCGGACAGTTCCTCGCGGCTGAGCGACTGGCCGCTGAACGGATCGATCACCACCTGCCCTTCCGGCAGGTTGATCTTGACCAGGAAGTGGCCGGGGAAATTCACGCCGCGGGCCTTCAGGCCCATCCCCTGCGCCAGCTCCAGCCAGAGCACAGCCAGCGAAATCGGGATGCCCCGGCGCGTGCGCAGCAAGACATTGAGGTGGCTGTTGTCCGGGTCGAGGTAATCGTTGACGTTGCCGCCGAAGCCCAGGTCGCGGAAGAAGAACTGGTTGAGCACCCGCAGGCGCTGCAGCGGGTCGGCGTCCGACGGGCAGCGCCGGCGCAGGCGGGAGATGAGCACGTCGACTTCGTCGAGCACTTCCTGCACGTCCAGCCCCGGGTACTCGTCCTGGGCGATGGACGCCGCCGCCTCCAGCAGTGGCAGGCTGTCGTCGTCTTTCACCAGCGCGGCAAAGTAGGCCAGCGGGGTCGGCGAGGGGATTTCGAAGGGCGTGGGCATGGTCGTTCGGCGGACGCCGTCAGCGCGCCCTCAGGCTCATTTTCGGACGAATTGCCGAAGTTTTAAACCCGAAAGTGCGAGCGCAGCGAAATACAGAGCCGCCGCACCCACCACGATCGCCGCCAGCAGGCCCACCCGCAGCAGGCGACCACCCGCGAAAGCGGTCCAGTCCACCGTCTCGGCGCTCCAGAGCAGGAACACCGCCATCAGCGCGCTCGCGGCGAGCACCTGCAACAGGAACCGGCCCCAGCCAGCCGACGGCTGGTAGGCGCCGCGGCGGATCAGCCCCACCAGCAGCAGGGTCGCGTTGACCATGGCGCCCAGCCCGATCGACAGGGCCAGCCCCGCGTGCGCCAGCCGGGGCACGAACAGAACGTTCATCGCCTGGGTCAGCGCCAGCACCAGGATCGCGATCTTGACCGGCGTGCGGATGTCCTGGCGCGCGTAGAACCCGGGCGCCAGCACCTTGATCGCCACCAGTCCCAGCAGGCCCGCGCCGTAGCCCATCAGGGCGTACGAGGTCTGCTCCACGTCACGCGCGGTGAAGGCCCCGTAGTGATACAGCACCGCCACCAGCGGCTTGGCGAATGTCAGCAGCGCCAGCGCGCTGGGCACCGCCAGCAGCACCATCAGGCGCAGGCCCCAGTCGAGCAGCTGGCTGTAGCGGGCGCCATCGTCGGTGGCCTTGGCCGCGGCCAGCTGCGGCAGCAGGACCACCCCCAGCGCCACGCCCAGCATCGCGGTCGGAAACTCCATCAGCAGGTCGGCGTACGACAGCCAGCTGACGCTGCCGGGAGTGAGATGCGAGGCGATCTGCGTGTTGATCAGCAGCGAGATCTGGGCCACGCTCACCCCCAGCAGCGCGGGCAGCATCAGGCTGGTCACGCGGCGCGTGCCCGGATAGAACCAGGCGGCCCTGATCTGCGACCAGCGCCAGCCGATGCGCGGCAGCATGCCGATCTTCAGCAGCGCCGGAATCTGCACGCCCAGTTGCAGCATGCCGCCCAGCATCACGCCCGCCGCCAGCGCATAGATGGGCGCAATGCCGATCGAACGGAACCAGGGGGCGCCCAGCGCGGCGGCCGTGATCATGGCGATGTTCAGCAGCACCGGCGTCGCCGCGGGCACGGCAAACCGCTTCCAGGTATTAAGGATCCCCGCCGACAGCGCCACCAGCGACATGAAGCCGATGTACGGGAACATCCAGCGGGTCATGAACACCGCCGATTCGAAGCCCTCGGCGCTTTGCTTCAGCCCGCTGGCCATGGCCCAGACCAGCACCGGCGCCAGCGCCACGCCCACGACGCAGGTCAGCAGCAGGGCCCAGACCAGCACGGTGGCAATCTGGTTGACCAGGTCGCGCGTGGCCTCGTCACCGTCTTTGGCCCGCACGCCCGCCAGCACCGGTACGAAGGCCTGGCTGAAGGCTCCCTCGGCAAACAGCCGGCGGAACATGTTGGGAATGCGGAACGCCACATTGAAGGCGTCGGTCAGCGGGCTGGCGCCAAACAGGGCGGCAATCAGCAACTGGCGCACCAGACCGGTGATGCGCGAAGCCAGGGTCAACAGGGAAACGAGAGAGGCGGACTTGAAGAGCGACACCGGGGCAGTGTACCGCCCGCCCTCACCACCGGGCGGACGGACTGGCTGGGCTGGGGGGTCCGTGATAGAATCGCGGGCTTTGCTGGCAACATCCCCAAACACTTAAAGGATATTCACCATGGCAACCAAGCCGAAGAAAAAGAACCCCCGTCTGGCGTCTGGCCGCAAACGCGCCCGCCAGGACGTCAAACTGAACGCCGCCAACAGCTCGCTGCGTTCCAAGTACCGCACCGCCGTCAAGAACGTCGAGAAGGCCGTTGTGGCCGGCGACAAGACCAAGGCGGCCGAACTGTTCGCCAAGATGCAAGCCGTGGTCGACACCGTGGCCGACAAGGGCATCTTCCACAAGAACAAGGCCGCTCGCGACAAGAGCCGCCTGTCCGCCAAGGTCAAGGCCCTGGCCACCGCCGCTTAATTTCAGCGGCCACCGGCCTGCCCCGGCAGGCCATCAGCCCGGACCATCGAATCCCTGATTCCCTGGTCCGCCGTTTGAAACGGTGCGCTGCCAGCAAAAAAAAAGAAAACCGCCCCTCGGGGCGGTTTTTCTTTGGGCGACCGGTTTCAGTCGTCGTCCCCACCGATCAGGCCGCCCAGCAGGCCGCCACCCAGAATGCCCGCCGTCAGACCGCCCTGCTCGCCACCCGAGCCGCCACCGCCCTGGGTGCGGGGCGCTGCAGCGAAGATGCGCGAGGCCAGGCGGGCGAACGGCAGCGACTGGATCCAGACCGTGCCCGGGCCGCGCAGGGTCGCGAAAAACAGGCCTTCGCCCCCGAACAGTGCGGTCTTGACGCCACCGACGAACTGGATGTCGAAGTCGACCCCCGTCGTGTAGGCCACGACGCAGCCGGTATCGACCCGCAGCACCTCGCCCGGCGCCAGATCGCGCCGGAGCACGGTGCCACCCGAGTGCACGAAGGCCAGACCGTCGCCCTCGAGCTTCTGCATGATGAAGCCTTCGCCGCCGAAGAAACCGGTGCCCAGCTTGCGCTGGAAGGCAATGCCCAGCGACACACCCTTGGCGGCGCACAGGAAGGCGTCGCGCTGGCAGATCAGGGTGCCGCCCAGCTGCGACAGGTCGAAGGGAATGATCTTGCCGGTGTAGGGCGCGGCGAACGCGACCTTGCGCTTGCCGTTTCCCTGGTTGGTGTAGACCGTGGTGAACAGCGACTCGCCGGTGATCAGGCGTTTGCCCGCGCCCAGCAGTTTGCCGAACAGGCCGCCGGCCGACGAACCGGCCGAACCGTCGCCGAAGACGGTCGTCATCGCGATCCCGTCCTCCATGTACATCATGCTGCCGGCTTCGCCGACCGCGGCCTCGCCGGGGTCCAGCTCGATCTCGATGAACTGCATGTCGTCGCCATGCAGGTAGTAGTCAACAACGTCCATTGCCATGGAAATCACTCCTCAGACAGGGCACATGCCCGACGGGCGGAGGATAGCGGAAGACAGAGCGAGGTGCCCCCATGCCAGAACGCGGCGGGGGTGGGCTATTTCACGTCCGGCAGCAGGCAGCCTTCAACGACCTGCAGGTCGTTGTCCTTGGCGAAGTTCATGCAGAAGTCCCAGGCCATGGGTTCGGCTTCGCGCAGGTCGGTGTGCACGATCACGACCTTCACGCCGTTCATCACGGTCGGCACGCACCAGGGGGAATACGCGATGTGGCTGCCGATGCGGGCGGTGCCGCCGCCGGGGCGGAACTGGCTCATCACGCCCGCCAGCCGTTCCGCCCAGTCGCTGGGCCGAAACGTGCGTCCACCCCGGGTCACACCCTGGATGAACACTTGTTTGGCGGTGGGGGTCTCAGCCATGGAATGAGATGCCGTTGCGGATGGCGGTATTCTATCTTATATAAGACTTGCGCCTAGGGTTAACCCGGCCGCGCGGCGGGACCACCCCGGGTTGACCGCAGTGTGCCGCATGGCTCTGATGCCCAACAAGCAAAGATGATGCCCATTCCTGCGCCTAAAATCGCTTTTCAACGGCTCAACCTGCGTTGAGCCGCTTTCTTTTGGCCCCTTCCCGATCCTCTGGAGTCCGTATGAACGCCGCTGTGTCCGCCCCCGCCGTCCCGTCGTCGCCCCACGTGATGAACACCTACGGGCGTCTGCCGATCGCCATGTCGCACGGCAAAGGCTGCCGCGTCTGGGACGTCAATGGCAAGGAATACCTGGATGCCCTGGCGGGCATTGCGGTGAACACCCTGGGGCATGGCCACCCCAAACTGGTGAAAGCGCTGCAGGAGCAGGTGGCCAAGATGATCCACTGCTGCAACTACTACCACGTGCCCGGCCAGGAAGAACTGGCCAGGCTGCTGGTGGAGCGCTCGGGCCTGACCAACGTCTTCTTCTGCTCCACCGGCCTGGAGGCGAACGAAGCGGCACTGAAGCTGGCGCGCAAGTACGGCCACGACAAGGGCATCGAGCGCCCGGAGATCGTGGTCTATGAAAAAGCCTTCCACGGCCGCTCCATCGCCACGCTGTCGGCCACCGGCAACCCCAAGGTGCAGGCCGGTTTCGGTCCGCTGGTCGAAGGCTTCATCCGCGTGCCGGTGAACGACATCGAGGCACTGAAGAAGGCCACCGCCGGCAACCCCAACGTGGTCGCCGTGTTCTTCGAGACCATCCAGGGCGAAGGCGGCATCAACCCGATGCGCATCGAATACCTCCAGCAGGTGCGCGCCCTGTGCGACACCAACGACTGGCTGATGATGATCGACGAGGTGCAGTGCGGTATGGGCCGCACCGGCAAGTGGTTCGCGCACCAGTGGGCCGGCATCCAGCCCGACGTGATGCCGCTGGCCAAGGGCCTGGGCTCGGGCATGCCGATCGGCGCCGTCGTCGCCGGCCCCAAGGCCGCCAACATCTTCCAGCCGGGCAACCACGGCACCACCTTCGGCGGCAATCCGCTGTCGATGCGCGCGGGCGTCGAGACCATCCGCATCATGGAAGAAGACGGCCTGCTGGAGAACGCGACCAAGGTCGGCAAGCACCTGCAGACCAAGCTGCTGACCGCGCTGCTGGGCAAGAAGGGCGTCAAGGAAGTGCGCGGCCAGGGCCTGATGATCGGCATCGAGCTGGACCAGCCCTGCGGCGTGATCACCCAGCGCGCGGCCGATGCCGGCCTGCTGCTGTCGGTCACGGCCGACAACGTGATCCGCCTGGTGCCGCCGCTGATCATCACCGCCGCCGAGGCCGACGAGATCGTCGCCCGCCTGCTGCCCATCATCGAGACCTTCCTCAAAGAACAGGGCTGATCGCCCGGAGCGCACCGCATGAGCATCCGCCACTACCTGCAGTTCAAGGATTTCAGCGCCGACGAGTACGGCTACCTGCTGCGCCGCGCCGCCTTCATCAAGGGCAAGTTCAAGGCGGTGCAGAAGTACCAGCCCTTCGCCGACCCGGACCGCACCCTGGCCATGATCTTCGAGAAGGCCAGCACGCGCACCCGCGTGAGCTTCGAGGCCGGCATGTACCAGATGGGCGGCTCGGTGGTGCACCTGACCACGGGCGACAGCCAGCTCGGCCGCGCCGAACCGATCGAGGACAGCGCGCGCGTGATCAGCCGCATGGTCGACATCGTGATGATCCGCACCTTCGGCCAGGACAAGCTGGAGAAGTTCGCGCAGTACTCGCGCGTGCCGGTCATCAACGGCCTGACCAACGAGTTCCACCCCTGCCAGATCCTGGCCGACCTGTTCACCCTGGTCGAACACCGCCCGGCCGCCAGCGGCGATCCGCTGGACGCCATCAAGGGCAAGGTCGTGACCTGGGTCGGTGACGGCAACAACATGGCCAACACCTGGCTGCAGGCGGCCGAACTGCTGGGCTTCACCGTGCACGTGAGCACGCCCAGTGGCTACGAGGTCAACGCGCAACTCGCCGGCATCGCCAACCCCGGCTGCTACAAGGTGTTCAGCGATCCGCAGGAAGCCTGCCGCGGCGCCGACCTGGTGACCACCGACGTCTGGACCAGCATGGGCTACGAGGCCGAGAACGAGGTGCGCCGCGCGGCGTTCGCGCAATGGTGCGTCGACGAGGCCATGATGGCCGTGGCCAGACCCGATGCGCTGTTCATGCACTGCCTGCCCGCCCACCGCGGCGAAGAAGTGACCGCCGAGGTCATCGATGGTCCGCAGAGCGTGGTCTGGGACGAGGCCGAGAACCGCATGCACGTGCAGAAGGCGCTGATGGAGTACCTGCTGCTGGGCCAGCTGGCCTGACTGGGCACGTGAGCGCCTGCACCTCCTGCGGCGCCTGCTGCGCCAGCTTCCGCGTGGACTTCTCGGTGTTCGAGACCCAGTCCGAAGGCGGCAGCGTGCCCGACGGGCTGTGGGTGCCGGTGACCGACAGCATCAGCCGCATGCGCGGCACCGACCACGGCCGCCCGCGCTGTGCGGCGCTGTCGGGAAAGATCGGCGAGAAAGCCGTCTGCGGCATCTACGAGTGGCGCCCCAACCCCTGCCGCGAATTCGAAGAAGGCAGCGACGCCTGTGCCCAGGCCCGCCGCCGCCACGGGCTGCCGCCCATCGGCGAACACCCGACGTCCTGAGACCCATCCATGCAGGCCCTGTTCGACGCCATCGCCAGCGCTGTCATGCCGACGGACGCGCAGCGCATCTTTCACGGTCGTGGCGGGCGGTATCCGGGCTGTGAAGCCTGGACCCTCGACGCCTTTCCCCCCGTCTGGCTGGTCACCAAGTTCGGGGACGCCACGTCAGAGGAAATGGCCGCGCTGACGGCCGCGCTGCAGGTGCGGCACGCGCAGCTCGCGCCGCCCGACACCCCGTTGAATGCCGTGCTCCAGACCCGCCGCGAAGGCCGCAGCGAAACCACCGTGCTCGCCGGCAGCGTGCCCGAGCCGCACGGGGTGACGGAAGACGGCACGAAGTACCGCGTGAACCTGCAGCGCGGCCAGAACCACGGCCTGTTCCTGGACATGGCCGAAGGCCGGCGCTGGGTGCGCGCGCACGCGAAGGGCGCCAAGGTGCTCAACCTGTTCGCCTACACCTGCGCCTTCTCGGTGGCGGCCCTGGAAGCCGGCGCGAAGGAAGTGGTGAACATCGACATGGCGCAGGGTGCGCTGACCACCGGCCAGCAGAACCACCAGCTCAACGGTTTGAACAGCGGCGCCAAGTTCCTCGCGCACGACCTGTTCAGCTCCTGGGGCAAGGTCACGCGCATGGGGCCGTACGACCTCGTGATCGCCGACCCGCCGAGTTACCAGAAGGGCAGCTTTGTCGCGGCCAAGGACTGGCCGCGCCTGCTGCGCCGCCTGCCGGACCTGCTCAAGCCGGGCGGTCGCGCCCTGCTCTGCCTGAACGCGCCGGAAATGCCCGAATCGTTCCTGCGCGAGCAGCTGGCGGCCGAAGCGCCGACGATGGTGATGGAGCAGCGGCTGGCCAACCCGGCCGTGTTCGCGGACGTGTCGCCCGACCGGGCACTGAAGGTGATGGTGGCATCGCTGCCGCCGCTGTGAAGCGCTGATTCGGCCGGCTCAGTGGCAGCCGCCGGACGCGCTGGAGCATCCCTTGCAGCCGCCGCAGGCCGGACCGCCCGCTTTGTCCGCCGGCACCGCAGCCGCCGCCGGACCTGCCGCCCTCCGCGCCAGCCAGCGCCGCAGCGGCGGACGCACGAGGTAGACGACCGCGGCCGCCACACACAGGACAACGATCAGGGTCTGGGCATTCATGCGGCACTCCAGTGCAAGGCGATGCGGTAGGTCAGCCACGACGCGAAATAGGCCAGGGCAAACAGGTAGGCCATGACGATGGCCACATGGCGCGCGCCGCCGGCCTCGCGCTTGACGGCGGCGAGCATGGCCACACACTGCGGCGCGTAGATGAACCAGACCATCAGCGACAGCGCGGTGGGCAGCGACCACTGGTGCCCGATCACGCCGCCCAGCGCCTCGGCCACCTGGTCGCCGGAGGCGCTCAGCGCGTACACCGTGCCCAGCGCCGCGACCACGACTTCTCGCGCCGCCATCGCCGGAATCAGCGCCACCACGATGCGCCAGTCGAAGCCCAGCGGCGCGAACAGCGGCGCCAGGAAGTGCCCCAGGCGACCGGCTGCGCTGTATTCCACCGCCGGCCCGGTGAAGCCCTCGGGCGGCACGGGGTAGCTGGACAGAAACCACAGCAGGACCATCAGCGCCAGGATGATGCCGCCGACCCGCTTGACGAAGATGTTGGCGCGCTCCCAGAGGCCACGCGCGATGTTGCGCACGCTGGGCAGGCGGTAGGCCGGCAGTTCCATCAGCAGCGGCGTCTGCCGCCCGCCCGCCGTGCGGCGCGAAACGATGTAGGCCACCGCCATCGCGCTGACGATGCCGGCCACATACAGGCCGAACAGCACCAGCCCCTGCAGGTTGAACACGCCTCCGACCTCGCGCTGGGGGATGAAGGCCGCGATCAGCAGCGCATACACCGGCAGCCGCGCCGAACAGGTCATCAGCGGCGCCACCAGGATGGTCAGCCAGCGGTCGCGCCAGTGGCTGATGGTGCGCGTGGCCATGATGCCGGGCACCGCGCAGGCAAAGCTGGAAAGCAGCGGAATGAAGGAACGGCCCGAGAGGCCCACCGTGCCCATGAGCCGGTCCATCAGGAAGGCCGCGCGCGGCAGGTAGCCCGTGTCTTCCAGCAGGAAGATGAAGAAGAACAGGATCAGGATCTGCGGCAGGAACACCAGCACGCCACCCGCCCCGGCGATCACGCCGTCGACCAGCAGGCTGCGCAGCGGACCATCGGCCATGTGGGCCGACACCTGCTCACCCAGCCAGCCCATGCCGGCCTCGATCGCGTCCATCGGCCACGCCGCCCAGGCGAACACGGCCTGGAACATCAGCATCAGCAAGGCGGCCAGCAGCACATAGCCGAAGAACGGGTGCATGGCCCAGCGGTCGATGCGGTCGCTCAGCGCCCAGCGGCGCGGCGGCACCTGCAGCACGTCGGCCAGCAGCTCGCGCACGCGGGTGTTGAGCCAGACCGGGTCGATGTCGCCCACGTCGCCGCCCGCCGCTGGCGCCGGATGCGCCCCCGCCAGGCCCTGCGCCAGCGTGGCGTCCAGCTGGGCCAGCAGATCCTTCGCGCCGTCGCTGTGCACGCTGACGGCCGTCACGACCGGCATGCCCAGCCGCTCGCCCAGCTTCGCGTGGTCGATGCGCATGCCCTGCGCCTGCGCCACGTCGAACATGTTGAGCACCAGCACCATCGGCAGGCCCAGCGCCTGCGCCTCCAGCACCAGCCGCAGGTTCAGCTGCAGGTTGGTCGCATCGGCCACGCAGACCAGCAGGTCGGGCCGCGCCTCGCCCGCCAGCCGACCGGTCACCACATCGCGCGTGACCACCTCGTCGTGGCTCAGCGGGGCCAGGCTGTAGGTGCCGGGCAGGTCCAGCAGCTGGGCGCGGTGGCCGGCCGGTGTGGTGACCCAGCCGGACTTGCGTTCGACCGTGACACCGGCGTAGTTGGCAACCTTCTGACGGGTGCCGGTCAGCAGGTTGAACAGCGCGGTCTTGCCGCAGTTGGGGTTGCCCAGCAGGGCGAGTTTGGGGGCGGCGGTGTCCATGCTCAGGCGTCCGGCTGGGCGGCGCGCACGCGCAGCAGCGCCGCTTCGTGGGACCGCAGGGCGAAGGTCGACTGTCCGACGCGCACGGCAATCGGGCCGCCCCGCAGCCAGCCGCGCGACACCACCCGCAGCACCTCACCCGGCAGGAAACCGATCTCGGCCAGCCGGTGCAGGGTGCGCGCCTGCTCGTCGTCGCCCGCCGGCGCCAGGGCCATCAGCTCGGCCGGACGGTGTGGTGGCCAGGCATCCAGCCCGACCCAGGGCCGGGAAGACGCGGAGACCGTGCCATCGGTCGGGAGATTCAGTCGCATGGAGGCTTCGGGCATGGTGGTGGTGATGGAGATTCCGTATGGAACGACTGTACGGGAATGAAAATGTTTCGCATTTGGCTTTTGTCAAGGTCCGGGCAGATTTCCGGCATCCGATCAATTTGTTTAGACCTCAAGTATTTTTGCTTCTCGTTGGAAATAACCGACACCACGGTTTTTTCCCCGGTGCTACCTTCGCCAGACCATGAAAAAGCTCTGGGACATTTCCCCGCCCGTGCACGCCGCCTCGCCGGTGTTTCCGGGCGATACCGCCTACGCGCAACAGTGGGTCGCGAGCATCGGTCCGGGCTGCCCGGTCAATGTCAGCGCCATCACGCTGAGCCCGCACGTCGGCGCCCACGCCGACGCGCCGCTGCACTACGACCCCGATGGCGCGGCCATCGGCGCGGTGGATCTGCAGGCCTTCCTCGGCCCCTGCCGCGTCATTCACGCCATCGGCTGCGGGCCGCTGGTGAAGCCGGAACACCTGGCCCATGCCATGCAAGACCTGCCGGAACGGGTGCTGGTGCGGGTCTATGAGCGCATGCCGCAGGACCGCTTCGACACCGCCCTGCCCGCCTTTGCGCCCGAGACCGTCGCGCTGCTGGCCGACCGGGGCGTGCTGCTGATCGGCATCGACAGCGCCAGCATCGACCCGGCCGAGAGCAAGACCCTGGACAGCCACCAGACCATCCGCCAGCGCGGCCTGCGCGTGCTGGAGAACCTGCTGCTCGACGGCGTGCCCGAGGGCGACTACGAACTGATCGCCCTGCCCCTGAAACTGACCACCGCCGATGCCAGCCCGGTGCGCGCGGTGCTGCGAGAACTTTGAACCCGACGGAGACAACACCATGACCACCAGAGAAGACTGCCTGCAGCGCGATGTCCAGGACCCGCTGCGCGACCTGCGCGACCAGTTCAACCTCCCCGATGGCACCATCTACCTCGACGGCAACTCGCTGGGCGTGATGCCGCGCGCCGCGCCCGGCCGCGTGGCCCAGGTGGTGACGCAGGAATGGGGCACCGACCTGATCCAGAGCTGGAACAAGCACGGCTGGTTCCAGATGCCGCAGAAAGTGGGCGACAAGATCGCGCGCCTGATCGGCGCCGGCCCTGGCGAGGTGGTCGCCACCGACAGCACCTCGGTCAACCTGTTCAAGGTGCTGACCGCCGCGATGAACATCGCCGCCGCCGATGCGCCACAGCGCAAACGCATCGTGAGCGAGCGCAGCAACTTCCCGACCGACCTCTACATCGCCGAAGCCCTGTGCAAGCAGCACGGCATGGAGCTGCTGCTGGTCGAGCCCGAGGAGATCGCCGCGGCGCTGACCGCCGACGTGGCCATCCTGATGCTCACGCACGTCAACTACCGCACCGGCGCGATGCACGACATGGCGGCCGTGACCGCCGCCGCGCACGCCGAAGGCATCCTCACCGTGTGGGACCTGGCGCACAGCGCGGGCGCCGTGCCGGTGGATCTGAAGAAGGCCAAAGCCGACTTCTCGGTCGGTTGCGGCTACAAGTACCTCAACGGTGGTCCCGGCGCACCCGCCTTCGTCTGGGTCAATCCGCGACACGCCGACCGCTTCTGGCAGCCGCTGGCCGGCTGGTGGGGCCACGCCACCCCGTTCGAATTCACGCCCGACTACCGGCCCGCGCCGGGCATCACCCGCTACCAGTGCGGCACGCAACCCATGATCAGCCTGGCGGCCCTGGAATGCGGCGTCGACACCGTGCTGGGCGCCGATCCCTTCGGCGGCATGGCGACGCTGCGCGCCAAGTCGCTGGCGCTGACCGACCTGTTCATCCAGCTGGTCGAAGAGCGCTGCGCCGGCCACGGCCTGGGCCTGGCGACGCCGCGCGAGCACGCGCAACGCGGCTCTCAAGTGTGTTTGACAAAGGACGAAGGCGCCTACGCCATCGTGCAGGCCCTGATCGCGCGCGGCGTGATCGGCGACTACCGCGCCGGCGACGGCGCACGGCACCAGGACATCCTGCGCTTCGGCTTCACGCCGCTGTACATCGGTTTTGTGGATGTGTGGAACGCGGTCGAGCAGCTCAAGCAGGTGCTGGAAACCGGCGAGTGGAAACGCGCCGAGTTCAACCGCAAGCACGCGGTGACCTGAAGGAGACGCGCCATGACCTGCCCCTACCACGACCAGCCGACCACCTCGGCCACCGAAGCCATCGTGCGCGACGAGAAGGCCCAGCTCGACTTCAGCCGCGACATGAGCTACGGCGACTACCTGCAGCTCGACGCGATCCTGAACGCACAGAAGCCGCTCTCGCCCGCGTACGACGAGCTGCTGTTCATCGTGCAGCACCAGACCAGCGAGCTCTGGATGAAGCTGATGCTGCACGAGCTGACCGCCGCAATCCGCAACATCGCGGCCGACGAGCTCAACGCCGCGTTCAAGCAGATGGCGCGCGTCTCGAAAATCATGGAGCAGCTGGTGCACGCCTGGGACGTGCTGGCCACCATGACGCCGCCGGAGTACAGCGCGATCCGCCCCTACCTCGGCCACTCGAGCGGCTTCCAGAGCTTCCAGTACCGCTGCATCGAGTTTTCGATGGGCAACAAGAACGCGGCCATGCTGCAGCCGCACGCCCACCACCCGGAACGCGCGGCCATGGTGCAGGCGGCCTACGAAACGCCCTCGCTGTACGACGAGGCCCTGCGCCTGCTGGCGCGGCGCGGCATCGCCGTGCCGGCCTCGCACCTGGAACGCGACTGGACCCAGCCCTACGCCGCCAGCGAGGCGGTGGAGCAGGCCTGGCTGCAGGTCTACCGCGACCCGAAAGCGCACTGGGACCTCTACCAGCTCGGCGAAGAACTCACCGACCTCGAAGACGCCTTCCGTCTCTGGCGCTTCCGCCACGTGACCACGGTGGAGCGCGTGATCGGCTTCAAGCGCGGCACCGGCGGCACGGGCGGCGTGAGCTATCTGCGCAAGATGCTGGACGTGGTGCTTTTTCCGGAAATCTGGACATTGAGAACAGCGCTGTAGCCAGCGCCTGCGGCATCATCGCCGCATGGTCGTTCCAACGCTTTCCGATCTGCGCCGCCACGCCGTGGCGCGCAGCCTCTTCACGCCCACCACATTGCCCAGAGCCATCGAACGGCTGGGCTTCGTGCAGGCCGATCCGATCCGTTCGCCCGCGCGGGCGCAGGACCTGACGCTGCGCCACCGCGTCAAGGGCTACCGTGTCGGCGACCTGGAACGGCGCTACGCGGCGCTCGAGGTGGAAGAGGACTTCTTCGTCAACTACGGCTTCGTCACGCCCGCGCTGCACGCGCTGATGCACCCGCGCAGCGCGCTGCGCGAATGGCCGGCCGAGCGCTGGGCGCAGGCCGAAGCGGTCTGGCACTTCGTGCAGGCGCGCGGCGAAGCCCACCCGCGCGAGGTCGATGCGCACTTTGCCCACGGCCACACCACCAACGGCTTCGGCGGCCAGTCCAAGGCCAGCACCCAGCTGCTGGACGCCATGCACTACCGCGGCTTGCTGCGCGTGGCGCGGCGCGAGGGCGGCATCCGGCTCTACGCGGCGCACCAGCCGCAGACCGCGCCGGAGGATGTGGCCGCCGTGCTGGACCGGCTGGTCGATGTGCTGATCAACAAGTACGCCCCGCTGCCGCAACCGGGCCTGCGCCAGCTGGTGGCCATGCTGCAGCACGCGGTGCCGCAGTGGAAAGGGCAGTTGCGCGCCGCGCTGCAACGCGCCACGCAACGCCTGCCGAACGCCGAAGTGGACGGTGTGCGCTGGTTCTGGCCCGACGGCGAAGACCCGGCCGCGCGCCGCTGGAAAGCGCCGGACGGCGTGCGCCTGCTGGCGCCCTTCGACCCGGTCGTCTGGGACCGCAACCGCTTCGAACGTCTGTGGGGCTGGGCCTACCGTTTCGAGGCCTACACGCCACCGGCCAGACGCGTGCGCGGCTACTACGCCATGCCGCTGCTCTGGCGCGACGAGGTCGTCGGCTGGGGCAACCTGTCGGTGGCCGAAGGGCGGCTGCAAGCGGACATCGGCTACGTGAGCGGACAGGCGCCAAAAGAGGCTGGCTACCGCCAGGCACTGGACGCCGAGCTGGCCGACATCAGCCTGTTTTTGGGAACGTCACATCACTGACCCGCAGCGCGGCAGGGGTGGTCAAGGTCGGATGTCGTTCTTGCGAATCACCTCGGCCATCGCTGCCGTGTCCGCCGCAATGCGCTTGGCCAGACCTTCGGGCGAGGTGCCCGCGACCTGCCAGCCCTGGTTGAGAATCTTCTGGCGGATCTCGGGACGGCGCACGATCTCGGCCAGCAGCGTGGCCAGCTTCTGCACGTGCGCCTTGGGCAGCCCCACCGGCGCGGCGACCGCGTTCCAGATTTCCAGCTGCAGGCCCTGCACGCCCGCCTCACCCAGGCTGGGCAGTTCGGGCGCCACGCTGCTGCGGCCGGCGGAAGTGACGCCGATCGCCTTGAGCTTGCCGGCCTTGACCTGGGTCATCGCCAGCCCGGGTGGCAGCAGCGCCATCTGGATCTGGCCGCCGATCAGCGCCGTGATCACCTGCGGATTGCCCGGGTAGGGCACGTGCACCGGCGCCATGCCGGCCTTGCCCTTGAGCAGCTCCATGCCCAGGTGCGCCACGGTGCCGACCCCCGGCGTGCCGTAGTTCCACTTGTCGCCACTGGCTCGCGCCTCGTCGAAGAAGGCCTTGCCGCCCGCCGCCGTGCCCGCCGGCACGGCCAGCACCAGCGGCGACACCGCCAGCAGCGACACCGGCTGCAGCTCCTTGAGCGGGTCGTAGGTCGTGGCGGGGTTGAGGATCTTGGCGATGGTCAGGTTGCCGTTGATCATCAGGCCCAGCGTGTGGTCGTCGGTCGCCTTGGCCACCGCGTCGGCGCCGATGTTGCCGCCCGCCCCCACCTTGTTTTCCACCACCACCGGCTGGCCCAGCGCCTGCGACAGCGGCTCGGCGATGGTGCGCGCCATCAGGTCGGGCGACGACCCGGCCGGAAAGCCCACCACCAGCTTGACCGGGTGGCTGGGCCAAGCGGTCTGGGCGAACACGGCGGAGACACTGAAGCTCAGCGCCAGGGCGGTGGCGATGGCGTGGCGGCGGCGGGGCTGGAACATGTGTCGAATCCTTGGCGGTGAATCAGCCCGCCAGGGGATCGGGCGGGCCGCTGTACAGCCAGGGATTGTCCATCAGCGACTCGCCCAGCATCGCCATCGCCACATTGCGCGCGAAACGCAGCGGGCCGCTGGCGTGGAAGATCGTGCCGTTGCGCTGCGAGCGGCTCTGCACCCGCGCATTGCGCTGCCAGCGGGTCTGGGCGTACCGGGCCAGCAGCGCGGGCCAGCCGGGCGCGCCATCGGCCGCACCGGCCAGCCGGCCCAGCGTCCAGGCGTCCTCGATCGCCATCGCCGCACCCTGCGCCAGATACGGCCGCAGCGGATGGGCCGCATCGCCCAGCAGCGCGACCCGGCCCCGGGCATGTTCTTCGGCACTGGCGACCGGGTTGCGGTCGTTGAGCGCCCAGAGCTTCCATTCGCCCACCCGGTCCAGCATGGTGTTCAGCTCGGGCGAGATCGGTCCCAGGGCGCGCAGCAGGTCGGCCTGCCGGGCTTCGTGGCTCCAGCTCTGCGGATCGCTGCCGGGTGGTCCGCCGTGGCCATGGCCGAGCATGCCCTCGACCACCGCCACCACGTTGAACCACTCGCCGCGGCGCACCGGGTAGTGCACCACGTGCAGCCGCGGCCCCAGCCAGGCGGTGACCACCGGGTCGCGCAACATGCCCGGCAGGTCGCCGGCCGCCACCATGCCGCGGTAGGCCAGGTGCCCGCTCACGCGCGTCGGCTGGGCGCCCAGCATCTCCTGCCGCACCCGGCTCCACAGACCGTCGGCCCCCACCAGGGCGCCGGCGTCGAACACCGTGCCGTTCTCGCAGGTCACGCGCACACCGGTACCGGATTCTTCGTAACCGGCCAGGCGGGTGTCCAGGTGCAGGCGCACGCGCGGTTCGCGCCGCACCGCCTCCAGCAGCAGGGCGTGCAGGTCGACGCGGTGGATGGTCGCGTAGGGTTGTCCGTAATGGGCCCGGCTGAGCGCCCCCAGGCGCAGCTGGCCCAGCGTGGATGCGCTGTGCGCATCGCGCACCTGCAGCGACTCGGGGAAGGCCGCGCAGGCGTGCAGCGCGTCGGTCAGGCCCCAGGCGTCGAGCACCCGCACGGCGTTGGGTCCGAGCTGCAGGCCCGCACCCACCTCACCAAAGGCGGGGGCCTGCTCCAGCAGGTCCACTTCCACACCAGCACGCGAGAGGGCCAGCGCCGACGCCAGCCCACCGATGCCACCACCGGCCACGACCACCTTGTTGTTCATGGGCGCCGATTGTGCCGGCCCGAAGCCCCCCGGCGTTGACAAATGTCAGGGACTGGTGACGACGGTCCGGCGCCGGGCAGCCCCAAGCCGGACCAGCCCCTCGGGGGGCAGCGACCCGCGCCGCGGCGGAGCGTGGGGGTCAGAGCACCCGCTGGAACCACCAGAGGGACAGCCCGGCGGAAAGCAGCACCAGCACCGCCGCCGCCAACGCCAGCAGGCCCGAGACTTCGGTCTCTTTCTTCTCGACCGTCAGCCGGGTGCTCAGCGACTGGTAGACCTGCTTGAGGTTGTCGGCCGTGCCGGCGTAGAAGTACTCGCCCTTGGTCTCGCGCGCGACGCTCTTGAGGGTGTCCTCGTCCAGCCGCACCCGCATCGACCAGCCCTCGAAACCGATCACCTCGCCGTCGACCGTGCCGATGCCCACGGTGTAGACCCGCACGCCCCGGTCGGCCGCCATCTTCGCGGCCTCGGCGGTGTCGACACCGGTGGTGCGCTGCCCGTCGGTCAGCAGGATGATCGCGGCCGAGTTGTACGAGCCGGGCGGCACCGGCTCCAGCGGCTTCTTTTCGGTCTTGGGCTGGTCGATGGCGCGGCCCGGCGGCGCGAACGGATCGTTGTTGCCGCGGCCATAGGTGACGCTGGCCAGGTCGACCTGGCCCGGGAACAGCTCGGACAGGGCGACCACGATGGCGCTGCCGATCGCGGTGGCGCGCTGCATCTGGAACTTGTCGATCGCGGTGTTGAGGTCTTCGCGGCTGAGCGTGACCGGCTGCACCACCTGGGCCGACCCGGCGAAGGCCACGATGCCCACGCGCACATGGCGCGGCAGGTCCTTGAGGAAGGCCTTGGCCGCGTTCTGCGAAGCCACCAGCCGGTTGGGCAACACGTCGGTCGCGCGCATGCTGCCCGAGACGTCCATCGCCAGGATGATGGTCTGCTGGGTCGAGGGCAGCGTGATGGTGGCCACCGGGCGGGCCGCCGCCAGCAGCATCGCCGCAAACGCCAACAGCAGCAGCACGGGCGGCACATGGCGTCGCCAGGTCTGGGCCCGGCCCATCGCCTCGCGCACGATCGACAGGCTGGCGTAGCGCAGCGCCGTCTTGCGGCGCCGGCGCAGGATCCACCAGTACAGCAGCACCAGCACCGGCAGCGCCGCCAGCAGCCAGAGGAACTGCGGCCACAGGAAATTGACCGGCCATTGGTTCATGCAGCACCTCCGAGAACGGTGGCGGGGCGCAGGCCGGCGGGCAGTGCACGGCGCTGCACCCGGCGCTGGCGCAGCGCCACGAAGCGCAGGATCGCCTCCGCCAGGTCGTCGCCGGTCGACAACTCCAGCGTGTCCACCCCGGCCCGGCCCAGCGACTCCAGCAATTGCGCCTCGCGCTGCGCCGCGATGTGGGCGAAGCGCTGCCGGAAGCCCTTGTCGTGGGTGTCGACCAGCACCTGCTCGCCGGTCTCGGCGTCGCGGATGGTCAGCAGCCCCAAGTCGGGCAGCTCCAGTTCGAGCGGGTCCAGCAGCCGCACCGCGACCACGTCGTGGCGCCGCGCCAGTTCACCGAGCGGCTGCTCCCAGCCCGGCTCGCTGATGAAGTCGGAGACCACGAACACCGTGCTGCGCTGGCGCACCGTGTGGGCCGCGGCGCGCAGCAGGTCGGCCAGGCGCGTGGACCCGGCCTCGTTCGAGGGCTTGGCAGACGACGGGCCCTGCCCGATCAGCTGCAACAGTCGCAGGACCTGCAGCCGACCGCCGCGCGCCGGCAGCACCGCATCGACCGCGGCGCCGCCGCGCGAGCCATACAACATCGCGCCGATGCGGTTGCCGTGGCGGCTGATCAGCCGCGCGAGCACGCCCGCGAAGGACTGCAGCACCTCGCGCTTGCGGCGCTCACCGGAGCCGAAGTCCACCGAGGCGCTGAGGTCGAGCAGGAACCAGGCCGCCATCTCGCGGTCCTCGGTGAACACTCGCACATGGGGCTGCTGCAGCCGCGCGGTGACGTTCCAGTCGATGTGGCGCACGTCGTCGTGGTGCTGGTACTCGCGCAGGTCGGCCAGGTCCAGCCCGGTGCCGCGCATCAGCGTGCGGTGGTCGCCCTGCAGCAGGCCGTCGAGCCGTTTGATTACCGTCCATTCCAGCCGGCGCAGCAAGGCCTCAGTGCGGCCCTGGTCGCCCCCCGGTCGATCGGCGGGTGGCGGCGGCACCTTTCGTTTGAACAGGCTCAGCAGCATGGCGCGACCTCACAGATGCAGCCGTGCCCCTGCTCCGGAATGCCGCAGAACCGGCTTTGCCGGGCTGCAGGCATTGCCCCCTTGAGGGGGGATGCGGCTACGCGAAGCGAGCAAGCGACGGGGGTGGGCATTTTCAAGCCGCCTTGCGCTCGTGTTCCAGCGGCCGGGCCGGCGGAGGCACGGCCTTCATGATGCGCTGGACCAGGGCCTCGCTGGTCAGGCCTTCGGACAGCGCCTCGTAAGACAGCACCACGCGGTGGCGCAGCACGTCGGGCACCAGGTCCATCATGTCCTCTGGCAGCGCATAGCTGCGTCCGCGCAGCAGGGCCAGGGCGCGCGCGCCTTCGACCAGGCCGATGGTCGCGCGCGGGCTGGCACCGTAGGTGATGAGCCGGGCGGTGTCCTTCAGGCCATGCCTGTCGGGTGTGCGCGTGGCCGAGACCAGCTTGACCGCGTACTGCACCAGCGCAGGGTCGACATAGACCTCGCGGCACAGCGCCTGCAGCGCGGCCAGCTGCTCGGTCGTGGCGACCGCGTTGACCTGCACCGCCGGGCCGGTGACGCGTTCGACGATGACGTATTCCTCCTCGTCGGTCGGGTACTCGACCAGCACCTTCATCATGAAGCGGTCGACCTGCGCCTCGGGCAGCGGGTAGGTGCCTTCGGTCTCGATCGGGTTCTGCGTCGCCATCACGAGGAAGGGCTCGGGCACCTTGTGCGTCTCGCCCGCGATCGTGACCTGGCGTTCCTGCATCACCTCCAGCAGCGCGCTCTGCACCTTGGCCGGCGCGCGGTTGATCTCGTCGGCCAGCAGCAGGTTGGCGAACACCGGGCCGAGCGCGGTGGAGAAGTCGCCAGTCTTCTGGTTGTAGATGCGCGTGCCGACCAGGTCGGCCGGCACCAGGTCGGGCGTGAACTGGATGCGCTTGAAGCGCCCCTGCACCACGTTGGCCAGGGTCTTCACTGTCAGCGTCTTCGCCAGCCCTGGCACACCTTCCACCAGCAGATGCCCACCGGCCAGCAGCGCGACCATGACGCGCTCCAGAAAGCGGTCCTGCCCGACCACCACGCGCTTGACCTCGTACAGGATCTGTTCCATGAGACGGGCGGTGTCGGGGGTATCGGTGGAATTCATGGAATCTCCAGTCAAACAGTGCACGCAGGAACAAAGGGGGAGTTCATCTCAAAACGGGGGAAGGCCGGCAGCCGAGGCCGCGCTCTCGATCGGCACGGCAAAACCGATGCCCAGAAAGGTCCGGGCGCGCGTCGGGTTGAGGATGCCGGTGACCACACCGACCACCTCGCCGTCCATGGTGACCAGCGGGCCGCCGGAATTGCCCGGGTTGGCCGCGGCGTCGAACTGGATCAGGTTGGGAATCTCCTGCGCACCCTCGTGCGACTTGAACGAGCGGCCCAGGCCAGAGATCACGCCGGCCGAGGTCGAGGGACCGATGCCGAAGGGAAAGCCGATCGCGACCACCTCGTCGCCGGGCACCAGGTCGGCCGTGGTGCGCAGGGTGGCCGCGTGCAGGTCGTCGGGAATCGTCTGCGCCTGCAGCACCGCGAGGTCGTGCTGCGGCTGCAGGCCGGCGATGTGCGCCACCGACTCGCTGCCGTCGGCGAACACCACCAGGATCGACTGCGCAGCCTGCACCACGTGCAGATTGGTCAGGATCACGCCCTTGTCCTGGATCACGACGCCGGTGCCCACGCCCTGTTCGATGTCCGCGCCCTTCTTGTCCTTGCCGTAGGACACCACCCGCACCACCGCGGGCCGGATTTTTTCGGCGGCGCGCGCCGCGCGCGAAGGCAGGTTCTGCGTGGTGACGCTGCGCAGCACGGCGGCGTCGATGTCCTTCTGGGTCAGCACGCGGGGCGGATGCGCCGTCTGCTGCCACAGCACCCACAGCAGCGCGCCCAGCAGCAGGGCCATGCAGCCCCAGGTCAGGCGCGGATTCACCGCCGCCCGCGCCAGCCGCTGGCGCCAGCCGGGCTTTGGCAACACCTCCGGTGCGTCGGTCGCTGCGGCCTCGCCGGGCACAACCGTCTCCCCGGCCGCAGGGCCACCGCGCGGGGACTGGCTGTAGAGGACGGGACGGCGCATCGCGACTCCTCCGGCGCCCGGCGCGGGCGCGTTACACACATGATGCCGGTTTGCGGGCGCGGGCTCAAGCGCCCAGCAATTGCCTCAGCACATAGGGCAGGATTCCCCCCGCACGGAACTGGTGCACCTCGACCGGCGTGTCGATGCGCAACGTCAGGCTGCGTTCCAGCCGCGTGCCGTCCGCGCGGGTGACGATCAGGCGCGCCGGGCTCTGCGGCAGCAGGCCCGGGTCCGGAACCACATCCACCGTCTCGTCGCCCCGCAGGCCCAGCGACTCCCAGGAGTCGCCCGCTGCGAACTGCAGCGGCAACACCCCCATGCCGACCAGGTTGCTGCGGTGGATGCGCTCGAAGCTCTTCGCGACCACCGCCTTGATGCCCAGCAGCTGCGTGCCCTTGGCGGCCCAGTCGCGGCTGGAGCCGGTGCCGTATTCCTCACCGGCGAAGACCACCGTGGGCACGCCCGCGGCGCGGTAGCGCATGGCGGCGTCGTAGATGCTCATCTTCTGGCCCTGGCCGGTGCCGGCGTGCTGGTACAGCGTCCAGCCGCCCTCCTCGCGACCGCCGTCGGCCGCCGCCTCCAGCATCAGGTTGCGGATGCGCACGTTGGCAAAGGTGCCGCGCATCATCACCTCGTGGTGCCCGCGGCGGGCACCGTAGCTGTTGAAGTCGGCCTTGAGCACGCCACGACCGATCAGCCACTGCCCGGCCGGCGACGATTCGGCGATCGAGCCGGCGGGCGAGATGTGGTCGGTGGTGATCGAGTCACCGAACAGCGCCATGACACGCGCGCCGTGCACACCGGGCACCTGCTCGACCGGCGCCTGCAGCGCAAAGTCCTCGAAGAACGGCGGTTCGGCGATGTAGCTGCTGGCGGGCCAGCCATAGGTCAGGCCCTCCCCGCCCTGGATGCGCTCCCACAGCGCGCCCGGCTCGCTCTGGATGCGCTCGTAGTTCTCGCGGTAGGCCTTGCCGTGCATCGCGTACTTCATCAGCGCGTGGATCTCGTCGCTGCCCGGCCAGATGTCGCCCAGGTACACCGGCTTGCCGCCATGGCCCAGGCCGACCGGCTCGCTCATCAGGTCGCGCCGCACCGTGCCGGCGATCGCGTAGGCCACCACCAGCGGCGGGCTGGCCAGGAAGTTGGCCTTGAGGTTGGGGTGGATGCGCGCCTCGAAGTTGCGGTTGCCCGACAGCACGGCCGCACACACCAGCTGGTTTTGCGTGATGGCCTCGTTGATGTCGGGCCGCAGGTCGCCCGCATTGCCGATGCAGGTGGTGCAGCCATAGCCGGCCAGCGAGAAACCCAGCTTCTCCAGATAGGGCAGGAGCCCGGTGCGCGAGAGGTACTCGGTCACGATGCGCGAGCCGGGTGCGAGCGAGGTCTTGACGTGGGCCTTCACCGTCAGCCCGGCCTCGACCGCCTTCTTCGCCAGCAGCCCGGCCGCCAGCAGCACGCCCGGGTTGCTGGTGTTGGTGCAGCTGGTGATCGCCGCGATCAGCACGTCGCCGTCGCGCAGCTCGGTGCCGCGGCTGGTCTTGAAGGACCCCGCGAGGCGCTGGGCCGGCTGGTGGAAGCCGTTGTCGGCCTGCGGCAGGGCGAACAGGGTGTCGAACTGGGCCGCCACATGGCCGATCTCGATCCGGTCCTGCGGCCGCTTGGGGCCGGCCAGGCTGGGCGCCACGGTGCCCAGATCGAGCGACACCACCTGTGAGTACTGGATGTCGCCGGACGCCTGGGAGGCGCCCGGTGCGCCGGGCACGCCGAACAGGCCCTGGGCACGGAAGTAGGCCTCGAAGGCCTCGATCTCGGCAGCGCTGCGACCGGTGCCGCGGAAGTAGTCGATGGTCTTTTCATCGACCGGAAAGAAGCCCATGGTCGCGCCGTATTCGGGCGCCATGTTGGCGATGGTCGCCCGGTCGGGCAGCGCCAGCGAGGCCGTGCCCTCGCCGAAGAACTCGACGAACTTGCCCACCACCTTGTGCTTGCGCAGGATCTCGGTCACCGTCAGCACCAGGTCGGTCGCGGTGCAGCCCTCGCGCAGCCGGCCGGTCAGCTCGAAACCCACCACGTCGGGCGTGAGGAACGAGACCGGCTGGCCCAGCATCGCCGCTTCAGCTTCAATGCCGCCCACGCCCCAGCCGACCACCCCGATGCCGTTGATCATGGTCGTGTGGCTGTCGGTGCCGACCAGGGTGTCCGGGTAGTACAGACCGCCCTTGAGGTGCACTCCGCGCGCCAGGAATTCGAGGTTGACCTGGTGCACGATGCCGAAGCCCGGCGGCACCACGCCGAAGGTCTCGAAGGCCTGCATGCCCCACTTGAGGAACTGGTAGCGCTCCTTGTTGCGCTGGAACTCCAGCTTCATGTTGAGGTCCAGCGCGTTCTTCGTGCCGTAGTGGTCGACCATCACCGAGTGGTCGACGACCAGATCGACCGGCACCAGCGGCTCGATCTTCTTCGGGTCGTGGCCCAGGCGCTGGGCGGCGCTGCGCATCGCGGCCAGATCGGCCAGCAGCGGCACGCCGGTGAAGTCCTGCAGCACCACACGCGCCACCATGAACGGGATCTCGTCGGTGCGCGGGGCGTTGGGTTGCCAGTTGGCCAGCTGCGCCACGTGCTCGGCCAGCACCCGCTCGCCGTCGCAGTGCCGCAGCACGCTTTCGAGCACGATGCGCAAAGAGACCGGCAGGCGATGGACCGAGGGATAACGCCGCGCCAGTGCGGGCAGCGAATAGAAGCGACCGGAACGGCCCGAGGCGGTGCGGAAGGTCTTGACGGTGTCGGCGAAGGGATGGGTGAAGGCGTCGGCTCGGACCATGAATGGCTCCCCTGGCGAAGGCCAGCGAAGCCCATTCTGAGCGCTCAGCGCATGACCGTGCTGGGGGCGTGGTTACGAAAGGTCAGACCCCGGCGTGTTCACCAGCGCGAGGCGAGCACCGGCCGCCGCGGCGCATCGAGCCCCTGCACCGGGGCCACCGACACCGTGCAGCCCGGGCTGCGGTAGCAGATGGTGGCGCGCGCCAGCTGTTCCAGCCACTGGGCGTCGTCGGGCACGCTCCAGAGTTCGACCGTGTAGGCATCGCGGGCGTCCAGCGGGAAACGGGTGCCGCGCACCACCGCACCCTGACCCGGGGCCGGCTTCACCGGTTCGGCGTCGGCCACATCGTCGGGATCGGCCACGCAGACCAGGCGCACGCCCTCCTGCGACAGCCCGCACATCCAGTGCGTGTCCGCCAGGGCCGGCAGGCTGGCCGCCCCCAGGCCCAGACCAACCGCCAGAAATCGCAGAAACCGACGCATGAGACACCTCCAGATGCCTCCATGTCGGCCGCCCGGGCCCGAACTTGAAGGTCATCCGACGAAGCGTCGGCACCCGCGGCGCCCCTTGCGGGACAATCCACCCCCTGATGAAAGCCCCCGAACTGCTCCTGCCCGCCGGCTCGCTGCACCGCATGCGCGCCGCCTACAACTTCGGCGCCGACGCCGTCTACGCCGGCCAGCCGCGCTACAGCCTGCGCGCGCGCAACAACGAATTCCGCCTCGAACAGATCGCCGAAGGCATCGGCGAGGCGCACCAGCGCGGCAAGAAGTTCTTCGTCACCAGCAACCTGATCGCCCACAACGACAAGCTGCGCACCTACATCCGCGACCTGCAGCCGGTGGTCGAACTCAAGCCCGACGCGCTCATCATGGCCGACGCCGGCCTGATCATGCTGGTGCGCGAACAGATGGAAAAAGGCCTCTGGCCCGAGGTGCCGATCCACCTCTCGGTGCAGGCCAACACCACCAACAGCGCGGCGGTGAAGTTCTGGCAGAAACAGGGCGTGACCCGCATCATCCTGAGCCGCGAGCTGAGCCTGGACGAGGTGCAGGCGATCCGCAACGACTGCCCCGACATCGAGCTCGAAGTCTTCGTGCACGGCGCGCTGTGCATCGCCTATTCGGGCCGCTGCCTGCTCAGCGGCTACTTCAATCGCCGCGACCCCAACCAGGGCACCTGCACCAACGCCTGCCGCTGGGAGTACAAGACCCAGGCCGCGACCACCGACACCGACACCGGCGACGCCGCCCCGGTCGCCAAGCTCGACGGCTTCAACTTCGCGCAGGAAGACGAAGAAGCGGCCAGCGCCTTCTCCACCACCGGCAGTGGCCAGCGCCACCCCGAAGCCAACAAGGTCTGGCTGATCGAGGAAGCCGGCCGGCCCGGCGAGCTGATGCCCATCATGGAAGACGAGCACGGCACCTACATCATGAACAGCAAGGACCTGCGCGCCGTCGAGCACGTGGGCAAGCTGGCCGCCATGGGCATCGACTCGCTCAAGATCGAGGGCCGCACCAAGAGCCACTACTACGTGGCGCGCACCGCGCAGATCTACCGCCGCGCCATCGACGACGCCGTGGCCGGCAAGCCCTTCAACCCCGAGCTGCTGCTCGAACTCGAAGGCCTGTCCAATCGCGGCTACACCGGCGGCCTGATGGAGCGCCGCCCGGCGCAGGACTACCAGAACTACATCACCGGCCACAGCGAAAGCCACCGCAGCCAGTTCGTGGGCGAGGTGCTGCAGGTGCGCGCAGACGGCTGGGCCGAGGTCGAGACCAAGAACCGCTTTTCGGTTGGCGACCGGCTCGAAGTCATCCACCCCAGCGGCAACCGCGTGGTGCAGCTGGACGCGATGCAGAACCAGGACGGAGAGACCATCACCGTGGCGCAGGGCAGCCCCACCAAGGTCTGGGTGCCGCTGGCCGCGCCCAGCGAAGGCGCGCTGATCGCCCGCCTGCTCGCCTGAGCCGGCTGCTCCGGGTCAGTTCACCTGGCGCTTGTCCATCTTGCGGGCCAGCGTGCGGCGGTGCATGCCCAGGCGCCGCGCGGCTTCCGAGATGTTGAAGCCGGTCTCGGCCAGCACCTCGTGGATGCGTTCCCACTCCAGCGTCTTGATCGAGCTGGTGCGGTTGGTGATCTGCACGTCGGTGTTGCCTTCGGTCTGGCCGAAGGCGGCCTCGATGTCGTCGGTGTTCGACGGCTTGGCCAGGTAGTGGCAGGCGCCCAGCTTCACCGCCTCCACCGCGGTGGCGATGCTGGCGAAGCCGGTCAACACCACGATTCGCATCGCCTCGCTCGCCGCGTGCAGTGTCTGCACGCAGGCCAGTCCCGAGGCCTCGCCCTTGATCTTCAGGTCGACCACCGCGTAGTCCGGTGTGTTGGCGGCCAGCAGTGCCTCGACCTCGGGCAGGCTGGCGGCGAGCAGCACGCGGTAGCCGCGGCGCTCGAACGAACGGCTGAGCGTCCGGGCGAACGCCTCGTCGTCTTCCACCAGCAGCAGCAATCGTTGTTCAGTGTCCATGGTCATTCGCGGATGCGTCCGGCAGGGCGATGGTCGCCAGCGGCAGGCGGATGGTCACCTCGGCACCGCCCTCGGGCCGGTTGCCGGCCGCCACGCTGCCACCCAGGGTCCGCGCCACATTGAACACCAGGAACAGCCCCAGCCCGGCGCCGGGACGGTTTTTGGTCGAGTGGTACGGGGAGCCCAGGCGGCGCAGAAAGTCGGGTGCAAACCCCGGCCCGCGGTCGGTGACCACCAGGCACAGGTCGTCGCCTTCGTGCGTGACCCCCATCCGGACCCAGTCCGGTGACGCCTCCCGCGCATTGTCCAGCACATTGAACACCATCTGCTGCAGCGTGGTGTCGGCCACCATCGGCACGTCGGCCCCGAAGTCGTTGTCGCAGAGGAAGGTTTCGATCGAACGCGTGGCGCGCCAGTCCTGCGCCAGCGCGTCGACAAAGGCCCGCACCGTGGTCTGCGCCGACTCCTCGCTGCGCGCCTCGCCGGCCGAGAGCAGGATGCCGCTGACGATGCTCTTGCAGCGCCGCACCTGGGTCTGCATCTCCTGGATGTCTTCCATCAGCAGCGGGTCGGCGGCCAGGCGCTGGTCGTGGATCCAGTCGCCCAGGATCACCGCCAGCGTCGACAGCGGTGTGCCCAGTTCGTGCGCGGCGCCCGAGGCCAGCAGGCCCATGCGCACGATGTGTTCCTCTTCCGCGCGGCGGCGGCGCGCCGCGGCCAGCCGGGAATCGCGCTCGCGCAGGTTGCGCTGGATGCGGGTGATGAACACGCTCACCAGCGCGGCGTTCAGCAGGAAACACACCAGCAGGCCGAAGGCGTAGAGGCTGGAGAAACCGCCCTGCGGCTCGTGCACCAGCGGCAGCGGCAGGTGGTGCTGCGCGAGCAGGCCGAAGCACAGGGCGGTGATGATCACCATCGACCAGATGTAGGCGCCGCGCAGCAGCACCGCGCCCAGCGTCACCTGCAGCAGGTAGAGGAACACGAAGGGGTTGGTGATGCCGCCGCTCAGGTACAGCTGCACCGTCAGGACCCCCACGTCCACCAGCAGGGCCACGAACACCTCAGGATGGCGCACCTCGGGCGGCAGCCGCAGGCGCAGCAGGCTCACCACGTTGAACAGCACCAGGCAGGCGACCGAGATCAGCAGCTCGTCGTAGGGCAGCGAGAGGCCGAGGGCGTAGTGCGCCGCCTCCAGCGTGGCGATCTGCCCGATCACCGCGATCCAGCGCAGCTGCACCAGCTGCTGCAGGTTCTTCAGTCCGGCCGCGGCATCGGCCGACAGGGCGGTGTCTGCGGCGGGCAAGCGGAGTGGTTCGGCGCGGGGAGGTGTCATGGGCAGGCGGCGGGAAGGTGCCGCTCAGGCAGCCCGGCGGCGCTCCAAGCGTGCCACAGTCCAGGCCGCCCCCACCACCATCAGGGCCAGGGTGTACCAGGTGATGGCGTAGACCAGGTGGCTGTTGGCGAACCGGATCACCGTCAGGCCCGGTTGCGGACCGTCGGCAACAACCGCGCTGCGCCCCGGCAGCCCGGCGTCGACGAAGAAAGGCGCCGCCCGCGACAGCTCCCGCGCCTGGCCCATGGCGACCACGTCGCGCGAGTACCAGCGCTGCTGCGCGGGATCGTTGGTGCGCAGGAAACCGCCGCCGGGTTCGTTCAGTCTCAGCAGGCCTTCGATGCGCTGCGGTGCATCCGCATCCGCATTTGCGCCCGCGCCAACGCGAACCCAGCGCTCGCGCTGCGCCTCGGGCACGAAGCCCCGGTTGACCCAGACCTGGGTGCCGTCGCCGCGCTGCAGCGGGGTCATGACCCAGAAGCCGTTGCCCAGTTCGGTCACGGCCTGCACCAGCACGGTGGCCGGGGCGAGCCAGCGGCCTTCCAGCATCACCGGCAGGTACTCGTGTCCGGCGGCGGTCACGCGGCCCCACTCACCGGGCGGCGGCAGCGCCACCGGCGCCGCATGCACGCGCTGCTCCACCCGCTCGATCAGGGCCAGCTTCCAGGCCCGGCGCTGCACCTGCCAGGTGCCCAGCACCAGGAAACCGCAGAACAGCAGCAGGCCGAGGACGGCCAGCGTCCAGCGGCGCAGCACCGTCCGCCGGGTGGCCGCGGGCGCGGTGGTCATGCGCCGCTCAGGAGCCCGGGCCGGTCAACGCGGCCGGCGGCAGCTTGGGATGCTCCGGCATCATGTGGGCATTCATCTGGAGCATCACCCACAGGGTGCCGGCGATGGCGATCGCCACGAAGACCACGGTGAAGATGGTCGACAGCAGGGTCCAGCCGCCTTCAACCTTGCCGTTCATGTGCAGGAAGCAGACCATGTGGACCAGGATCTGCACCACCGCGAAGGCGCCGAGCACCAGCACCGCCGTGTTGCGGTCAGTGATCACCTTGGCCATCACCAGCCAGAACGGGATCGCGGTCAGCACGATGGAGAGCACGAAACCGACCATGTAGCCGGAGAAGCTGCTGTGCGGACCGACGTCGCCATGGTGGCCGTGGCCGTCGTGGTGCGCGTCGTGAGTCATGTCGTGTGCGCTCATCACAGCACCCCCATCAGATACACAAAGGTGAAGACGCCGATCCAGACGACGTCCAGGAAGTGCCAGAACATCGACAGGCACATCAGGCGGCGCTTGTTCTCGTGGATCAGGCCGTGCTGGCCGATCTGCACCATCAGCACCACCATCCAGATCAGGCCGAAGGTCACGTGCAGGCCGTGCGTGCCGACCAGGGTGAAGAAGGCCGACAGGAAGGCGCTGCGCTGCGGGCCGGCGCCTTCGTGGATCAGGTGGTTGAACTCATAGAGTTCCAGGCCCAGGAAGCACAGGCCGAACAGGCCGGTGACGGCCAGCCACAGCAGCGTGCCTCTGACGTCGTCCATCTGCTTGCGCAGCATGGCGAAACCGAAGGTGATCGAAGACAGCAGCAGGAAGGCGGTGTTGATCGCCACCAGCTTGAGGTCGAACAGCTCGCCGCCGTTGGGGCCGGCGGCGTAGCTGCGGCCGAGCACGCCGTAGGTCGCGAACAGCGCGGCGAAGATGAGGCAGTCGCTCATCAGGTAGAGCCAGAAACCCAGCGAGGTGCCGTTTTCCGGGTGCGGGTCGTGCGCGAGGTGGTAGTCGCGCGCGGTCAGGGTGGCGCCCGCGGCGCCGGCTTGGAGTCGGGTGTCAGACATGGCTTGCAAGCAGTTGGGTGCGGGCGTTTTCCGTGGCCGTCACTTGGCCGGCCGGGATGTGGAAGTCGCGCTTGTAGTTGAAGGTGTGGACGATGGCGGCGATCACCACGGCGGCGAACGACAGGCCGGCCAGCAGCCACATGTGCCAGATCAGCGCAAAGCCCATCACCAGCGAGAAGACCGAGATCACCACGCCGGCGCCGGTGTTGGCGGGCATGTGAATCGGCTGGAAGCCGGTCAGCGGGCGGCGGTAGCCGTGCTGCTTCATGTCCCACCAGGCGTCGATCTCGTGCACCACCGGGGTGAAGGCGAAGTTGTAGTCGGGCGGGGGCGACGAGGTGGCCCACTCCAGCGTGCGGCCGTTCCACGGATCGCCGGTCACGTCGCGCAGCTGCTCGCGCTTGAGGAAGCTCACGCCGATCTGGATCAGGAAGCAGGCGATGCCCAGCGCGATCAGGAAGGCACCGAAGGCGGCGACCTGGAACCAGATCTGCAGCGAGGTGTCTTCGAAGTGGTTGGCGCGGCGGGTCACGCCCATCAGGCCCAGCACGTACAGCGGCATGAAGGCGACGTAGAAGCCCACCACCCACAGCCAGAAGGAGCGCACGCCCCAGGTGCGGTCGAGCTTGAAGCCGAAGGCCTTGGGGAACCAGTAGTTCATGCCGGCGAACAGGCCGAACAGCACGCCGCCGATGATCACGTTGTGGAAGTGCGCGATCAGGAACAGGCTGTTGTGCAGCACGAAGTCGGCCGGGGGCACGGCCAGCAGCACGCCGGTCATGCCGCCGATGGCGAAGGTCACCATGAAGGCCACGGTCCACATCATGGGCAGCTCGAAGCGGATGCGGCCCTTGTACATGGTGAACAGCCAGTTGAAGATCTTCGCGCCGGTCGGGATCGAGATGATCATGGTCGTGATGCCGAAGAAGGCGTTCACGCTCGCGCCCGAGCCCATGGTGAAGAAGTGGTGCAGCCAGACGATGTACGACAGGATGGTGATCACAACCGTGGCGTAGACCATGGAGGTGTAGCCGAACAGGCGCTTGCCGCAGTAGGTGGCGACCACTTCAGAGAAGATGCCGAAGCAGGGCAGGATCAGGATGTAGACCTCGGGGTGGCCCCAGATCCAGATCAGGTTCACGTACAGCATGGCGTTGCCGCCCATGTCGTTGGTGAAGAAGTGGGTGCCGGCGTAGCGGTCCAGCGTCATCAGCACCAGGGCGGCGGTCAGCACCGGGAACGAGGCCACGATCAGGGCGTTGGTGCACAGCGAGGTCCAGGTGAAGACGGGCATCTTCATCAGGCTCATGCCGGGCGCGCGCATCTTGATGATGGTCACGATCAGGTTGATGCCCGAGAGCGTGGTGCCCACGCCCGCGATCTGCAGCGACCAGATGTAGTAGTCCAGCCCCACCCCCGGGTTCTGCGCCCCCAGGTTGGACAGCGCCAGCCAGCCCGAGGTGGAGAACTCGCCCAGGAACAGCGACATCATCACCAGCACGGCGCCGGCGGTGGTCATCCAGAAGCTGAAGTTGTTCAGGAACGGGAAGGCCACGTCGCGCGCGCCGATCTGCAGCGGCACCAGGTAGTTCATCAGGCCCGTGACCAGCGGCATCGCGACGAAGAAGATCATGATCACGCCGTGGGCGGTGAAGACCTGGTCGTAGTGGTGCGGCGGCAGGTAGCCGGTCGCGTCGCCGAAGGCCATGGCCTGCTGCAGGCGCATCATGACCGCGTCGGCGAAGCCGCGCAGCAGCATCACCAGACCCAGGATCATGTACATGATCCCGATCTTCTTGTGGTCGATGCTGCTGAACCAGTCGCGCCAGAGCATGCCCCAGAGCTTGAACTTGGTGATCAGCGCCAGCGTGGCCAGGCCGCCGAGCACGACGGCGATGAAGGTCCACAGCACGATGGGCTCGTGCACCATGGGAATGGAGTCCCAGGTGAGCCGGCCCAGGGCCCAGTGAGCCTCGGAGGGAGAAACAGAAGACATGGTGTTCAGTCAGGCAAGGACCGGACGCCGCCGCAGCGGCAGCGCCCGGTCAGGGTTTCATTGGCGGGACGTGGCGTAGCGGGCGGCGCGGGTGCTCATCTCGGCGACCACCTTGATCGACTCTTCGGCGGTGCAGATGTCCTGCGGCAGGTTCAGGCCCTGGGCCTTGAGGTAGGACTCGCCCCCCTGGGCATCGACGGCCATCATGTGGTGCAGGCACATCTTTCCGTCTTCGACGCAGCGGTTGAGCACCTTGTCGTAGAGGCCCGGCTCGACCGTGGCGAAGCGCTGCACCGGGTCGCGTTCGCTCGGATTCACCAGCTTGACGTAAGCGCTGCGGTCCAGCGTCTTCGCTTCGGCCTTGGCCTTGTCGACCCACTGGGCGAAGTCGCCGTCGCTCAGGCCCAGGAACTTGAAGGTCATGCCCGAGAAACCGGCGCCGCTGTAGTGGGCGGACTTGCCCTGGTACACGCCGGCCTTGTTGATGACGGCGTTGAGCTCGGTCTGCATGCCGGGCATGGTGTAGATCATGCCGGCCAGGTCGGGCACGTAGAACGCGTTCATGGTCGTGCTCGACGTCAGCTTGAACACGATCGGGCGGTCCACCGGCGCGGCCAGTTCGTTGACCGTCGCGATGCCCTGCTCCGGGTAGAAGAACAGCCACTTCCAGTCCAGCGCCACCACCTGCACCTCCAGCGGTTTGACGTCCTGGGCCAGCGCCTTGGACGCCGAAATGCGGTCCAGCGGCCGGTAGGGGTCCAGCTTGTGGGTGCCGATCCAGGTGATCGCGCCCAGCGCAATGATGATCAGCAGCGGCCCGCTCCAGATCACCAGCTCCAGCACGGTCGAGTGGTGCCAGTCGGGGGCGTAGTCGGCCTCGGTGTTGGCGGTGTTCGACGCGCGGTACTTCCAGGCAAACCAGAGCGTGAGCGTGATCACCGGCACGATGATCACCAGCATCAGCAGCGTGGCCTGGACCACCAGTTGGCCCTGCCGGGCGGCGATGTCGCCGGCGGGGTTCAGGACGACGGCTTTGCTGCAGCCCGTCAGGAGGGCCACCGCGGCGGCGGCCGCCAGCCAGAGGCTTCCCCGGAACGGGAACGAAGAAAACAGACGAGGCATGGGGCGGGAAGCTTTCTTGGTGGGTAAACGCGAATGACAAAAATCAATGCGCACGCGAATTTACCGACCTCCACGCTTTTGTCGATTGGACATTTTGTCCAATGTCAAGGCGGACTTGCCCTGTATTGCGGTAACGCACGCTGGGAAAACCCCAGATTGCCGACCGGGTGGCCGGGGTGTAGAAGGATGTTGGCGACACGCCACACGACCTACAGGAGACTTTTTCATGAGCAGCCCCGCCCTCGCCGCCCACCCCCAGGCCGGTTTTGAAGAGAGCCCCTCCGCCCTTTCCAGGGCCGACACCCACGAAGACGTCACCTCCGGCGAAATCGCGGTCGGCGTCATCATCGGCCGCTCGTCCGAGTATTTCGACTTCTTTGTCTTCGGGATCGCCTGCGTGCTGGTGTTCCCTGCCTTCCTGTTTCCCTTCCTGTCGCCGCTGAACGGTACGCTGGCGGCCTTCGGCCTGCTGGCGGTGGCCTTCGTGGCCCGGCCGCTGGGCACCGCCCTGTCCATGGCGGTGCAGCGCCACTGGGGCCGTGGCACCAAGCTGACCATCGCGCTGTTCCTGCTGGGCATCTGCACCGTGGGCATGGCCTACCTGCCCAACTACCGGGCACAGGGCACGGCCGCGATCGCGCTGATGCTGCTGCTGCGGGTCGGCCAGGGTCTGGCGCTGGGTGGTTCGTGGGACGGACTGCCCTCGCTGCTGGCGATGTCGGCCCCGCCGGAGCGCCGCGGCTGGTACGCCATGATCGGCCAGCTGGGTGCGCCGCTGGGCTTCGTGCTCGCCGCCGGCCTGTTCGCCTACCTGCGTGGCAGTCTGGACGACCAGGAATTCCTGGCCTGGGGCTGGCGCTACGCCTTCTTCGTGGCCTTCGCCATCAACGTGGTGGCCCTGTTCGCCCGCCTGCGCCTGGTGGTCGGCCAGTCGTACTCGCGGCTGCTGAGCGACCGCGAACTGCAGCCGGTGTCGGTCCACCGCGTGATGCGCGACGAAGGCGGCAATGTGTTGCTGGGCGCCTTCGCTGCCCTGGCCAGCTTCGCCCTGTTCCACTTGGTCACGGTGTTCCCCCTGTCCTGGATCTCGCTGCAGGGCAGCCAGCCGGTGACCGAGGTGCTGGGCGTGCAGGTGATCGGCGCCTTCCTGGCCGCCGGCGCGGTGATGCTCTCGGGCTGGCTGGCCGACCGGGTCGGCCGGCGCAACCTGCTGGGCACGATGGCGGTGCTGATCGGCGTGTTCAGCCTGCTCACACCCTGGATGCTGGGCGGCGGCACGGGTGGCAACAACCTGTTCCTGCTGTCCGGCTTCGTGCTGCTGGGCCTGTCCTACGGCCAGGCCTCGGGCACCGTCACCTCCAACTTCTCGCCGCAGTACCGCTACACCGGCGCCGCCCTCTCGACCGATCTGGCCTGGCTGTTCGGCGCCGCGTTCGCGCCGCTGGTCGCGCTGGGTCTGTCGACCCGTTTTGGTCTGGGCGCGGTGTCGCTCTACCTGCTCTCGGGCGTGGTCTGCACCCTGGGCGCGCTGCGCATCAACCGCGTGATCGAGCAGCAGGGCAGCTAAGCCCTGCGCCCGGGCCGCCCGCGTCAGCGGGCGGCCGCATTGAAAAAGGCGATGCGCTCGGCGTCGGCCGGGTGCGAGGCAAAGCCCAGGCCCCAGGCCGCGTCGGCTTTGTCGTCCTTCCCGGTTCCCTTCCCCGCCTGGCCGGCGCACTGTCTGGCGCCCTGCGGCTTCTCTGCCTCGCCGGCCGCGGCCGGCTTGAGCAGGGCATCGCCGCAGCGCCGGTACAGCGCGAAACGGTCGAGCAGCGTCACCATCACCTGCGGCGAGATGCCGGCGTCCCGGAGCACACCGACGCTGTGGGCATCGGCCTCGCGTTCGGCCTGCCGCGAATAGTGCGCCTGCCCCAGCCACAGCGGCACCGTGGCCAGCAGGCCGCTGAAATCCCCCCAGACCAGCGAGGTCGCCGCGCCCAGCACACCGATCTGCACCAGGGTCTGCAGGCCATGGCGGTGCTGCACGTGGCCCAGTTCATGGGCCAGCACGCCCGACAGCACGCGGGTGTCGTTCTGCACCAGCCGGACCATGTCGTCGGTCAGCAGGATGGTGCCGCCCGGCAAGGCCAGCGCGTTGGGGCCGATCTCGCTCTCTCGGATCAGCAACTGCGTGGGCCGCACCGCACGCCCCTGCGCCGCCTGGGCTTTCTGGTGCCGCTGCAGCACCTCCGCCCAGGCCGCCTCGATCGCGCGCTGCTCGTCGGCCGACAGGCGGCTGGGCTTGACCATGTCGTCCAGCTGCGCCAGCACCGCCTCGCCGACCTGGTCCTCCAGCCCGTCGGGCACGCGCTGCGCCACCTCCCGCGCCAGCCAGGGCAGGCCCCAGACATAGCCCGCGGCCAGCAGCAGCACCAGCGCCAGCACACTGGCGGCCACCGCCCGCCAGCTCTGCTGCAGCGCCACCACCCAGCCATCGACATGACCGGTGTCGCGGCGCCAGGCGTCCCAGGCATCCGCGTCGAGCGACTGCAGGCTCGCCCCGTCGGGCAGGCGCGCGACGCGCGGGCCGTGCCGGGTGCGCTCGGGCCACTGCACCTGCGCCGCGGGCACCTGCGTGCGCACGGTCTCGCCGTCGATCTGCAGCTGGCCCTGCGCCAGCCACACCTGCACCTTGTGCGGGCGGGTCGAGCGGCCGTCGAAATAGCGGGCACTCACCCGCACCACGGCGCCGGAATCTGACGAATCGTCCATCGTGTGCCTCCGTCAGAGGCCGACGTCGATGCCGAAGAAATCGCCGGCGGCATCGCCCGCGGCCTCGCCGGGCTTCTCCTGCGCCTGGGCCACCAGCGTGTCCGGATCGACCACACAGCGGATCTGCACCGCTTCCAGCCGCCGCCGCGCCACCGCCACGGCGGCGCACGGCCAGTACAGGCCCAGTGTCAGGATCATCAGCACCCCGTTCTTGAGACTGAGCCAGAGCATGTCGCGAAACCGCAATTGGCTGATGAAGCGCATCTGGTCGTTGCCGGTCTTGGTCCAGACCAGGTTCTGGATGCGCGTCGTCCACCAGGGTCCCAGGCCCACGAACAGGGCCATGAAAGCGAACAGCGCCACCAGCCCGATGATCCATTGGGTGACCGACAGGTCCTCCCACATCTCGATCATCTCCCCCTGTGCAGCCGAAAGGCCCCAGACCAGCCCCACCAACACCACCGGCAGCAACAGCATCAGGCCGAACTGCTTGGCTGCCAGGCCGTAGAACGCACGCACCGGCGCCCGGAAATCGGTCTGCAGATGCGCCAGCACGTAGTTCCGGTGCTGGTAGGCCTTCATGCGCCAGAACAGCCACGGCGCCAGCGCAACGATGACCAGCATGGCGCCGGCGAAAGCGCCGCCCACCCAGTCGGGCGCCACCGCGTCCGCCTCTTCGGGCACCCACAGCCCCAGCACCACCAGCGGCAGCGCCGCGAGATAGCTGGGCAAGAGACCCCGGTAGGCGTCCGCCACCGATCCGGAAAAACGGAAACGCAGGCCGCGCCAGCTCGTGTTGCCCAGCCGGAAGCGCAGCGACGAACGCCACAGCGCAGGCCAGAGCGCCCCCAACGCCGCAAAAGCCACCAGATTGGCCAGCGCCGAGGCGCTGCTCGCGACGTTGTACATGGCGAACAGCACCCCCACCAGCGCCCAGCCCTTGAGCATCTGCTTCGGGTCGCCGTGGAAATCCAGCGGATCGCCGTCGACCAGGGTGTTGTGCATGAAATAGCGCATCCGCCGCACCTTGGCCCAGGGCCAGTAGATGCCGAACGTGACGATCAGCAACAGCAGGTTGACGATCCAGATCCGGAAATACTCGCTGCCCGCTCCGGTGAAGCGGACGGCGAGTGTGCGGTAGGTCAGGTCCGGCGCGGCATCGCCGGGGGAGTCGGTGGGTTCCATGTGACAGCGGGCTTTCTGTTGGCTTTCTCTTTTCCTCACCCGGCATTCTGCCCGCCCGCCGCCCGCAGTCCGGCGGCCTCGATCAGGCCAGCGCGACCCGCTGGCCCCGCCGCGACCCGGCCCATTCCAGCTCGGCCAGCAGCAGCACCGTCAGCGCCTGTGCCAGCACCCAGCCCAGCCCCAGGGCGGTGAGCGGCAGACCCGCCCCGAACGCCAGCCAGCCACTGGCCACCACCCAGGCGAAATTGCCCATGGCCAGCAGGCGCACGCCGGTGGCCGGCGGAGAAGACCGGCTCGCCAGCCAGGCCGCCAGCGAGGCCGCGCCGAACACGATCACCGCAGCGACCTCCAGCCAGACGGCCGGAATGCCGGTCCAGGCCGACAGCGGGCCGGCCAGAGCGAAATGCGACAGCCCCATGGCCAGGCCGCTGGCGGCATCGAGCCAGAGCACGCGGCGCAGGGTGGATTCCGAGACATTGAACATGGTGAACTCCTTGAAGTGGCAACGAAGGGAGCCCGATGCTCGGTGCGGCAGGGCATGGCGTCCATGACCTCCCAGGTCATGCCACGCACGCCGCACCGACCTACCATCCACCCATGTCCAGCCCAGCCCACCTCCACGCCAGCCGCCGCCTCTCGGTCGGCGACCACCTGCGCCACTGGCGCCAGCTGCGCCGCCTGAGCCAGCAGGACCTCGCGCTCGACGCCGAGCTCTCGACCCGGCACCTGAGCTGCGTCGAGACCGGCAAGGCCAGCCCCAGCCGCGAGCTGGTGCTGCGCTTGTGCGAACGCCTCGCGGTGCCGCTGCGCGAGCGCAACGCCTGGCTGGTCGCCGCCGGCTTCGCGCCCATGTACCGCGAGCAGCGGCTGGACGACCCGGCGATGGACGCGGCGCGGCGCGCGGTGCAGCACATCCTCGACCGCCACGAACCCTGGCCCGCGGTCGCCTTCGACCGGCACTGGGACATGGTGCTGTCCAACCGCATGGTCGCGCCGCTGCTGACCGGCGTCGATCCAGCCCTGCTGCAGGCACCGGTCAACCTGCTGCGGGTGAGCCTGCACCCCGGCGGGCTGGCGCCGCGCATCGCCAACCTCAACCAGTGGCGCGAGCACCTGTTCGCGCGGCTGCAGCAACAGATCCGCGCCACCGGCGACGAGGGACTGGCAGACCTGCTCGCCGAACTGCAGGCCTACCCCGGTCAGGCGCCCGATGCGGCGGCACGGCTGGAAGGCGAGCACCCGGGCGTGCTGATGCCCTTTCTGGTCCACACACCGGGCGGTGTGCTGCACCTGGTCAGCACCACCACCGTGTTCGGTTCACCGACCGACATCACGCTGCAGGAACTGGCGCTGGAGACCTTCTTCCCCGGCGACGAGGCGACGGCGCAGGCGCTGCGCGCACTCGCCGCTACCATGGCTCCATGAGCCTGCACCACACCAGCCCCACGCCCATCGCAGCCGCCGTGCTGACACAACTCGCCGCCATCGCCGGCCGCTGGCCGAGCCCGAAGGTGCGGCGCCTGCACATCCCGCGGCGGCCGGGCGAACCCGGCGAGCACGACGCCGAGTTCTGCGCCATCGAACTCGAGGACGGCGCCTTCGGCCTGTCCTACATCCTGCTGGGCCACACGCTGGACCGCCTGCTCGCCCACCACGGCAGCGGCCGCAGCGACGCGCTCGCGGGCGCCGATCCGATGGCGCTGGCGCAGCGCCTGGCCGATGGCGACGAGGTCGAGCGCGCGGTCGCGCTGGCGGCCGTCAACGCCCTCACCGACTCGGTCTGGCGCCGCGTCGGCTACACGCCGCCGCCGGCCGGCAACTCGCTGGGCGACGTGGTGCTCGGCCCGCAGGACCACCTGGGCATGATCGGCTTCTTCCCACCGCTGGTGCGGCGCGTCGACGAGGCCGGCGGGCGCCTGACCGTGGTGGAGATGAACGCCGGGATGGTGGCGCGGCAGCAAGAGCGCTTCCCCAACATCCTGGTCACGCTGGACCGTGCGGCACTGGCCGGCTGCAACACCGTGGTCGGCACCTCGACCATGCTGCTCAACGACTCGCTGGACCAGATGCTGGCGGCAGCGCCCGCCGCCCAGCGCTTCGCCGTGATCGGCCCCTCGGCCGGCCTCTGGCCCGACGCGCTGTTCGACCGCGGGGTGACCCTGCTGGGCGGCACGCAAGTGGTCGATGGCGCGGCCTTTGCCGCGGCGATGGCGGCCGGCGAGTCGTGGAGCGGTGCCAGCAGGAAGTTTGCGATCGCCCGCGGAAGCTGGCCCGGCTGGCGCCAGATCGCCGGGATGTGACCCAGGACGGGAGGATTGGTCTCAATCTGACACACAAGGCCCCGGACTTCGTGCATCATTGCCCACGACTGTTACAGAAAGTCAACAGCCCACCCCAGCCCCTCGATCCATGATGCCCGTTCCGCTGCCGGACAACGAAGCCCGGCGCCTGCAAGCGCTGAGGTCCCTGCACCTTCTGGATTCGGCGCCGCGCGCGTCGTTCGACACCATCACGGCGCTGGCGGCCAGCCTGTGCCAGACACCGATTGCCCTGATCACGCTGATCGACAGCGACCGGCAGTGGTTCCTCTCGCGCCAGGGGATGGAGGACCTCGAGCAGACCAGCCGTTCCGAGGCGTTCTGCGCCCACGCCATCTGCATGTCCGATCCGGTGATGGAGGTGCGCAACGCCACCACCGATCACCGTTTCGCGGACAACCCGTTTGTCACTGCCCCCGCCGGCGTGCGCTTCTATGCAGGCGCCCCCATCCGCGACCACGACGGCATGGCCCTGGGCACCCTGTGCGTGGTCGACCGCCGTGAGCGCCAGCTGGACGACGCTCAGCGTCTGGCGCTGCGCCAGCTGGCCGATCTGGCCACGCACCTGATCGTGCTCGAGCACGACCACCTCGAACTGCAGCGGCGGCGCACCGAAGATGCGTCCCGCCAGCACGAACTGATGGTGGCCGCCAGCGCCGCCGGCCTGGACCTCAAGTCCTTCGTCGACGCGGACTACGTCTACCGCTATGTCAACCGCACCTACCTCGACTACTGGGGTCAGCAGGCCAGCGAGATCGTCGGCAAACGCGTGGCAACCCTGGTGGGTGAAGACAGCTTCCAGCAGATCGTCAAGGCGCGGATCGACCGCGCCATGGCTGGCGAGACGGTGTCCTACGAAGCCGTGATCAACTTCCCGGTCAAGGGATTGCGCCACCTGGAAATTCACTACCTGCCAGCCCGCAACGACCAGGGAAAGATCGTCGGCACGGTGGTGCGCGGGCACGACGTCACCGTGCTCAAGCAGCGGGAAGAGCAGCTGCACGCCACGGTGGCGCTGCTGGAGCGCAAGGGCCTGGAGCAGCAGCGCTTCATTCACATCATCTCGCACGACCTCAAGGAACCGGTCAACACCATCAACAACTTCAGCGGCCTGCTGGTGCAGGATTTCGGCGAGGGGTTGCCGCCCGTGGCCCGGCGCTATCTGGATTTCGTGCATGCCGGCGGACGCCGCATGAACGTGCTGCTGGACGATCTGACCGACCTGCTGGTGCTCGACAAGCACATGCTCAGCCCCAAACCGACCGACCTGAATGCGCTGGCCCAGCAGACGGTGCAGGACCTTCAGGCAGCCATCGAACGCAGCGGCGGCCAGGTGGACATGGCCGAAGACCTGCCAGCCGTCACCGGCGATCCGACCCTGCTGCGCATCGTGTTGCAGAACCTGATCGCCAACGGGCTGAAGTTCGTGGCGCCCGGCGAGACACCCCGGGTGCAAATCAGCGGCCAGCGCGACAACGGCTGGGTGCGGCTGAGCGTGCAGGACAACGGCATCGGCATCCCGGCGGACAAACAGGCGGCGATCTTCGACATGTTCCAGCGGCTGCACAGCCGCAGGGAGTACGAGGGCACCGGCCTGGGCCTGTCGATCTGCCGCCGCATCATGGAACTGCACGGCGGCCACATCGACCTGCGCTCCCAGCCCGGTCGGGGCAGCAGCTTCACCCTGCACCTGCCCGCGGCAGTCCATCCCGCACAGCCCCCTCAGGAGCCCACATGACCGACCCTCAGCGCGTGCTGCTTGTCGACGACAACGAGTCCGACAACGTGTTCCACGAAATCATGCTGCGCAAGGCCGGCTTCACGGGGGAAGTGCTGGCCTTCGAAACGGGCGTGGACGCCTTGGCCTTCCTCCAGAGCGACCCGCTCGAACTGCCCACCTACATCTTTCTCGACATCAACATGCCGATGATGAACGGCTTCGAGGTGGCCCAGAAGGCCGAGCCCCTGATCGCCGGCAAACCCACGGTCATTCTGGTGATGCTCACCTCATCGGGTTCGCCCCATGACCGCGAGCGCGCGGCGAGCATGCCGGTGATCCGGGGCTTCCTGACCAAACCGCTGACGGTGGATGTCGCACGCGAGCTGATCCGGCGCCCGCTGTAGCCTGCTGCCTTTCGCCGCCGCAACAACCCTGAGCTGGCGCGGGACCGGCGACCGGAACGACCGGGCGGCAGACCTCGGCACCGTCAGTCCGGCAACTGGCGCACCGCGAACAAGGCGTTCTGCAGAAGCTGGATCTGATCCGAACGCTCACGGTTCATGCCCTGCTCGCGCGCCACGCCGTACCTTTCGTCCAGGCGTTTCTGCAACCGCTCGATCAATCCCTGCTTGGACAACCCGTCGGCCTGCTCCTGGCCGATCCCAAGGTCGGCCAGCACACGCCCCAGCTGTTCCCGGGCGGTCTCCCTGGCACCCGCCAGCCGCCGTTGCTCATGAAGGCGCGCGCGGTAGGTGATCGCCTTTGCCGATGCCTGCCGGGCTTCGGTCTCGAGCCCCTGTTCGGACAGCGCCTTGTCGAGCATTTCATAGCTTTCTGCCGCCCGCGCCCACCAAAGCGTCCGCGCGGATGTCGACCGATTCGCCAAGGTGTCGGCGGCCGCTGCGGCGGCCGCCAGTGCCTTCGCGGCTTCGGGCAGGCCACCGGCCTCCATCTGCAAGCCGGCCCACCCGCCTTCGCTGAACCAGCGGTACTCGCACCACAGGTCGTCGGCGGGAAGCTGCGACGAAAACCGCTGCGCCAACTCACGCGCCTGCGCCATGGCCACGAGCGCCTCGGCATTTTTCTTCAGCTGCATCTGTGCCCTGCCCAGGTGGAACAGCCGCAACCAGTGCGCCATGCCGGCGGAAGACCCCTCCCGCGCGGTCGCACTGCGTCGAGCCGACTGGTCGACCGCGGCCTGACGGTGCTCGAGCGCCCGAGGGAAATCTTTCCGCACGTCGGCCAGATCGGCCGACTCCGAATGGCTGGTCGCCGCGTAGTCCAGCCACTTGTCCGAGGCGGGCTCCGCGCGCAGCGCCTGCTCCGCCACCGACAGCGCGCGCCGGCACGCCCCATCGGCCAGATCCAGCCGGACGGTGCGTGCCCAGCCGCCACAGGTGGTGCTCTTGGCCAGCCACAGATCCTCGGCCGCGAACTCGGCCTTGGGGTTGGCGGCATAGCGGTCAGCCGCCACATCCGCCGCCTCTTCTTGCCGCGGCAGCACCGCCCCGTCCACCCCGCGTTGCTTCAAGATCGCGGCGTCGGCCCAGAGGGACCGGAACAAGCGCCGGTGCCAGTCAGAGTCGGCGGGAGTGGCGGTGGACTCGCGCCGCGCCAGCTCCAACGCCCGCGCATTGGTGCGCCCGGCCTCATCGGCCGACTGCAATGCACCCTGGATTTGCGCCATTTCGTGCAGGTTTTCCCATTCGCGCTCGACCCACTCGGGCCGCTCACCGGCGCGACGCACCGCCGCCTCGGTCTTCGCCTGGGCCAACTGCCGGTGCTGCAGCGACCGCGGCAACTGACCATCGGCCTCCAGGGCCTCGGCCAGTTCGACGTGAACCCGCCAGCCGCCCAACTCCCAGACAGCACCACGGTCGTCATGCCGCTCAGCCAAGGCGAGCGCCTCCGTGAGCACCGACAGCTGCTGCGCGCGCGCCCCGCGCTGACCATGAAGCCTGGCCACCTGCAACTTGACCGAGAACATCAGCGGCTCGAGATCCGAGAGGTCTTCTCCCCGTCGACGCAATTCGGCCTCAGCCGCCACCGCACGGCCCAGCAACGACAACGCCTCTTCCTGCGCCTTCGCCACCAGTCGTTCCGACACCAGGAACAACTCCACCTGCAAACGTATCTGCAACGCCTTGCTGTTGCCCGCATCTGCAGCGTCCAGCCGATCGAGCGCGCGCACGGCTTCCTGCAAAGCCGCACGTCCGGGCTCGGGCGCTCCTCGCTGGATGTCGGTCACACCCTGCACCAGATCGGACAGGGCGAGAAGAAACCAGGCTTGGGTCCACTGCGGACGGCGACGGGTCAAGTCGCGGGCCAGACGAACGGCAGCGACCTGGTGCGCCCTGAGGTCGGCTGAAGCCCCATCGGCAGGCAAAGCCCCGGGCAAGAATTCACGCATCCAGGCAGCAACCAGGCTCAGATCATCGTCCCCGGACAATTGGGGCATCACTCTGGACGCTTCGACAAAGCCGTCGCGCGCGGCCACAAGGTCTCCGCGGTCGAACGCTGCGCTCGCCATCCAGAGATGGGCCACCCACAAGGTCCTGCGCCAGGCCGGGTCCGATGAACGCCGCGCCAAGGCCGCCTCGGACTGCTCCTTGATCGAACGGGCGACATCTGTGAAGCGCCCCTTGGCCCCCTCCGTGGCGGCCACCGACCCCGACAGAAGCAGCAAGAGCGGCTTGTCCGTTTCTGCATCCCCCAGCACCCCGGCCGCACGCATCAGGTCCTGCACAGCCGCGTCGGCATCGAGTTGCAGTGCCTTCAGCAGCCCGCGAACGGCCAGCAGACTCGACAGCATGCGGTCGGCGGCGGCATTCCGGTCTGAAGAGGCGGCCGCAGATGCCGCCGCCACCTGTTGCACCCACCCATCCAGCAAGGTCAGGGCCGTGCCGAAGTCACCCGACGCGCGCGCGGCGTTGGCACGGATCAAACCGTCGTCCACACCGACCCGCCCAGACACCAGTGCAGAGAAACGCTGGTCCAGCTCACCGTGAATCTTGGTCAACAGATCCAGGCGCTCCACCCATTCCGCTGGCGACAGCTGGCGATCCAGCAAAGTACGCAGCCACCCCTTGAGCACCGCCGCGGGTATGGGCGACAGCGGACGACCCGGCTGACGTCGCAGATGGGCCTCAATCTGGCCCACCAATGTCACCAGCAACGCCTCGCGATCGATCGGGTCGGCGGCGACCAATTGGCGCACCTGGTGCTCCGTCAGCCCCGTCTTCACCGCCGAGGCATCCGCGGCCTGCAGCAGCGAATTTGACAAGCCCATCGCCTCGACCCCCGCCTCAGCCACACCGGGGGCGGCACACCACAGCCCGGCCAGCATGGCGCCCCAGACCATCCGCCCACGAAGACATCCATCTCGAACCACAGAGCCCCCTCGATCTCACACCTTGTTGCAGAAGATGATAGACGGCGCACACCAAAAGAAAACGGCCCCGAAGGGCCGTTTTCTTTCAGCGCAGGACAACCGCTCAGGCGACCGTCTTCGCGTTTTCCACGTACTCGTCGATCTGGTTGAAGTTGAGGTACTTGTAGATCGACGCGCCGTCCTTGTTCACGATGCCCATGGCTTCGTGGTACTCGGCCACCGTCGGGATCTTGCCCAGCTTGGACGCGATCGCGGCCAGCTCGGCAGAACCCAGGAACACGTTGGTGTTCTTGCCCAGGCGGTTGGGGAAGTTGCGGGTCGAGGTGGAGATCACCGTCGCGCCTTCGCGGACCTGGGCCTGGTTGCCCATGCACAGCGAGCAGCCGGGCATTTCGGTGCGGGCACCGGCGGCGCCGAAGCTGGCGTAATGGCCTTCCTTGATCAGCTCGCTCTCGTCCATCTTGGTCGGCGGCGCGACCCACAGCTTGACCGGGATGTCGCGCTGGCCGCCCAGCAGCTTGGCTGCCGCGCGGAAGTGACCGATGTTGGTCATGCACGAACCGATGAAGGCTTCGTCGATCTTGGTGCCGGCCACGTCGGACAGGGTCTTGGCGTCGTCCGGATCGTTCGGGCAGCAGACGATCGGTTCCTTGATGTCGGCCAGGTCGATCTCGATGACGGCGGCGTATTCGGCGTCCTTGTCGGCTTCGAGCAGTTCGGGCTTGGCCAGCCAGGCCTCGACCTTCTCGATGCGACGGGCCAGCGTCTTGGCGTCCTTGTAGCCGTCGGCGATCATGTTCTTCATCAGAACGATGTTCGACTTCAGGTACTCGGCGACCGGCTCCTTGTTGAGCTTGATCGTGCAGCCCGCGGCCGAGCGCTCGGCGGAGGCGTCGGACAGCTCGAAGGCCTGTTCGACCTTCAGGTCCGGCAGACCTTCGATTTCCAGGATGCGGCCCGAGAAGATGTTCTTCTTGCCGGCCTTGGCGACGGTCAGCAGACCGGCCTTGATCGCGTACAGCGGAATGGCATGCACCAGGTCACGCAGGGTGACGCCGGGCTGCATCTGGCCCTTGAAGCGCACCAGCACCGACTCGGGCATGTCCAGCGGCATCACGCCAGTGGCGGCGCCGAAGGCCACCAGGCCGGAACCGGCCGGGAAGGAGATGCCGATCGGGAAGCGGGTGTGGCTGTCGCCGCCGGTGCCCACGGTGTCGGGCAGCAGCAGGCGGTTGAGCCAGCTGTGGATCACGCCGTCGCCAGGACGCAGGGCCACACCGCCGCGGTTGCTGATGAACGCCGGCAGTTCGCGGTGGGTCTTCACGTCGACCGGCTTCGGATAGGCCGCGGTGTGGCAGAACGACTGCATCACCAGGTCGGCCGAGAAGCCCAGGCAAGCCAGATCCTTCAGTTCGTCGCGGGTCATCGGGCCCGTCGTGTCCTGCGAACCGACGGTGGTCATCTTCGGCTCGCAGTAGGTGCCGGGGCGCACGCCCTGGCCTTCCGGCAGACCGACGGCGCGACCCACCATCTTCTGCGCCAGCGTGAAGCCGGCCTTGGTGGCGGCGGGCACGGAAGGCAGGCGGAACAGCGTCGAAGCGGGCAGGCCCAGGAACTCGCGCGCCTTGGCGGTCAGCGAACGGCCGATGATCAGGTTGATCCGGCCGCCGGCGCGCACTTCGTCGAACAGCACGTCGCTCTTGAGCTGGAACTCGGCGACCGTCTCGCCGTTCTTGACCAGCTTGCCGTCGTAGGGCAGCACGTCGATCACGTCGCCCATTTCCAGCTTGCTCACGTCGACTTCGATCGGCAGCGAACCCGAGTCTTCCTGCGTGTTGAAGAAGATGGGGGCGATCTTGCCGCCCAGCGTCACGCCGCCGAAGCGCTTGTTGGGCACGAACGGGATGTCCTGGCCGGTGGCCCAGATCACGCTGTTGGTGGCCGACTTGCGCGAAGAACCGGTACCGACCACGTCACCCACGTAGGCGACCAGGTTGCCCTTCTTCTTCAGGTCTTCGATGAACTGCATCGGACCGCGCTTGCCGTCTTCCTCGGGCTTGAAGGCCGCGTCGGGGCGGGTGTTCTTCAGCATCGCGAGGTAGTGCATCGGAATGTCCGGGCGCGTGGTGGCGTCCGGGGCGGGCGACAGGTCGTCGGTGTTGGTCTCGCCGGGCACCTTGAACACGGTGACGGTGATCTTCTTCTCGACTTCAGGGCGGCTGGTGAACCACTCGGCGTCGGCCCAGCTCTGCATGACTTCCTTGGCCACAGCATTGCCGGCCTTGGCCTTCTCGGCCACGTCGTTGAAGTAGTCGAACATCAGCAGCGTCTTCTTGAGCGCTGCACCGGCCACGGACGCCACTTCGGCGTCGTCCAGCAGTTCGATCAGGGGGTGCACGTTGTAACCACCCACCATGGTGCCCAGCAGCTCGGTGGCCTTGGCCTTGGAGATCAGCGCCACCTTTTCGTCGCCATGGGCGACGGCGGCCAGGAAGCTGGCCTTGACCTTGGCCGCGTCGTCCACGCCCGGGGGCACGCGGTGGGTGAGCAGGTCCATCAGGAACGCCTCTTCACCGGCGGGCGGGTTCTTGATCAGTTCGATCAGGGCGGCGACCTGCTTGGCATCGAGCGGCAGAGCGGGAATGCCCAGGGCCGCGCGTTCGGCGGCGTGGGCGCGGTAGTCGGTCAGGAAGGTCGACATGGCGTTCTCCGGTGGGGTGGGTAATGGGGTTGGAAGGTGGTCATGCAAGAAACCAGCCACGCACGGTCTCGGGCAGGGCATGCCCGGTCTGGTGTGCGCGTTCGATCACTTGCCAGTAGTAGCGGTAGCTGGCGCGGTCGTGCAGGCGGCCCTGGTGCTGCACCGGCGCCCAGTCGGCGGCGGCCGCGGCTTCGATGATGTCCAGCGCGGTCTCGATTTCCGCCTCGGCCGGTGAAAACGCGGTGACGATGGCGCGGATCTGGTCCGGGTGGATGCTCCACATGCGCGTGTAACCCAGCTCGGTCGCGGCCCGGCGCACAGCGCTCTGCAGCGCGGGCAGGTCCTTGAACTCGGTCACCACGTTGTGCGACGGCACCTTGCCGTGCGCGTGGCAGGCGGCGGCCATCTCGATCTTGGCGCGCAGCACATGCGGGTGGCTGAACTGGCCGGCCAGCGTCATCGCCGAGGCCAGGATCGCCCCGCCGTGCGCCGAAACGAAGTCCATCAGACCGAAGCTCAGCGAAGCGACGCGCGGGTGCGCGGCGATGTCGAAGGCCCGGTGCACGGCCGCGGGCGACTCGATCAGCACGTGCAGCGGCAGCGCGGTGGCGCCGACGGCATTCATGGCCGTCACGGCACGCCCGACGTCGGACACCGACTCGACCTTGGGCACCATCAGGTGACACAGGCGCGCACCGGCCCGACCGGCAATGGTCGCGACATCGGCATCAAAGTGGGGGTGATCGACCGGGTGGACCCGGGCGGCGACGCGGGCACCCGCAGGGGCACCCAGCGCCAGTTCGGTGACCAGGGCCGCATGCTCGGCCTCGCCACCGACGGGTGCCCCGTCTTCGCAGTCCAGCGTGACGTCGAAGACGCAGGCACCGAACTCGGCACTCAGCTCGGCCTGCAGCTGCAGGCTTTTCTTCATCCGCGCCTCGACACCGCTGTAGTGGTCACAGACCGGCAGCGCAAACGCGCCGGCCTGGGCCCCTGCAAGGATGTCGCGCGGATGAGGCTTCACAGAGTTACCGAGCGGTTACCAGCTCACAGCAGGTGCTTGACGCCGTCCTGCTCGCCCTGCAGCTCGGCCAGGGTCTTGTTGATGCACTCTTGCGAGAAAGCGTCGATCGGCAGGCCTTCGACGATCTTGTACTCGCCGCCTTCGCAGGTGACGGGGAAGCCGAACATCACTTCAGCGGGAATGCCGTACTCACCCTTGGACGGGATGCCCATGGTGACCCACTTGCCGTTGGTGCCCAGGGCCCAGTCGCGCATGTGGTCGATGGCGGCGTTGGCGGCCGAAGCGGCCGACGACAGGCCACGGGCGGCGATGATGGCCGCACCACGCTTGCCCACGGTCGGCAGGAAGGTCTCGGCGTTCCAGACCTGGTCGTTGATGGTGTCCTTGACGGACTTGCCGTTCACGGTGGCGAAACGGTAGTCGGCGTACATGGTGGGCGAGTGGTTGCCCCACACGGCCAGCTTCTCGATGTCACCCACGGCGCAGCCGATCTTGGCGGCGATCTGCGAAGCAGCGCGGTTGTGGTCCAGGCGCAGCATGGCGGTGAAGTTCTTGGCCGGCAGATCCGGAGCCGCCTTCATGGCGATGTAGGCGTTGGTGTTGGCGGGGTTGCCGACCACCAGCACCTTGACGTTGCGCGAGGCGACAGCGTTCAGGGCCTTGCCCTGGGCGGTGAAGATCGCGCCGTTGATCGACAGCAGCTCGGCACGTTCCATGCCCGGGCCGCGCGGACGCGAACCCACCAGCAGTGCGTAGTCGGTGTCCTTGAAGGCGGCCATCGGGTCGCTGTGGGCTTCGATGCCGGCCAGCAGCGGGAAGGCGCAGTCTTCGAGTTCCATGATCACGCCCTTCAGGGCGTTCTGGGCCTTCTCGTCGGGAATTTCCAGCAGTTGCAGGATCACGGGCTGGTCCTTGCCCAGCATTTCGCCAGAGGCGATGCGGAACAGCAGGGCGTAACCGATCTGACCTGCGGCACCGGTGACGGCAACACGAACGGGCTTCTTGCTCATGGTGAAAACTCCAGAAAGGGCGTTGGAAAAGTAAAAAAATCGGCAGGGCAATGGCCCGTTGGACAGCCGCCGAGTGTACCCGCGTAAACCCGTAGGCGTCAATTTGTCTTATGTCTTATATAAGATATGATTGCACCCCCGCCGAACCCACCATCCCATGGCCTCCGCACACCCCTCGCAGCCCGACCTGTCCTCACCGGACACCCGTGTGCCCGCCGACACCAGCGGCGCTGCCGAGACGGTTTTTGCCCCGCCCACCCCCGCCTTCAGCCCGCTGTACCAGCAGATCAAGTCGCTGATCCTGCGCAGCCTGCAGGCCGGCGAATGGAAGCCCGGCGACATGATTCCCAGCGAGTTCGAACTGGCCGCCCGCTTCCGGGTCAGCCAGGGCACGGTGCGCAAGGCCATCGACGAACTCGCGACCGACAACCTGCTGGTGCGGCGTCAGGGCAAGGGCACCTTTGTCGCCACCCACGCCGAGCAGCACATCCAGTACCGTTTCCTGCGGGTGCAACCCGACGCCGGCACGCCCGACGCCCAGGGCCCGGCAGAGCGCCGCATCATCGAATGCCGCCGCTTGCGTGGCCCGGCCGAGGTGGCCCGCCAGCTGGATCTGCGCGGCGGCGACTCGCTGGTGCTGGTGCGGCGGGTGCTGTCGTTCTCCGGCACGCCGACCATCCTGGAAGACATCTGGCTGCCCGGCACACCGTTCAAGGGACTGAGCCTGGAAACGCTGTCGAGCGACAAGGGGCCGATGTACGCCCTGTTCGAGGCCCAGTTCGGTGTGCGCATGGTGCGTGCGGTCGAAAAGCTCAAGGCCGTGGCCGCCGATGCCGATGCGGCCGTGTTGCTTGGTGTCGAGGTCGGCCACCCGCTGCTGAGCGTGGAACGCCTGGCCTACACCTACAACGACGTGCCGATGGAACTGCGCCGCGGCCTCTACCGCACCGAAACCAGGCACTACCACAACGAACTGAGCTGAGTCGCCAACCTGCCAGAGACCGGCACATGACGGTCAGATGTCAGCCTCCGGTATGCTGCATTGCAATAGAATTTGAAGGTTTGTGATCCGAGTTACCAGAGCGTTACAAGAACCCTTCCAACCCCGTCTCCACACCGGAAGAAAGCCCCCACCATGACCGAGTTGACCAAGCCGCGGCCCGAGTTCCGCAACATCAACGCCTTCAAGGACCTGACCACCTACCGCCTGCCCCTGGCCGGCTGGGTGTCGATCCTGCACCGTGCCAGCGGCGGCCTGATGTTCATCCTGCTGCCCCTGATCGTCTGGCTGTTCGACAACTCGGTGAGCTCCGAGATTTCGTTCGACCGCTTCAAGGCCGTCTTTGCCGGCGGCGTCGGCTTCGTGCCCGGCTGGCTGTTCAAGCTGGTCGTGCTGGCCATCATCTGGGCCTACCTGCATCACCTGATCGCCGGCCTGCGCCACCTGTACATGGACGCCAGGCACGCCGTGAGCAAGGAATTCGGCAAGTCGTCCGCCATCTTCACGCTGGCCCTGTCGATCGGCCTGACCGTGATCCTGGGCGCCAAGCTGTTTGGCCTGTACTGATCCAGCGAAAGAAGGAATCCACAACATGTCCGTCAACTACGGTTCCAAGCGCGTCGTCTCCGGCGCCCACTACGGCCTGCGCGACTGGCTCGCGCAGCGCATCACCGGCGCCCTGTTCGCCCTCTTCACCCTGGTCGTGCTGGCCAAGGTGCTGTTCACCAGCGGCCCGCTGGGCTACGAGAGCTGGGCCGGCATCTTCGCTCCCCAGTGGATGAAGGGCCTGACCTTCGCCATCTTCACCGGTCTGGCGTACCACATCTGGATCGGCATGCGCGACATCTGGATGGACTACGTCAAGCCCGTCGGCATCCGCCTCGCTCTGCACGTTTTCACCATCGTCTGGCTCCTCGCCTGCCTGGGCTGGGCTGTTCAAGTTCTCTGGAGACTCTGATCCATGACCACCACCGCATCCCTTTCCAAGCGCAAGTTCGACGTGGTCATCGTCGGAGCCGGCGGCTCCGGCATGCGTGCCTCCCTGCAACTGGCCCGTGCCGGCCTCAAGGTCGCCGTGCTCTCCAAGGTCTTCCCGACCCGCTCGCACACCGTGGCGGCGCAGGGCGGCGTGTCCGCCTCGCTGGGCAACATGAGCGAAGACAGCTGGGAATACCACTTCTACGACACCGTCAAGGGTTCCGACTGGCTCGGTGACCAGGACGCCATCGAGTTCATGTGCCGCGAAGCCCCGAAGGTCGTGTACGAGCTCGAACACTTCGGCATGCCGTTCGACCGCAACCCCGACGGCACCATCTACCAGCGCCCGTTCGGCGGCCACACCGCCAACTACGGCGAGAAGCCGGTGCAGCGCGCCTGCGCCGCGGCCGACCGCACCGGCCACGCCATGCTGCACACGCTGTACCAGGCCAACGTGTCCGCCCGCACCACGTTCTTCGTGGAGTGGATGGCGCTGGACCTGATCCGCGACGCTTCCGGTGACTGCGTGGGCGTGACCGCCCTCGAAATGGAAACCGGCGACACCTATGTGCTCGAAGCCAAGACCGTGCTGCTGGCCACCGGTGGTGCCGGCCGCATCTTCCAGTCCTCGACCAATGCCTTCATCAACACCGGCGACGGTCTGGGCATGGCCGCCCGCGCCGGCATCGCGCTGCAGGACATGGAGTTCTGGCAGTTCCACCCCACCGGCGTGGCCGGCGCGGGCGTGCTGCTGACGGAAGGCTGCCGCGGCGAAGGCGCCATCCTGCTCAACAGCAATGGCGAACGCTTCATGGAGCGCTACGCACCCACGCTGAAGGATCTGGCGCCGCGCGACTTCGTGTCCCGCTGCATGGGCCAGGAAATCCTGGAAGGCCGTGGCTGTGGTCCCAACAAGGACTACATCCACATGAAGCTGGACCACCTGGGTGCCGACACCATCCACAAGCGCCTGCCCTCGGTGTACGAGATCGGCGTGAACTTCGCCAACGTCGACGTGACGCGCGAGCCGATCCCGGTCGTGCCCACCATCCACTACCAGATGGGCGGCATCCCGACCAACATCCACGGCCAGGTGGTCGAGCGCTCGGGTGGTGAAGACAAGCCGGTCAACGGCCTCTACGCCGTGGGCGAATGCTCCTGCGTGTCGGTGCACGGCGCCAACCGCCTGGGCACCAACTCCCTGCTGGACCTGCTGGTGTTCGGCAAGGCCGCCGGCAACCACATCATCGCCAACGTCAATCCCAAGCAGGAACACAAGGACCTGCCCAAGGACGCGGCCGACCAGACCCTGGCCCGCCTGGCCCGACTGGACAACGCCAAGAACGGCGAGTACTCGCAGGACGTCGCCAACGACATGCGCGGCATCATGCAGGCGCACGCCGGCGTGTTCCGCAGCCAGGAGGTGATGGACCAGGGCGTCCAGAAGATCAACGCCCTGCGTGAGCGCGTCGCCGCCATCGGCCTGAAGGACAACTCCAAGGTGTTCAACACCGCGCGCATCGAAGCGCTGGAGGTCGAGAACCTGATGGAAGCCGCCCAGGCCACCATGACCAGTGCCGCTGCCCGCAAGGAATGCCGCGGCGCCCACCTGGTGCGCGACTACGAACACGACGTCAACCACCCGACCTGCCCGCTGGGCCGCAACGACGCCGAGTGGATGAAGCACACCCTGTGGTTCAAGGACGGCAACCGCCTGGACTACAAGCCGGTGCGCATGAAGCCGCTGACCGCCGAAACGGTGCCTCCGAAGCCCCGTACCTTCTGACCGGACAAGAGCGAACACAAGGAAGCTGAAAAATGGCACAACGCACTTTCAAGATCTACCGCTACGACCCGGACAAGGACGCCAAGCCGTACATGCAGACCATCCAGCTCGACCTGGACGGTACCGAGCGCATGCTGCTGGACGCACTGGTCAAGCTCAAGGCCGTGGACCCCACGCTGTCGTTCCGCCGCTCCTGCCGCGAAGGCGTGTGCGGTTCGGACGCCATGAACATCAACGGCAAGAACGGCCTGGCCTGCCTGACCAACCTCAACACGCTCAAGGGCGACATCGTGCTCAAGCCGCTGCCCGGCCTGCCGGTGGTGCGCGACCTGATCGTGGACATGACGCTGTTCTTCAAGCAGTACCACTCGATCAAGCCCTACCTGATCAACGAGACGCCGGCACCGCAGCGCGAGCGCCTGCAGAGCCCCGAAGAGCGCGAAGAGCTCAACGGCCTGTACGAGTGCATCCTGTGCGCCAGCTGCTCGACCAGCTGCCCCAGCTTCTGGTGGAACCCCGACAAGTTCGTGGGCCCTGCCGGTCTGCTGCAGGCCTACCGCTTCATCGCGGACAGCCGCGACCAGGCCACCGCCGAGCGGCTGGACAACCTGGAAGACCCGTACCGCCTGTTCCGCTGCCACACCATCATGAACTGTGTGGACGTCTGCCCCAAGAGCCTGAACCCGACCAAGGCGATTGGCAAGATCAAGGAACTGATGGTGCGTCGCGCCGTCTGATGACGCCCATGGCCACGACCGACATCGCTGCTGCCGACGCCCTGCTGGACCTGCGGGGCATGAGCAAGCTCAAGTGGCGCTGCCGCCGTGGCCTGCTGGAGAACGACCTGTTCATCGAGCGGTTCTTTGCCAGGCACGAATCTGGCTTGACCGTCAGGCAGGCCGAAGCTCTCGGGGTTCTAATGGATCTGTCCGACAACGATCTGCTCGATCAGTTGCTCGGCCGCAAGACACCCGAGGGGCCACAGGCCGAACCGGAAGTTCTGCAGGTGCTGGAGATGCTCCGCGCCGCCCGCTCTACCGATTAAGTCCCATCCCATCAAGGAAACCGCATGAAACTCGTAGACAACAAAGCCACCCTGTCGTTTTCCAACGGCAGCCCCAGCGTCGAGATGCCGGTGTATGCCGGCAGCATCGGTCCGGACGTGATCGACATCCGCAAGCTGTATGCGCAGACCGGCATGTTCACCTACGACCCGGGCTTCCTGTCTACCGCCTCCTGCCAGTCCGCCATCACCTACATCGACGGCGACAAGGGTGAGCTGCTGTACCGCGGCTACCCGATCGAGCAGCTGGCCACCCAGGCCGACTACCTCGACACCTGCTTCCTGCTGCTCAACGGCGAACTGCCCAACGAGAAGGAACGCGGCGACTTCCACAAGCTCGTGATCAACCACACCATGGTCAACGAGCAGATGCAGTTCTTCCTGCGCGGCTTCCGCCGTGACGCCCACCCGATGGCCGTGCTGACGGGCCTGATCGGCGCCCTGTCGGCCTTCTATCACGACAGCACCGACATCAACAATCCGGAGCACCGCCGCATCGCCGCGATCCGCCTGATCGCCAAGATGCCGACCCTGGTCGCGATGGCCTACAAGTACGGTGTGGGCCAGCCCTACATGTACCCGCGCAACGACCTGAGCTACTCGGGCAACTTCCTGCGCATGATGTTCGGCACGCCCTGCGAAGACTACAAGGTCAACCCGGTGCTGGAAAAGGCCCTGGACCGCATCTTCATCCTGCACGCCGACCACGAGCAGAACGCCTCCACCTCCACGGTCCGCCTGTGCGGCTCGTCGGGCACCAACCCGTTCGCCGCCATCGCGGCCGGCGTCGCCTGCCTGTGGGGCCCCGCCCACGGCGGCGCCAACGAAGCCTGCCTGAACATGCTGGAAGACATCCAGCGCCAGGGCGGTGTCTCCAAGGTCGGCGAGTTCATGGAGAAGGTCAAGGACAAGAACTCCGGCGTCAAGCTGATGGGCTTCGGTCACCGCGTCTACAAGAACTACGACCCGCGCGCCAAGCTGATGCAGGAAACCTGCAACGAAGTGCTGGCCGAACTGGGCCTGGAAAACGACCCGCTGTTCAAGCTGGCCAAGGAACTGGAAAAGATCGCCCTGGAAGACGAGTACTTCGTCAGCCGCAAGCTGTACCCGAACGTCGACTTCTACTCGGGCATCGTGCAGCGCGCGATCGGCATCCCGGTCAGCCTGTTCACCGGCATCTTCGCGCTGGCCCGCACCGTCGGCTGGATCGCCCAGCTCAACGAAATGCTGGCCGACCCCGAGTACAAGATCGGCCGTCCGCGCCAGCTGTTCACGGGTTCGCCGCGCCGCGACGTGCCGGCTGGGTTCAAGCGATAACAAGCCCACCCCTGCGCCGCCTGCGGCGTCACCCCCTCAAGGGGGCGCCAGCAGCGGCCCGGCAAAGCCGGTTCCGCGCAGGCCTTGAACAAACCCGCCACACATCGCGTGTGGCGGGTTTTGTTTTTGCGGGGTCTGGCATCGCCAATCACGACACCAACCGCCGTTCAAAAGAGGGAAAATCCCGGAAGTCATCTTGAAATGCGATGACTTCCCCATGAATGCTCCCGACCGCGCCTTCACCCGCCGACTTGACCTGACCACGCTGCAGCTGTTCGTGGCGGTGTGCGAGCGCGGCAGCATCGGCAAGGCGGCCGAGCAGGAGTTCATGGCGCCGTCCGCGGTCAGCAAGCGGCTGTCGGACCTCGAATCCACCGTCGGCACCGCGCTGCTGATGCGCCACGCGCGCGGCGTCACGCCCACCCCCGCCGGCCAGAGCCTGCTGCACCATGCGCGCTCGGTCCTGTTCAGCCTGGACAAGATGCAGGGTGAGCTGTCGGAATACGCCGATGGCGTGCGCGGCCATGTGCGGGTGCACGCCAACATCTCGGCCACCGTGCAGTTCCTGCCCGAAGACCTCGGCAGCTTCATCCACGCGCACGACGCCATCAAGATCGATCTCGAGGAACACCTCTCGACCGAAGTCGTGCGCGCGGTGCAGGAAGGCGCGGCCGACCTCGGCATCTGCCACGTCGGCGCCGCGCCGCAGGGCGACGGGCTGCAGACCCTGCCCTACCGGCAGGACACCCTGGTGCTGATCGCGCCCGCGCGGCATCCGCTGGCTGCCCACGCGGAACTGCCGTTTGCCGCCAGTCTCGACTGGGACCACGTCGGCCTGCACGCCAACAGCTCGATCTACCGCGCGATGCACGAGGCCGCCGTGCGAGAAGGCCGCAGCATCCGCCTGCGCATCCGCGTGAGCGGGCTGGACGCGATGTGCCGCATGATCCACAACGGCCTGGGCGTCGGCCTGATGCCGCGCCGCGCCTTCGAACTGATGCACGACACCGGTGGCCTGGCCTGCATTTCGCTCACCGACGACTGGGCCACGCGCCACATCGACCTGGTCGCGCGCGACTTTTCCAGCCTGCCCGTCAGCGCCCGCCTGCTGGTCGACCACCTGTCCGCGCAGGCCGCCCGCACCGCCATCCCATCCTAGAATTTCAGACCCACAGGAGAACCCACCCCCATGGCCCGCACGCTCTACGACAAGATCTGGGACGAACACGTCGTCCACACCGAAGAAGACGGCACCGCCGTTCTGTACATCGACCGCCACCTGGTGCACGAAGTCACCAGCCCGCAGGCCTTCGAAGGCCTGCGCCAGGCCGGCCGCAAGGTCTGGCGCGTCAGCTCCATCGTCGCCACCGCCGACCACAACACGCCCACCACCGGCTGGGAGCAGGGCTACGACGGCATCACCGACCCGATCAGCAAAGAGCAGATCACCACGCTGGACAGCAACATCAAGGAATTCGGCGCCGCCGCCTTCTTCCCGTTCATGTCCAAGCGCCAGGGCATCGTGCACGTCATCGGCCCGGAAAACGGCGCCACGCTGCCCGGCATGACCGTGGTCTGCGGCGACTCGCACACCTCGACCCACGGCGCCTTCGGCGCGCTGGCGCACGGCATCGGCACCAGCGAGGTCGAGCACGTGATGGCCTCGCAGACCCTGCTGGCCAAGAAGGCCAAGAACATGCTGGTCAAGGTCGAAGGCCAGGTCGCCAGGGGTGTGACCGCCAAGGACATCGTGCTGGCCATCATCGGCCGCATCGGCACCGCCGGCGGCACCGGCTACACCATCGAGTTCGGCGGCAGCGCGATCCGCGCCCTGTCGATGGAAGGCCGCATGACGGTCTGCAACATGGCGATCGAAGGCGGCGCGCGCGCCGGCCTGGTCGCCGTCGACGACAAGACCATCGAGTACGTCAAGGGCCGCCCGCTCTCGCCCACCGGCGTGGAATGGGACCAGGCCGTCGCCTACTGGAAGACGCTGCACTCCGACGAAGGCGCCCACTTCGACGCCGTGGTCGAACTCGACGCCACGCAGATCCTGCCGCAGGTCACCTGGGGCACCTCGCCCGAGATGGTGCTGGGCGTCGACGCCCGCGTGCCCGATCCCGAAAAGGAAAAGGACGCCAGCAAGCGCGGCGCGATGGAGCGCGCGCTGACCTACATGGCGCTGGAACCGGGCAAGCCGCTGGCCGACATCTTTGTCGACAAGGTCTTCATCGGCTCCTGCACCAACAGCCGCATCGAAGACATGCGCGAAGCCGCCGCGGTCGTGAAGAAGCTGGGCCAGAAGGTCGCCAAGAACATCAAGCTGGCGATGGTCGTGCCCGGCTCCGGTCTGGTGAAAGACCAGGCCGAGCGCGAGGGCCTGCACGAGATCTTCAAGGCCGCCGGTTTCGAGTGGCGCGAGCCCGGCTGCTCGATGTGCCTGGCGATGAACGCCGACCGGCTGGAGCCGGGCGAGCGCTGCGCCTCGACCAGCAACCGCAACTTCGAAGGCCGCCAGGGCGCCGGTGGCCGCACCCACCTGGTCTCGCCCGCGATGGCCGCCGCCGCCGCGATCCACGGCCACTTCATCGACATCCGCACCATCGCCTGAGTTTTGCCCTGAACCCTTCTCAAGGAGTCCTCTCATGTCCTCTCTCAAGCCCCTGCTCACCCTGATCGCCGCTGCCGCCCTGACCTCGCTGGCCGCCTGCAGCACCAACACCGTGCAAGGCGTCAAACAGGATGCGCATCTGGTCAAGGACAAGGCCATCGAAGTCAAGGACAAGGTGGTCGACAAGGCCATCGAAGTCAAAGACGTGGTGGTCGACAAGTCGATCGAGATCAAGGACAAGACCGTCGAAGGCGGCAAGGCCGCCGGCCAGGCGGTCGGCTCCGGACTGGAGAAGGCCGGCGAAGCCGTCAAGGGCGCGACCAACTGAACACCATCACCATGCAGAAATTCACCATTCACCAGGGCCTCGTGGCCCCCATGGACCGCGAGAACGTCGACACCGACGCCATCATTCCCAAGCAGTTCCTCAAATCGATCCGCAAGACCGGCTTCGGCCCCAACCTGTTCGACGAGTGGCGCTACATGGACCAGCCGGGCCAGCCCGGCGTGCCCGAGAGCGACCGCAAGCCCAACCCCGACTTCGTGCTGAACCAGCCGCGCTACAAAGGCGCTTCGGTGCTGATCACGCGCCGCAACTTCGGCTGCGGCTCCAGCCGCGAACACGCGCCCTGGGCCATCGACCAGTACGGCTTCCGCGCCATCATCGCGCCCAGCTACGCCGACATCTTCTTCAACAACTGCTTCAAGAACGGCCTGCTGCCCATCGTGCTGAGCGAGGCGCAGGTGGACCAGCTGTTCAACGAAGTCCACGCCTTCCCCGGCTACCAGCTGACCATCGACCTGGAGCGCCAGGTGATCGTCAAGCCGCAGGGCGAGGAGATCCCGTTCGAGGTCAACGCCTTCCGCAAGTACTGCCTGATCAACGGGCTGGACGACATCGGCCTGACGCTGCGCCACAAGGACAAGATCGAGGCGTTCGAGAAAGAGCGCCTGGCGACCAAGCCCTGGTTGGCCCACACCATGTAATTCACTTCAATCGCAACACACAATGAAAATCGCAGTTCTCCCCGGTGACGGCATCGGCACCGAAATCGTCGCCGAAGCGGTCAAGGTCCTCAACGCGCTCGACCTGAAGTTCGAGATGGAATCGGCCCTGGTCGGTGGCGCCGCCTACGACGCGCACGGCCACCCGCTGCCCGAGTCCACGCTCAAGCTCGCCAAGGAAGCGGACGCCATCCTGTTCGGCGCCGTCGGCGACTGGAAGTACGACAAGCTGGACCGCCCACTGCGCCCCGAGCAGGCCATCCTGGGCCTGCGCAAGAACCTGGGCCTGTTCGCCAACTTCCGCCCCGCCATCTGCTACGAGCAGCTGGTGGGTGCCTCCAGCCTCAAGCCCGAGCTGGTGGCGGGCCTGGACATCCTGATCATCCGCGAGCTGACCGGCGACATCTACTTCGGCCAACCACGGGGCCGCCGCGAAGCCCCGGACGGCGAGTTCAAGGGCGCCCCCGAAGCCTTCGACACCATGCGCTACGCCAAGCCGGAGATCGAGCGCATCGCCCACGTCGCCTTCCAGGCCGCGCGCAAGCGCAACAAGAAGGTGACCTCGGTCGACAAAGCCAACGTGCTGGAGACCTTCCAGTTCTGGAAGGACACCGTGATCGAGGTGCACGCCCAGTACCCCGATGTGGCGCTGGACCACATGTATGTGGACAACGCGGCCATGCAGCTGGTCAAGAACCCCAAGGCGTTTGATGTGGTCGTCACCGGCAACATGTTCGGCGACATCCTGTCCGACGAGGCTTCGATGCTGACCGGCTCCATCGGCATGCTGCCCTCGGCCTCGCTGAACGCGAAGAACCAGGGCCTGTACGAGCCCAGCCACGGCAGCGCGCCCGACATCGCGGGCAAAGGCATCGCCAACCCGCTGGCGACCATCCTGTCGGCCGCGATGATGCTGCGCTTCTCGCTCAACCAGGAAGCCGCCGCACAGCGCATCGAAGCCGCCGTGCAGAAGGTGCTGGCGCAGGGCCTGCGCACCGGCGACATCTGGAGCGAAGGCACGACCAAGGTCGGTACCGCCGCGATGGGCGACGCGGTGGTGAAGGCTCTGTAACTCCCCCCTGCGCCGCTGCGCGGCTTCCCCCTCTCTGGCGCGCCTGCGGCGCTGAGAGGGGGGTCGCACCCTGTGGCCCGGCGAAGCCGGTTCCACGGGTGCCCTGGAGGCAGACACGCGTTTTCCAAGGTTTTTGGTGCGCGCCCACAATGGGTGTTTTCTTGCTCCAGGCGCTCCCTGTGTCCACACCCCTCTTCCCCTTCGACAACCGCTACGCGCAGCTGGACGGCCTGTCCGTGCCCTGGCAACCGGCCACGGTGCCGGCGCCGCGCTGGCTGCGGTTCAACCACGCATTGGCCGAGGAGCTGGGCCTGGACGCCGCGCGGCTGGCCTCGGACGAAGGCCTGGCGGTGCTGGCCGGCAACCGGGTGCCCGAAGGCGCACAGCCGGTCGCCCAGGCCTACGCGGGCCACCAGTTCGGCGGCTTCTCGCCCCAGCTCGGCGACGGCCGCGCGCTGCTGCTCGGCGAAATCCTCGATCTCCAAGGCCAGCGCCGCGACATCGCCTTCAAGGGCTCGGGCCGCACGCCCTTTTCGCGCGGCGGCGATGGCAAGGCGGCCGTCGGCCCGGTGCTGCGCGAATACCTGATCAGCGAGGCCATGCAGGCACTGGGCATCCCGACCACGCGCACCCTGGCGGCGATTGCCACCGGCGAGACGATCTCCCGCGAACGTGCCCTGCCCGGGGCCATCCTCACCCGCGTGGCCGCGAGCCACATCCGCGTCGGCAGCTTCCAGTTCTTCGCCGCGCGGCGCGACACGGAACGCCTGCGGGTGCTGGCGGACCACGCGATCGAACGCCACGACCGCGACCTCCTGGGCATCACGGAACGCGGTGACCGCTACCTCGCCCTGCTCGACGCGGTGGCGGCGCGGCAGGCGAAGCTGATCGCCCTGTGGATGTCGGTCGGTTTCATCCACGGCGTGATGAACACCGACAACATGACCATCTCGGGCGAGACCATCGACTACGGCCCCTGCGCCTTCCTCGAAGCCTACGACCCCGAGACCGTGTTCAGCTCCATCGACAGCCAGGGCCGCTACGCCTTCGGCAACCAGCCCGGCATCGCGCAGTGGAACCTCGCGCGGCTGGCCGAAGCCCTGCTGCCGCTGATCGACGAAGACAGCGAACGTGCCGTGGTGAAGGCCACCGAAGTGCTCGAACGCTTCCCCGACCGCTTCTCACAACACTGGCTGAACCTGCACCGCGCCAAGCTCGGCCTGCGGGCGGGCGGCGCGGATGGCGCCGACGGCGAGGCGGACCGCGCGCTGGCCAACGACCTGCTGCGCCTGATGCACGAACACCGGGTCGACTTCACGCTGGGGTTCCGGCGCCTGTCGGCGGTGCTGCGGGGCCGGCCGGACGAGCTGCGCGCCCTCTGGGGAGACGACACCGCCGCGCTCGGCGACTGGCTCGTCCGCTGGCAGGCCCGCGCCCAGGCTTCGGGCGAACCCGCGGCCGAGATCGCCGACCACATGGACGCGACCAACCCGGTCTATATCCCGCGCAACCACCTGGTCGAGAATGCGCTGGACGCCGCGGTCGAGGCGGGCGACCTCAAGCCTTTCGAGCGCCTGCTGGCGATCGTGACCGACCCGTACACCGAGCGCAGCGCGGATGCGCTGGCCGCCCTGCCCGGCACGCCCGAGCAGACCCGTGGCTACCGGACCTTCTGCGGCACCTGAGCCGGGTGCGTGTCGAAAACGGCGACACTGTTTCGTCGTCGTACAGTGGCCACCATCCACCTGCTGGCCCCGTCGACACCGAAACCACCAAGGAGCAACCACCATGAGCACTGGCACCGTCCGCCTTCACCGCGTCCTGCGCGCACCGCCCGAACGCATCTACCGCGCCTACCTCGATCCCGACGCCATGGCCAAGTTCCTGCCGCCCTTTGGCTTCACCGGCCGCGTGCTGGAGATGGACGCCCGCGTCGGTGGCATCTACCGCATGCAGTTCACCAACTGGTCCTCGGGCCATGTCCACGCGTTCGGTGGCAAGTACCTCGAGCTGGTGCCCAACGAGAAGATCGTCAACACCGACATCTTCGACGACCCCAACCTGCCGGGTCAGATGATCACCACCATCACGCTCAAGGCAGTGATGTGCGGCACCGAAATCACCGCCGTGCAGGAAGGCATCCCGGCCATGATCCCGCTCGAGATGTGTTACCTCGGCTGGCAGGAAACCCTGCAGCAGCTGGCTCAGCTGGTCGAGCCCAACATTCCGGACTGACACAGCTAGGCCCCCCACGCCCCACCGCGGAGCGGGTCGCTGCCCCAAGGGGGCGCGTTTCGGCCTGGGGCGGCCAGGCGCCGAAAACTCAGGCCTTCGCCAGTGCCAGAAGCCGCTGCTGCGACGGGCTCTCGGCCGGCAGCGGCCCTTGCCCCCGGGCGCTCAGGTAGTGCTCACTGAACAGGCCGAACCAGGCGTCCAGCGCCTCGGCGGCGTTCGCATCGCCCGCGAGGTCCAGGCACAGCGCGGCGATCTCGGCGGTGCAGAAGTGATGGTCCTGCGCCGAGCGGCGCAGCCGGTAACGCGAGGCCTGTTCCGGGTGCAGCCCCAGTACCGGCAACCCGTCGAGGTAAGGGCTCTTGCGGAACATCTTGCGCGCCTCCGACCAGGTGCCGTCGAGCAGCACGTACAGCGGCCGGCGCCCCTCGGAGGCTTCAACGGGCGGCGGCGCCGTCACCACGAGCCCCGCCGAGGTGTACTCCGGCGGGAACACGACGAAGGGTTGCCACTGCGGGTCCTTCAGCAGCGCCAGCAGCGCGGGATCGACCACCGTGCGCGACCACTGGAAGGCCCAGGTGTCGGCCACCACGTCGGCGATCAGCCAGCCGGTGTTGCTGGGCTTGAGCGCCTCGATGTCGCCCATCAGCAGGCAGAAGCCCGCGCGCGAGGGCTGGCTCGGGCGCCAGTCGCAGATGCAGTGCGGCGGCGGCAGCCGGCAGCCGGTGCAGCGCAGCGGATTGGCGCCGCGCGCCACGAAGGGTTTGCTGGACGCAGCGATGCGCGTGGTGCGCAGGCGGGAGACGGCGTGACCCCGGTCGGGCAGGGGCTGTTGTTCTGGAGTGGAAAACGGCATCCGTCAAATGTATGCTGCCCGGCATGAGCATCACCTCCCTCGCCGCCTTGCGCGCCCTGTACGACCCGGTGCGCGAGCGCTCGGCCAAGAAAGAGATCCCGCAACTCGACGCCCACGCGCGCCGCTTCATCGGCCTCTCGCCGATGCTGGTGATCGCCAGCGGCGACGCCACACACGGCCTGGACGCCTCGCCGCGCGGCGGCGCGCCGGGCTTCGTGCACGTGGCCGATGCCCACACGCTGCTGATCCCCGACGCGCCCGGCAACAACCGGCTGGACACGCTGGAGAACATCGTGCGCGGCGGGGAGGCCGGTGCGCCGGTCGGGCTGCTGTTCCTGGTTCCGGGCGTGGACGAAACCCTGCGGATCAACGGCCTGGCCTGGCTCAGCGACGATGCGGCCGACCGGGAGCGCTGCGCCGAACCGGGCCGCGTGCCCAAACTCGCGATCCGTGTCGGTGTGCGCGCGTGTTACCTGCACTGCGCCAAGGCCCTGATGCGCTCGAAGCTCTGGGACGCGTCGCGCCAGGTCGAGCGCGCGGCGCTGCCGAGCATGGCCGAGATGATGCGCGACCAGATCCGCGAATTCCGTGGCGAAGAGATGGTCGCGGAAACGCAGGAGCAGATGCTCGAGCGTTACCGCAACACGCTCTGAACACCCGTCCCCGCGGGCGCCAGGCGGTCAGGGAATGAAGTTCAGCGCTTCGGGCAGCGGCAGCGCGATCGGCACCTCGAACAGCGGCCCTGCGGCACCGTCCGGATCGATCACCACCGTGCCGTGGCTCTGGAAGAACACGGCGATCTGCGACTGCGCCATCACTGCCATCGGCGCCGTCGCCGCGCTCGCCAGCCCGGTCAGGAAGGTGTGCGGATTCTTGCCAACCGCCGGATTCGCCGCATAAGCAAGGTCGTTGCGGTAGTAGGTCGTGTTCGCCTGCAGGCCACCGGCGCGCACGATGGCGCTGCTGGTCGGGTTGGGCACGGTCTGGTCGCCCTTGGCCATCTGCAGGATCACCGGCTTGGCCGCGCTGCCCGGCAGCGGCTGCTGGCGGATCAGCGACGCATACGACACCGGGTTGCCCGCCTGCTGCACCCACTCGAAGCGGTCGAGCACCTTGGCGATCTCCATCGCCCCCGGCACGTTGTTGACCACCGGCGGCAGGTCGCGCAGCGGCATGTTCTCGAAGAAGTTGAACGGCACCGGCAGCGACGCCGACGGCGGCAGGTTCAGCAGCTGCGGCGTGCGGGTGGCGAGCGCCAGACCGGTCAGGCCACGGAACACGCCCAGGCGCGCGACCTCGGTGATCGAGCCGCCCGGCACATTGGGCACGCCGGCCTTGATGTTGGGCTCGACGCCCAGCAGCATGGTGCCGTAGATGCCGCCGAAGGACTGGCCGGCGTAGTAGATGCGCTGCGCGTTGAGGTCGGCGCTGCCGTCGCCGTCGACATCCATGCCGACCTCGACCTGGCGCACCAGCTGCATCAGGTCGACCACGGTCTGGCGCAGGCCGTCGCGGCTGCTGACGATGCTGCGCGGCGCGGCGGCGTTCACGCCTTCGGTCGAGTCGATGGCGCCATTGCCGTCCTGGTCGAAGCCGCGCCCGCCGGCCGGCACGATCACCGGTTCGCCGGCGCCCTGCGCGATCGCCAACCGGCCGGCCGCGCCACCCGCGTGGCCGACCACGTTGATCGACAGCGTGGCGATGCCGCGCGAGGCGAACACCGAGGCCACCGTCCACGGCGCGCCGTACATGCTGTCGGTGAAGCCGTGGCCGAAGATCGCGACCGGCCAGCCGCCCGCGGGCTTGTCGCCGGCCGGCAGGAAGAGCTGGAACACCAGGTTCTGCGTGCCCTGCGGCGCCGGGCGACCGCTCAGCGTCGGCGTGGCGGGGATGACCTGACCGGCGGTCTGGTAGTTGGGCGAGCTGTACTGGCCGTAGGCGAGCTGGCCCACCGCGCCGGGGATGGCCTGCAGCGCGGGCAGCGGCACCGGCTGCAGCGTCAGGTCAGCGGCGCCCGCACCGGTCTGCCGGTTGAACGCCACGCCCGTGATGCCCGACACCGGGAACACGGCACGCACCGCGCCGCCGCTGTTCGAACCGATCAGGAAACTGGCCGGCGCCGGTGTGCCGGCCTTGATCTGCCGCATGATCTTCACGAGGTCGCCGGTCGCGCTCTGGGTGGTGAACAGCGAGGCCGCCGCCACCGACAGCCCGCGTCCCATACGCACGCTGCTGGCCGCCTCCCGCGCGTCGCGGTCGTGGTCGCCGCCGCGCTTGTCAAAGCCACGCAGGCCGCGCACCTCCATCGCGTCGCTGGTCTTGATGCGCTTGCCGCGGGCATCGCGCACACCGTTGGTCACGACCAGCACGTAGCGCGCATGTTCGGCCAGCAGGGCGTCGGGCTCGAACACCAGGGTCTTGCCCGCCGTGTCCCAGAGGATCTGGTTGATGCCCACCTTCTCGCCGAAGCCGCGCAGCGTCTGCGTGTCGCCGAGGTTGACGAGAAACACGGTGTCGCTGTTGACGCTCGACAGGTCGATGTCGCCGGTGAACGGCACGGTGATGCGCGGCTGGGTCGAGAAGCCGTCGAGTGTGTTGATGACGTCGATGTCCTGGCAGTCGCTCACGCGCACCGCGCAGTCGGGCCTGGGCAGGTTGACCCGGCGGAAAGTCGCGTTGCCGAAGTCGGCCACCGTGTAGCGGTTGCTCGGGAAGGGGCTGGCGCTGTCGTCGCTGCGCACCGACACGCCGTCGGCCCAGACGGCCACCGGGATCAGCGCGAACGACAGGACCGCCGTGAACCGGCGGGCGTGGAAAGGCGTCATCTGAAGTCTCCTGTTGGCAACCGCCCGGGCCGGGAGGTCTTTGGTGTGAAGTTCCGCACGCCGTTGTACGCCGGTCGGCCGACAAGAGCCAGAGCTCTTCGCGTTTTCCCTGAGGACGCCAGCGGCGGCTGGGGCAAATCCCCCGAAAACCCCGCCGGGATGTATCCATGGGTAAAGCCTGCTTCACGGCGCGGGCTCCCTCCGTATGCTGGCGCTTCCAACAGCCCATTCAGGAGAGAACCCTTGCCACACATCCGCCTCACCCTCGCCAGCACCGTTGCCGCCATTGCGCTCGCCGGTTGCAGCCACGGCATGCGCCACGACCACGAAGCCATGCATGGCGCCATGCACGGCCCGATGGCCCCCAACGCCGCGGCCACCACGCCCGCCAAGGTCACCGAGAGCACGCCCGCGCTGGCCAGCGGCTACAAGAAGGTCGAGTCGCCGGCGGCGGCCAGGCTGTATTTCGTGAACCTCGCCAACGGGGCGACGGTGAGCGGCCCGGTGAAGGTGGTGTTCGGCCTCAGCGGCATGGGCGTGGCGCCCGCGGGCATCGAGAAGGCCGGCACCGGTCACCACCACCTGCTGGTGGACGTCAGCGAGTGGGACGCCAACGCCCCGCTGCCGGCCAACGAAAACTTCCGCCACTTCGGCGCCGGCCAGACCGAGGTCTCGCTCGACCTCAAGCCGGGACCGCACACGCTGCAGCTGGTGCTGGGCGACCAGAACCACATCCCGCACCACCCGGTGGTCGCGAGCGAGCGCATCACCATCACGGTGAAGTAAGCCCTTGGAGCGACCACGGCGCCTGCGCCTTGGTCTTTTTTCGTCACGCCCTGTTCCGTTCGCGCACACCCGGTGTGGCAGAAAGATGGCGGCGGTACATGGTGCAGCGCGTCATGTACCGCGGCGGTTTTCCGCCCTTTCCCCAATCAAATCAGCAGCGCTCTCAAATTGATCCATGCCCGCGCGGCATGGCACGGGAATTGACTCGTTGGTGACACCCGCTCCCCACGGAAGCGGGTGATTTCCAACCACCAACGAGGAGACATTCATGAGTTTGTTGTTTGCACTGGCCATCTCCATCGGCCTGCTCGCCGTCGTCGCCACCTGGCTGTTCCTGGGGCCGCTGGCCGCGTTCCACATGCAGGTCTGGCAGGCCTTCGTGGCCTGGGCCAGCTTCTTCCACAACGGCGGCAAGCGCGACGGCCTGGTCAAGACCGTGGTCTGCATGTCCTTCGGCGCTGTCGTGGGCATGGCCTCGGTCCTGCTGATCGGCCAGCTCGGTGCGCTGGGTGGCCTGGCCGCACCGGTCGCCGTGGGCATCGGCGCCGCCGTCATCGTGCTGGCCGCGCACATTCCGGTGCTGTCCACCATCCCGTCGAGCGTCTACGGCTTCGCCACCGTGGCCGGTCTGATCCTGCTGGGCAAGGACATGACTCCGACCACCGCCATCGTGCCGACCATTCTCTCGATCGTCGTGGGCGCACTGTTCGGCTGGCTGTCCGAGCAAGTGGCTGGCAAGCTCACCAAACCCGCCGCCTGACGCGGCCCCGTCCCGGCGCCGCCGCTTCGGTCAGGGGCGGCGGCGCCCTATTTTTTCTGCACCGGATTGGCGGTCAGCCAGTTGGCCGGGTAAGCGCGCAGGAACTCGCGCGCCTTCTCCGGATGGCCCGCGTTGAGCCAGGCGCCGTAACCGCCTTCGTTGAGGATCGCCGGCATGCGCTTCTCGGCGCCGGGCTGCTGGTAGCGGTGCAGCAGCGCGTGGCTGTTGGCGTTCACGGTCAGCAGCGTGAAGCTGACAATCTCGGTGCCGTCGGCCCCGACCCAGCGCTCCCACACACCGGCCACGCCCATGGGCTGGCCATCGACCCGCGTGATGCGTGTGGGCACCGCCTTGCCGCTGCGCCAGTCGTCCTCGAAGAATGCCTGCATCGGCACGATGCAGCGCTGCCCGGCCAGCCAGGCCTCGCGCAGGTTGTTGGAAGTCGTCAGCGTCTCGCTGCGCGCGTTCACCAGCTTGGGCGAGCGCAGCTTGGCGTCCGACGCCGACTTCACCCAGCGCGGCACCAGGCCGAACTGACCCACCTGCAATTCCAGCACCGGTGCGGTCGGCCCGCCCTCGGCATCGGTCGCACCCGGGGTCGCTTCGCCGGGGGAAACCGGTTCACGCCGCTGTCGGACGAACGCGCCCTGCTGGCGCGGCCAGAGCTCGCGCCCCACGGGCGTGTCGGGCGCGGGAACGCCAAAGACATCGGTGTACAGCTGGGCCGGGTGGAGGGTCTCGAAATGAACAGTCATGCGATCGATGGTAGAACACGGGCCACCATGACCTCTGCTTCCATGTCGGCCCCTGCTTCTGCCGCACCCCATCTCAACCCCGTGGTCGCCCTGCTGGGCCGCCGCCTGCGCCTGGCCGTGATCGGCGGCGGCGCCGGTTCGTTCATCGGCCCCATGCACCGCCAGGCCGCGCGCCTGGACGACCGCTACGAGATCGTGGCCGGCGCCCTGTCGTCCGACCCGCAGCGCTCGGTCGCGGCCGGCACGGCGCTCGGCCTGGCGCCGGACCGCTGCCATCCCGATGCGCTGGCCCTGCTGGCGGCCGAAGCGGCCCGCGCCGACGGCGCCGATGTGGTGGCGATCATGACGCCCAACGACAGCCACTTTCCCTACGCCATGGCCGCCCTGGACCACGGCTTCGACGTCATCTGCGACAAGCCGATGACCAACACCGTGGCCGAAGCCGCGCAGCTGCGCGAGAAGGCGCAGGCCAGCGGCCGCGTGTTCTGCCTGACGCACAACTACAGCGGCTACCCGATGGCGCGCCAGGCGCGTGCCATGGTCGCGGCCGGCCAGCTCGGCGAGGTCCGGCTGGTGCAGGTCGAGTACGTGCAGGGCGGGCGCGCCAAGCCCGGCCCGGGCCGCACCGCCTGGAAGACCGACCCGGCGCGCGGCGGCCCCTCGCTGGTGATGGGCGACATCGGCACCCACGCCCACCACCTGCTGCGCTTCGTCACCGGGCTGGAGGTCGAACAGCTCGCGGCCGAACTCGGCTGCGTCGTGCCCGACCGCACGGCACACGACTTCGCCGGCGTGCTGCTGCGCCTGCAGGGCGGGGCGCGCGGCAGCTTCTGGGTCACGCAGGCCGCCGCCGGTGTCGAGAACGGCCTGCGCATCCGCGTCAGCGGCTCGCGCGGCACGCTCGAATGGCAGCAGGAACACCCGCAGGTGCTGGACTTCAAGCCGCTGGACGCGCCCGCACAGCGCCTGACGCCGCGCGGCCCGGGCACGCTGCCGCTGGCGCAGCGCAGCACCCGCGTCGCCGCCGGCCACCCCGAAGGCTTTCCCGAGGCCTTCGCCAACCTGTACTCCGACGCGGCCGAAGCGATTGCAGCGCGCCGGGCTGGCGTGGCGCCCGATCCCCTGGCCCTGCACTTCCCCAATGCGCACGACGGCTGGATGGGCATGCGCTTTGTCGATGCGGTGATCCGCTCGGCACAGGCCGGTGGCACATGGACCACCGCATGAACTCGGTCGCACCACATCGCCGCCGGCTGCTGGCCGGCATCGCCGCGCTCTGGGCCGGCACGGTCTGGCCCACGGCGGGTCGCGCGGCCCCGGAGGCAGAGGCACAGTGGCCCGACGCTTCGGCGGTCCCCGGCGGCGTGGCGTTGCTCCCGCTGGGCCCGGCGGCCGACCGCCCCACGGCCTGGTCCGACGATGCACGGCTGCTGGTCGTGGGTTCGCCGGTCGGCTGGACCGCGCTGGTCGGCATTCCGCTGTCGGCGGCACCCGGCCCGGCGCAGATCGTGGTCGAGGCTGCCGACGGCAGCCGGCGCAGGGTGGCCTACCAGATCGCACCCAAGTCCTACGCGCAGCAGCGCCTGAAGGTGGCGCCGCGCACCGTCGAACTCTCGCCCGAGGACCTGGCCCGGCACGAGCGCGAGCGCGCACGGCAGCAGTTGGTGATGGCGCGTTTTTCCGAGCCGCTGCCCACCAACCTGCGGATGCAGGCCCCGGTCGGCGGCACACGTTCCAGTTCGTTCGGCCTGCGGCGCGTCTTCAATGGCGAGGCCCGACAGCCGCACAGCGGCATGGACATCGCCGCCGGCACTGGCACGGTGGTGCGTGCGCCACTGGCGGGCGAGGTGGTCGACACCGGCGACTACTTCTTCAACGGCCAGACGGTGTGGATCGACCACGGCGGTGGTGTGTTCTCGATGCTGTGCCACCTCAGCCGCATCGATGTGCGCGTCGGCGACCGGCTGGCGCAGGGACAGGCGCTGGCGGCCGTGGGCGCCACCGGCCGCGTCACCGGCCCGCACCTGCACTGGGGTGTGGTTTTGAACCGCGTTTCGGTCGATCCGGCGTTGTTTATTCACGCCTGAGCCCGATTTCGGCCCGGTCCGTGGGGCGGCGGGCACGGTCGCCACGGCAAAATCAGGCGGTCAGTCCCCGATCACCTTTTCCTGCCCGGAGTCGCCGTTGTTCCGTCCGCTGCTTTGCCTATCCGCCGTGGCCGCGCTGACCGCGTGCGCCTCCACCGAGCAGCGCTGGACCAAGGAAGGTGTCAGCGACTTCGACACCGCCAACTTCATCTCGGAATGCAAGTTCCAGACGGGCCTGGCCAAGATCAAGGGCGATCAGGCCGAGGAGCTGCTCAAGCACTGCATGCAGGCGAAGGGGTTCCGGCTGAAGTGACCACCCCCGCGCCGCCTGCGGCGTCACCCCCTCAAGGGGGCCACGCCACCGGCCCGGCGGAGCCGGTTCCGCGGCGTGTGCTGGACGCTCAGGCCGCCGTGCCGCCGATGCGTTCGAGGCCGCCCATGTAGGGCCGCAGCACTTCGGGCACCGTCACGCTGCCGTCGGCGTTCTGGTTGTTTTCCAGCACCGCCACCAGTGCGCGGCCCACGGCCAGGCCGGAGCCATTCAGGGTGTGCACCAGTTCGTTCTTGCCTTGCGCGTTCTTGAAGCGGGCCTGCAGGCGGCGGGCCTGGAAGGCTTCGCAGTTCGACACCGAGCTGATCTCGCGGTAGGTGCCCTGCGCGGGCACCCAGACCTCCAGGTCGTAGGTCTTGCTGGCACCAAAGCCCATGTCACCGGTGCACAGGCTCATCACGCGGTAAGGCAGGCCCAGCTTCTGCAGGATGGCTTCGGCGTGGCCGGTCATTTCCTCCAGCGCTTCGTAGCTCTTTTCGGGGTGCACGATCTGCACCATCTCGACCTTGTCGAACTGGTGCTGGCGGATCATGCCGCGCGTGTCGCGCCCGGCGCTGCCGGCTTCGGAGCGGAAGCACGGGGTGTGGGCCGTCATCCTGATCGGCAGATCGGCCTCGGCCAGCACGGTGTCGCGCACCACGTTGGTCAGCGTCACCTCACTGGTCGGGATCAGGTACAGCGCCTGGGTGTCGGGCATCTCTTCGCCCTCCTGGCCACCCTTCTTCACGGCAAACAGGTCGGCTTCGAACTTGGGCAGCTGACCGGTGCCGCGCAGCGTCTCGCCGTTGACGATGTAGGGCGTGTAGCACTCGGTGTAGCCGTGTTCCTGCGTCTGCGTGTCGAGCATGAACTGGGCGAGCGCGCGGTGCAGGCGGGCGATCGGGCCGCGCATGAAGGTGAAGCGCGAGCCAGCGAGCTTGGCGCCGGTGTCGAAGTCCAGGCCCAGCTGTTCGCCGATGTCCACATGGTCGCGCACGGTGAAGTCGAAGGTCCGGGGCGTGCCCCAGCTGCGCACGACCACGTTGCCGTGTTCGTCGCCGCCCACCGGCACGCTCTCGTGCGGCAGGTTGGGCACGGCCAGCAGCAGGCCCTGCAGTTCGCCCTGGATCACCTCCAGTCGCGTGGCCGAGGCTTCGAGTTCGGCCTTCATCTCGCCGACCTGGGCCATGGCCGCGTCGGCCTCGGCGTGCTGTCCCTTGCCCTTGAGCATGCCGATCTGCTTGGACAGGCTGTTGCGCTGCGCCTGCAGGGCTTCGGTGCGGGTCTGCAGCGTCTTGCGCTCGGTTTCCAGCGCCTGGTAGGCGGGCACATCGAGGTAGGGCTGCGGGTTCTTGCGGGTTTCCAGGCGCGCCACCACGGCGTCCAGGTCTTTGCGGAGTTGGAGGATGTCTAGCATGGGTGGGATTGTAGGTTTCCCAAGGGCGGGCATCCTTTTCACGCCGTTAGACTGCCGAGGGCAGGCCACCTGAATGCCAACAGCGCCTGAACTCCGGGGAGGACTCCATTGAAACCGATGACAAGTTTGCTGCTGCTCGCCTTGAGCACCCTCTCGGCACATGCAGACGAAGCGCCCGACCTGCGAATCGCGGTGGTGGTTCCCCTCAGCTCCCCGATACGCCATGTCGCACAAGAGGCTCTCAATGGCGCAGCGCTCGGCGCCAAAGCGGGCGCCATCCGACTGAAGTCCTCGCCTGACAGACCTGCGGGCGGGAAGTTCAAGGTGAGGCTGGATTTCTTTGACGACAAGGCCAATCCGGAAACTGCCCAAACCGTGGCCAGGACCATCGTCGCCGACGGTCACTACGATGCCGTCGTGGGCGGCATCAACTCCGGCACCGCCATGCCTGCGGCAACGATTTACGAACAGGCCGGCCTGCTCAATGTGTCCCTTGCCGCAACGAACCCTTTGTTGACGCGCTCGGGCCATCGATGGACCCTCCGGATGGCCATGGACGACGAGCAGCTCGCCCGAAACACTTACCGGGTGTTGTCCGGACGTTTTCAGGACCAGCCAGCGCTGTTTGCATACGATGACACAGCCTACGGCGAGCTCACCGCAAACGGGTTTTCCAGCGCGCACAGATCGTTCTCTGGGCAGGATGTCGCCCCCCTGAACCTGGGACTCAACGGCGATGGCGATCTGTCCGGCCTGCAAACTGTCGGGGGCTCCGCTGCGGTTCTCTACCTCGGCGGCATGGACCGGTTTGCCATCAAAGTCGTCGGGCGACTGCCCCGCAATGTCCGTTGGACCATCGTCTCAGGTGACGGGGTCTGCAGTGACCCCATGGCTCAGGAAACAGCGAGATTGGGCATGACATTGGTCTGCACCAGCCAGGACCGCAAGGACTCTGTCCCACCCTCCGACTCGGCCTTTGCACAGACCTACCAAAGCCAGTACGGCAAGCCTCCCGGCGATGCGGCTTCATCGGCGTTTGATGCCGTGACCCTGTTGGTTGAAACGTTGGGACAACAGGGAAACGGCAATCGGGCACTTGTCCGCGACCATCTGAAATCAGGTGGTCGCCTGGTTGGCGGGGAGGGACCGGTGGCCTTCGACGCCCGGGGCGACAACACGCTGGCGCCGGCCTACCTCTACGAAGCGGAAAACGGTGTCCTGAAATTCAAGCAGGCTCTTCGCTAAAGAGTCCGCTCAGTGCAGATGGTCGATGGCGCCGTCGCCCTCGATCTTCAGGCCCTTGGGCAGCGGGAACTTGACCGTTTCGGTGATGCCGTCGAGCTTGCGCACGGAGATCGCGCCGAGTTCGCGCAGGCGTTCAATCACCTGCTGCACCAGGATGTCGGGCGCCGAGGCGCCGGCCGTCAGGCCCACGCGCTGCTTGCCCTCGAACCATTCGGCCTTCAACTCGCCCGCGTTGTCGACCATGTAGGCCGACGTGCCCAGCCGGTGCGCGACCTCGCGCAGGCGGTTGCTGTTGCTGCTGGTCGGGCTGCCCACCACGATCACGATGTCGACCTGCGGGCTCAGCAGCTTGACGGCGTCCTGCCGGTTCTGCGTGGCGTAGCAGATGTCCTGCTGCTTGGGCTCGCGCACCTTGGGGAAACGCGCCTTGACGGCGGCCAGGATGCCCGCCGTGTCATCGACCGACAGCGTGGTCTGCGTCACGACGGCGAGCAGTTCGGTCTGGCGCGGACTCACCTTGGCCACATCGTCGATGTCTTCGACCAGGTGGATGCCCTCGCTGAGCTGCCCCATCGTGCCCTCGACCTCGGGGTGGCCCTTGTGGCCGATCATCAGGAACTCGTAGCCTTCCTTGAACAGCTTGGCGACCTCGACGTGCACCTTGGTCACCAGCGGGCAGGTGGCGTCGAAGATGCGGAAGCCGCGCTGCTCCGCTTCCTTCTGCACCGCCTGGCTCACGCCGTGGGCCGAGAAGACCAGCGTCGCGCCCGGAGGCACTTCGTCCAGGTCCTCGATGAAGATCGCGCCCTTGTCCTTGAGGTCGTTGACCACATAGGTGTTGTGCACGATCTCGTGGCGCACATAGATTGGCCGGCCGAACTTGGCCAGGGCGCGCTCGACGATCTCGATCGCGCGGTCGACGCCGGCGCAGAAACCGCGCGGCTCGGCCAGAAGAACATCCTGCAACTGGCTCATCACAACACCCCGATCACTTTCACCTCGAAGCTCACCGGCTGGCCGGCCAGCGGGTGGTTGAAGTCGAAACGCACCGCGCCGTCTTCGGCCACCTCGACGGCAGACCCGGCGTAGCTGCCCAGGCCGTCCGGCGTCGGGAACTGCACCACGTCGCCCACCGCGTACTTCTCGTGCGGGTCGCCCAGCTGGTTCAGCAGCTTGCGAGCGACCCACTGGACCATCTCGGGCTGGCGCTCGCCAAAGGCTTCGCCGGGTGCCAGCTCGATGGTCGTGTGCACGCCCTCTTCCAGCCCGATCAGGCGCTGCTCGATGGCGGGCGAGAGCTCTCCGGCGCCCAGACTCAGGGTCGCGGGCTGGCCCTCGAAGGTGTTGATGATGACCTGGCCGTTGGGACCCGACATGCGGTAGTGCAGGGTCAGGAACGAACCTTTTTGGATGTGCGGCATGGACAAAAGGGGGATGAAACACGGGCTCGGAAGGCACCTACGCACGGAAAACGCCCGATCCGTGACTGCCCGACAACAAGCCGTATTGTAAAAACCGGCCAGACCCAGGGAGCACACCACATGAATGGCCTTGCCGCCACCGGACTCAAGAGCCTGCCCGCCGACGCGCGGCCACGCGAAAAGCTGCTCGCGCGCGGCCCCGGCGCGCTGGGCGACGCCGAGCTGCTGGCCCTGCTGCTGCGCACCGGCATCAGCGGCAAACACGTGATCCAGCTCGCCCAGGAACTGCTCGACCGCTTCGGCGGCGTCGGCGGCCTGCTGCACACCGGTGCCGACGCGCTCAAGGTCGTCAAGGGTCTCGGGCCGGCCAAACGCGCCGAGGTGGTCGCCGTGCTGGAGCTGGCCCGCCGTGCCCTGGCGCAGGAGCTGCAGCAGCGGCCGCTGTTCGACAGCCCGCGCGCGGTGCGCGACTACCTGCAGCTGCAACTCGGCGCCCGGGCGCACGAGGTGTTCTGCGTGCTGTTCCTGGACAGCCAGAACCGGCTGATCGCGCTCGAGGAACTGTTCCGCGGCACCCTCAGCCAGACCTCGGTCTATCCGCGGGAAGTCGTGCTGCGCGCCCTGCACCACCACGCGGCCTCGGTCGTGCTCGCGCACAACCACCCCAGCGGCGAAGCCCGGCCCTCGCGTGCCGACGAGGCGCTGACGCAGTCGCTCAAGGCGGCGCTGGCGCTGGTGGACGTGCGCGTGCTCGACCACTTCATCGTGACCCGCGACAACGCGGCGTCCATGGCAGAGCTCGGTCTGGTCTGAAGGCCTTTGCGCCTGCGCGAGAATCCGGGCCATGAAGGTCCGCTCGCTCGCAGAACTCAAGGCCGTGAAAAACGTGATCGCCCAGCGGGTGGCCGCCGAGACGGCGGCGCGCGAGGCCGAGCGCCTGCGGGCGCTGAGGCAGGACCGCGAGAAGCGCCTGTTCGAGCTGGCCGTCGGACCGGTGAAGCCGCTGACCGCCGCCCGGCGCGTGGTGCACCCGCCGATCGCAGTGCCGCCCGAGCCGCGGCAGCGCCAGCTCGATGAAAACGCGGTGATGCGCGAAGCACTGTCCGACGAGTTCGACGTCGAGACCCTGCTGCACACCGACGAACAGCTGAGCTACCGCCGCCCCGGCCTGGGGCCGGACGTGACGCGCAAGCTGCGCGAGGGCCACTGGAGCATCCAGACCCAGATCGACCTGCACGGCCTGCGTGTCGATGAAGCGCGCGAAGCGCTGGGCAAGTTCATCCGCGACGCCCACCACCTGGGCCTGCGCTGCGTGCGCGTGGTGCACGGCAAGGGACTGGGCTCGCCTGGGCGCGCGCCGGTGCTCAAGGGCCGCGTGCTGCGCTGGCTGGTGCAGAAGAAAGAAGTGCTGGCCTTCGTGCAGGCGCGACCGGCCGAGGGTGGAGCGGGTGCGCTGGTGGTGTTGCTCAAGCCGGTGGGACGCTGAAGGCAGGCGCCCCGCCGACGCCGCCGGCTATAGTGCGGGCGCCAAAACATCAGGGAGCCTTTCGCCATGCGTCTTCGTTTTCCCGCGCCACTGCTCGCCGTGCTCGGATTCGTTGCCCTCGCGCCGTCCGCCGCTGCGGCCGCGCCGCTGTACAAGTGCAAGAACGCCAGTGGACAGATCGTCTATTCCGACACCGACTGCCGGACCGACTTGCCGAAGGTGACGATCCGCCCGCCCGAGCCGAAGAAGGAAGCCCCTGCGCCGGCCATGCCGGCCGCACCGGCGGCCCCTGTGGCCCGGGTGGACAGGCTGACCACGGCGGTGGTCGAGAGCGTGCTCCAGCGCACCCGGGAAAACAGTGACCGCGGTGACTTCGCCAGCGAATGCGCCCTCGCCGCACCCGACCTGAGTTTCACGATGATTGACCGCAGCAAGTCACCGGAGATCAAGAACTCCGGTGGTCGCGACGAGATCTGCAAGCTGCAGCGGGATTCGGCCAATGCGATGCGCGCGGCCGGCCTGGGTTCACAGAGCACGATCACCCGGCTGCAGATCCAGATCAACGCCGACGGCACCCAGGCGACGGCCAAGTACCTGATGAACACCCGCATCCTCGCCAACGGCAGCTCTGTCATGGGCATGCGCTGCGAGAACGACGACACGGCGGCTAGGCCGGCGTGTTGCGCATCCAGTCGGCGGTCTTGAAGAAGCTGTCCTTCAGGCGGACCCGCAGGTCCTCGGGCACCCCCGTTTCGCCCATCGCCTGGTCCATGCAGGCCAGCCACTGGTCGCGCTCGACGATGCCGATCTTGAACGGCATGTGCCGCATGCGCAGGCGCGGGTGGCCGAAGCGGTCTTCGTAGTGCGACGGGCCGCCCAGCCAGCCACACAGAAACCAGAACAGCTTCTGCCGCGCGTCGTCCAGCGTGGTGCCGTGGGCCAGCCGCAGCTCGTGGTAGCCGGGCTCGATGTCCATCAGGTCGTAGAAGCGGTCGACCAGTGCGCGCACGCGGGCTTCGCCGCCGATCCATTCGAACGGGGTGGCAGGAGAGACAGGGGTGGCTTGTTCGTCCATGGTTTGCGGGATTCAGATTGCGGCACGCCGCAGGGTTTCGACCACGGGCGTGCGCAACACGCTGCGCAGCCCCCACCAGCCCGCCGCCAGCGCCAGCACGCCACCGGTCAGCCCTCCGGCCAGCGGCACCCAGGGCGAGGGCTGCCAGCTGAACTCGAAAGCGTATTTCGCCAGCGCCCAGCCGACGCCGATCGCGACCACCGAGGCCAGCACGCCCGCGAGCACCCCGACACCCAGCAGCTCGACCCGCTGCACATCGCGCAGCAGCTTCGAACTGGCCCCGACCGCACGCAGCACCGCGAACTCGCGCTCGCGCTCGCCGCGGGTGGCGGTGATGGTGGCCAGCAGCACCACCAGCCCAGCCGCCAGCGCGAAGGCAAACAGGAACTCGACCGCGCGGATCACCTGGCCCAGCACGCGCTGCACCTGCGCGATGGTCTGGCTCATGTCGACGTTGGTGATGTTCGGGAATTGCCGCACCAGGGCGTTGTCGAAGCGCTTGTCGGTCTCGGGCACGCGAAAGGCGCTGATGTAGGTCGTCGGCAGGTCGGGCAGGTGCGCCACCGGGAAGATCACGAAGAAATTGACCCGCATCGAGCCCCAGTCGACCTTGCGCAGGCTGGTGATCTTGCCTTCGACCGGCATGCCCGCCATGTCAAAGCCCAGCCGGTCGCCCAGCTTCAGGCCCAGCTCCTTGGCCAGCCCTTCTTCCACGCTCAGACCGCCCGCCTCCTCCGGCGTCCAGCGGCCCTGCACCACCTCGTTGTGCGGCGGCTTCTCGACCGTGTTCGACAGGTTGAACTCGCGCTCAACCAGGCGCTGCGCCCGGTCGGCGGCGTAGTCCTCGGGCCGCACCGGTTTTTCGTTCACGCTCACCAGCCGGCCGCGGATCATCGGATACCAGTCGAACTTCGCCACACCTCCCGCGGCGAGCGCCTGCCGGAAGGAATCGCCCTGCTCGGGCTGGATGTTGATCACGAAGCGGTTGGGCGCGTCGGGTGGTGTCGCGTTGCGCCAGCTGGAAATCAGGTCGGTGCGCAGCAGCACCAGCAGCACCAGCGCCAGCAGGCCGACCGCCAGCGAGCTGATCTGCACCACCGCGTAGGCCGGCCGGGCCGAGAGCTGGCGCGTGGCCAGCACCAGCGCGCGCGGCGCGGTCGCTTCGTTGACGCTGCGCCTCAGCACCCGGACAGCGACCCAGCTGACCAGGGCGAACACCGCCACCGCGGCCGCGAATCCGCCCACCGCGATACCACCGAGCTTGAGGTCGCGGCTGGCCGCCAGCAGCAGCACCGCAAACCCCGCCACGCCCAGCCCCAGCACCACCAGCGTCGCCGGCTTGAGCTGGCCGACATCGCGGCGGATCACGCGCAGCGGCGGCACCTGTGCCAGCTGCAGCACCGGCGGCAAGCCGAAGGCCACCATCAGCGTCAGTCCCATGCCCAGGCCCAGCAGCACCGGCCAGAGGCTCGCGGCCGGCAGCGCCGACTCCACCAGTCCGGCCAGCAGCAGCACGAACACGTAGTGCAACGCGAAACCGGCCAGCACGCCCAGCGCGCTCGCGGCCAGCCCCACCGCGATGAACTCGAAGGCATAGGCACGCGCCATCGCGCCCTGCGACAGGCCCAGCACGCGCAACATGGCGCAGTCGTCCAGATGGCGCTGCGCAAAACCGCGGGCCGCGATCGCGACCGCCACCGCCGACAGCAGCGCCGCCAGCAGGGCCACCAGGTTGAGGAATTTTTCAGCGCGCGCCAGCGTCTGCTGCATCTCGGGCCGGCCGCCTTCGAGCGACTCCAGCCGCAGGCCGCGCACGCCCGGCTTCCTGATCTCTGCCTCGGCCCAGGTGACGTACTGCTTCACCGCGGGCTCCGGGCCCGCCAGCGCCAGCCGGTAGCCGACGCGGCTGGCCGGTTGCACCAGCGCGGTCGCGGCCAGATCGGCGGCGTTGATCATGACGCGCGGCGCAAAGCTCATGAAACCCGCACCGCGGTCGCTCTCGACCACGATCACCTTGGCCAGCGTCAGGCTCGCGTCGCCCAGCAGCAGCGGCTGGCCGATCTTCAGATCCAGCGCCGACAGCAGGGCTGCGTCGACCCACACCGTGCCCGGCGCAGGAATGTCGCGCGTGGTGACTTCGGGCGCGTCCGGCCCGTCGGCCACCCGCAGGCCACCGCGCAGCGGATAGCCCGGCGCCACCACCTTGAACGCCACCAGCCGCGCCGCGCCACCGTCTTCGTCGCGCGCCCGGCCCATGGTCGGAAAACTCAGCGTCTGCACCGACTGCAGGCCCAGCGCCCTGGCTTTGGCGGCAAAAGCCGGCGGTGCCGGCTGGTCGCTCTGGATCACCGCGTCGCCACCGATCAGCGCCCGCGCATCGCGCTGCAGGCCGCCCTGCAGCCGGTCGGCGAAAAACGCCACCGCCGTCAGCGCCGCCACCGCCAGCGTCACCGCCAGCAGCAACAGCCGCAACTCCCCGGCCCGCCAGTCGCGCCACAGCGACCGCCAGCCAAGAGACCAGAAAGACACAGGAACCGTTTGCATGGGCAGACCTTACCCCAAGCGGATCACCCCAGCAGACCGCTGCGGTTTGGCGCTAGGCGCCCGCCGAAGCGCGTGACCCATTCGAGAACGCGGTGGGTCCGGCTCCGCCGGCCCGCACGCGTTGCCCCCTTGAGGGGGTGACGCGCCGCAGGCGCGGCGCGGGGGTGGGCCTTATTTCGTGCCGAAGATCCGGTCACCCGCGTCGCCCAGGCCCGGCACGATGTAACCGTGCTCGTTCAGCTCGCGGTCGACCGCCGGGGTGTAGATCGGCACGTCGGGATGCGCATCGTGGAAGGTCTTGATGCCCTGCGGGCAGGTCACCAGGCAGACGAAACGGATCGAACGTGGTTTGGTGGCCTTGAGCCGCTCGACCGCCGCCACCGCCGAATTGCCGGTCGCCAGCATCGGGTCGAGCACGATCACGTCGCGCTCTTCCATGCCGCTGGGCATCTTGAAGTAGTACTCGACCGCCTGCAGGGTGGCGGGGTCGCGGTACAGGCCGATGTGGCCCACGCGCGCGCCGGGAATCACCTGCAGCATGCCGTCCAGGAACCCGTTGCCCGCGCGCAGGATCGAGGCCAGCACGATCTTCTTGCCGTCGATCACGCGGGACTTCATGGTCTCCAGCGGCGTCTCGATCTCGATCTCGTGCATCGGCATGTCGCGCGTGATCTCGTAGGCCAGCAAGGCCGAGAGTTCGTGCACCAGCTCGCGGAAGCTCTTGGTGCTGGTGTCCTTGCGGCGCATCAGCGTGAGTTTGTGCTGGACCAGGGGGTGATCGATGATGTGGACGTCGCGGCTCATGAACGGAACTCGAAGGGGTTGGAGGCCAGCCCGGCGGCTGGCGGTGCCACGAGTTTATGCCGCCGCGGGCGGCGGCACGTCGAACACGATCCGCTCGGGGTGCGTGTAGCAGAGAAAGTGCCGGTGCTTGGCGCGACCGATGGCGCACAGGCCGACGCGCTCGGCCACGTTCAGACCCATCTCGGTGGTGCCGCTGCGCGAGATCACCACCGGCACGCCCATCTGGGCCGACTTGATGACCATTTCACTGGTCAGCCGACCCGTGGTGTAGAACACCCGCTCGCCCGCGGGAAGCGCCGGCTGCAGCGCCATCCAGCCGGCGATGGTGTCGACCGCGTTGTGGCGACCCACATCTTCCACGAACAGCTGCAGATGCTCGCCGGCGAACAGCGCACAGGCGTGCACCGAACCGGCGGTCTTGTAGGTGCTGTCGTGCAGACGGATGGTGTTGACGATCTCGTACAGCTGCGACTGCCGCAGGCGCGCCTGCGGTGGCAGCTGGATGCGGTCGACATCGTCCATCAGCCCGCCGAACACACTGCCCTGCCCGCAGCCGGTGGTGACCACCCGGCGCGCCGTGCGCTCCTCGATGCGGTCGATGCCCTGGCGCGTGACGACGGCGGCGGCGCCGACGTCCCAGTCGACGCTGATGGATTCGATTTCCTGTACCGATCCCACCAGCCGCTGGTTGAGCAGATAGCCCAGCACCAGCCACTCGGGGTGGGCGCCCAGGGTCATCAGTGTGACCAGCTCGCGCTTGTCGACGTACACCGTGAGATCGCGTTCGGCCGGAATGCGGATGCGGCTTTCCTGGCCCGTCTCATCCACCACCGAGACCTCGCGCGTCAGGTCCGCGCGCGCCTGTGTCAGGCGCGGCAGCGAAGGCCGGGGGCCGGCCTCCAGCACCGAGGCCATGACCGTGGGCAGTTCGGCCAGGTTCATGGGTCCGGGCGACCTTCGGTCAGGACTTCTTGGCCGGTGCCGCTGGCGCAGGGGCGGCCGGCACAGGGGCGGCGGGTGCCGTCGCCGCCGCGGCCGGAGCGGCTGGCGCCGGCCAGACAAACGGACCGGGGTCGGCGCACGGCGGCGTGGCCGTGGCCGGTTTGGCGGGTTTGCCGGCCGCTGCCGCGGTCTTCTGGTAGTGCGTGGCGACCTTGTCCATCGACAGGCAGAGCTTGTAGGCATCGACCTTGGCGGTGTAGGCGGTCTTGGCCTTGGCTTCGTCGGCCTTGGCCTTGGCGGCGTCGTCCAGCACGGGCGCCGGCAGCTTGGCCTGGGCAGCGACCGACACGCTGGCCAGGCCCATCCACAGAATCAGTTTCTTCATGGCAATGTCCTTGGGTCCGGTCAGGCCTGCGCAGTCGTCTGCAGCGGGGCGGGAGGTTCGGTCTTGCTGCGTTGGGCGGGGATCTTACCGGCCTGGATGTCGTCGTGCCAGAGCTCGTGGTGTTCCCGCGCCCAGGCCTCATCCACATAGCCGGTCTTCATGCCGTCGTAGGCGCCCTTGACCCCCACCGTGCCCATGTAGATGTGGCCGGCAATCAGCGCCATCATGAACACCGCGCAGGTGATGTGGATCATGTGGGCGATCTGCATGTCGCCGCGCAGGTAGAGCATGCCCGGCACCAGCTTGTCCAGGAACAGGCCGGAGCCGACCACGAACAGGCCTGGGATCGTCACGCCCCACCAGAACATGCCCTTCTCGCCCGCGTTGAAGCGGTGGGAAGGCACCTCCTTGTCGCCCAGCATGCCGCCCAGCCGGGACAGCCAGACGAAGTCGGCCGCGCTGGCGATGTTGTCCTTGATGAAGGTGACGATGACGATCAGCAGGGACACCGCAAACAGCGGTCCCACGAAGTTGTGCAGGTTCTTCAGCAGGAAGGTCAGCCAGCCGAACAGGGTGCTGCCGATCACCGGCAGCAGGAAGAACTTGCCGAAGGCCATCACCAGACCCGACACCGCCAGAAGGGTGAAAGCGCCCGCGTTGGACCAGTGCGCCGCACGCTCGAACGGCGTGAAGCGCTCGACCTTGCGGCCGGTGTCGGGCAGGTGGCCACCCAGCGGCCCCTTGGTCTTGTAGAAGATGGCCAGGGCCAGCAGCACGACAAACAGCAGCGAGCCACCGTAAGGGATCAGCCACTGGTTGCGCACCTGCCGCCAGGCCTCGCCGGCATTGGTCAGGCGCGAACCCGGGTACTGCACGAAGGGCTGGATCAGGTTGCCCGCCTCGGGCGCCTGCGTCACCGGCAGGCTGCTGTAGCCGGTCACGCCCTTGCCCACATCGCGCCACATCGGCGCGTTGTTGCCCGGCTGCACGTCGTGGCGCTCGGCGTTGGACTGCTTGGTGTAGTTCGCGTCGCTGGACGCATCGGGCGCGATCTCGAAGATGTTCGCGCTCTTGACGCCGGGCGCCGCGGCTGCGGCCGATGCCGCGGGTGCCGCGCTGGCGGCGGCTGCCGGTGCCGCTGCGGCGGGTTCGGTCTTGGTCGCCTGGGCCTGCGCGAGGCCCGGCCCACCGGCCAAGACCAGTGCCAGCGCCCAGTGCCGCCATGTCGCCAAAGGTGTCTTGCTCATGCGCGGCTCCTCATTGGGTGGCGCGGGAATACTCGTTCATGCCGTATTGGCCGCGGGCCTTGAGCTGCTGTTCCCAGCTGGCCTTGTCTCCCACCTTCCAGCCCGGCTGCTGGTACTGGCTCTTGCCGACACCGGCATAGGGTGCTTCGTCGTGGCGCGCGGCGCCACCCAGCTCCTGCGGCCGTTCGCCGCAGGCGGTCAGGGCAGCGGCCATCGCCAGCACGCCCAGGGTGGTGGTCAGAGGCTTCATGACTTGGTTCCTCCCTTGGCGGTGCCGTAGGCCGTGCCCCAGCCCCAGACCTCAGCGCCCTTGCCACGGTTGACCACGCGGCTGCGGAAGATGTCGGCCACCACGTCGCCGTCACCGGCCAGCAAGGCCTTGGTCGAGCACATCTCGGCGCAGGCCGGCAGCTTGCCTTCGGCCAGGCGGTTGCGGCCGTACTTCTCGAACTCGGCTTCGCTGCCGTGCTCTTCCGGACCGCCGGCGCAGAAGGTGCACTTGTCCATCTTGCCGCGCACGCCGAAGGTGCCCTGCGACGGGAACTGCGGTGCACCGAAGGGGCAGGCGTAGCTGCAGTAGCCGCAGCCGATGCACACGTCCTTGTCGTGCAGCACCACACCTTCGTCGGTGCGGTAGAAGCAGTTGACCGGGCAGACCGCCATGCAGGGCGCATCGCTGCAGTGCATGCAGGCCACCGAGATCGACTTCTCGCCCGGCACGCCGTCGTTGAGCGTGACCACGCGGCGGCGGTTCACGCCCCAGGGCACCTCGTGTTCGTTCTTGCAGGCGGTGACGCAGCCGTTGCACTCGATGCAGCGCTCGGCGTCACAGATGAATTTCATTCTTGCCATGGTGTCTCCTGGTCGGTGGTTTTCCCGCCGGGCCGCCCCAAGGGAAAACGCGCCCCCTCGGGGGGCAGCGCATTACACGAAGTGAAAGGCGTGGGGGTCATGCTTTCTCGACATTGCAGACCGTGGTCTTGGTCTCTTGCATCATGGTCACGATGTCGTAGCCATAGGTGGTCGCGGTGTTGATCGCTTCACCACGCACGATCGGCATCGCGCCTTCGGGGTAGTGGTCCTTCAGGTCCTGCCCCTGCCAGCGACCGGAGAAGTGGAACGGCATGAACACCGTGTGGTCGTCCACGCGCTCGGTCACCAGCGCCTGCACGTTCAACCGCGCACCGGTCGGGGTGCTGACCCAGACCCGCCCGCCGTTCTGGATGCCGCGCGCGGCGGCCACCTTGGGATTGATCTCGACGAACATCTCCTGCTGCAGCTCGGCCAGCCAGGGGTTGGAGCGGGTTTCTTCCCCGCCGCCCTCGTACTCCACCAGCCGACCAGAGGTCATGATCAGCGGGAATTTCTCGTGCACCTTGTCGTCGATGTTCTTCTGCTGCAGCGACTTGTAGAGGATGGGCAGGCGCCAGCGGTTCTTCTGGTCGTCGTGGCTCGGGTACTTGGCCACCATGTCCGGGCGGATGCCGTAGATCGGCTCGCGGTGCTGCGGGATGGCGTCGGGGAAGTTCCAGACGATGGCGCGCGCCTTGGCGTTGCCGAACGGGTGGCAGCCGTGCGCCATCGCCACGCGGATGATCGCGCCCGTGGGATCGGTCTTCCAGTTCTTGCCTTCGGCCTTGGCCTTCTCGGCGTCACTCAGGTCGTCCCACCAGCCCAGCTTCTTGAGCAGCAGGTGGTCGAACTCCGGATAGCCGGTGGTGATCTCCGAACCCACCGAGTGCGAGCCGTCTTCGGCCAGCAGGCTCACGCCGTCCTTCTCCACGCCGAAGTTGGCGCGGAAGTTGCCGCCGCCTTCCATGACGTGCTTGGAGGTGTCGTACAGGTTGGGCGAGCCGGGGTGCTTGATCTCGGGCGTGCCGTAGCAGGGCCACGGCAGGCCGAAGTAATCGCCGGTCATGTCGTAGCCGTTGACCTTGTCGACGACCTTGCCCTTGCACTTGAGCGTCTTCACGTCGAAGGCGCCCATGTTGCGCATGTGGGCCTGCAGGCGCTCGGGGCTGTGGCCGGTGTAGCCGATGGTCCAGACACTGCGGTTGATCTCGCGCAGGATGTCGTCGGGCACGGGCTCGTCCATGCCCTTGACCTTCTGCATCTTGTAGTTCTTGACCAGCTCCTTGTCGAAGCCGAGCTTCTGCGCGAACTGGTACATGATCATGTGGTCGGTGCGGCTCTCCCACAGCGGCTCGATGACCTTCTCGCGCCACTGGATCGAGCGGTTGGAGGCGGTGCACGAGCCGCTGGTCTCGAACTGCGTGGCCGCCGGCAGCAGGTAGACCGCGCGCTCGGGGTTCAGGTCTTCGGGCTTGCCGGGCATGGCCGCCATCGCCGCCGTGGCCGAGGGGTACGGGTCCACCACCACCAGCAGGTCCAGCTTGTCCATCGCGCGCTTCATCTCCAGACCGCGGGTCTGCGAGTTGGGCGCGTGGCCCCAGAAGAACATGCCGCGGATGTTCGGCCCCTGGTCGATCAGCTCGTTCTTCTCCAGCACACCGTCGATCCAGCGCGAGACCGTGATGCCGGGCTTTTCCATCGTGCCCTCGGCGTACTTGGACTTGATCCACTCGTAGTCCACGCCCCAGGCCGCGGCAAAGTGCTTCCAGGAGCCGGCCGCCAGACCGTAGTAGCCCGGCAGCGAATCGGGATTGGGGCCGACATCGGTTGCCCCCTGCACGTTGTCGTGGCCGCGGAAGATGTTGGTGCCACCACCGCTCTTGCCGATGTTGCCCAGCGCCAGCTGCAGGATGCAGGAGGCACGCACCATCGCATTGCCGATCGTGTGCTGCGTCTGGCCCATGCACCAGACGATGGTGGCGGGCTTGGCCTCGGCCAGCATCCTGGCCACCTTGGCCATCTGCTCTTCCTTGACACCGCAGGCCTCTTCCACCGCCGCCGGCGTCCACTTGGCCAGCACCTCCTCGCGCACCTTGTCCATGCCGAAGACGCGGTCGTTGATGTACTGTTTGTCTTCCCAGCCGTTCTTGAAGATGTGGTGCAGCAGGCCGAACAGGAAGGGAATGTCGGTGCCCGAGCGGATGCGCACGAACTCGTCGGCCTTGGCGGCCGTGCGGGTGAAGCGCGGATCGACCACGATCATCTTGCAGCCGTTCTCCTTGGCGTGCAGCATGTGCAGCATCGAGACCGGGTGCGCCTCGGCGGCGTTGGAGCCGATGTACAACGCGCACTTGCTGTTCTGCATGTCGTTGTACGAATTGGTCATCGCACCGTAACCCCAGGTGTTCGCGACGCCGGCCACCGTGGTGGAGTGGCAGATGCGCGCCTGGTGGTCGCAGTTGTTGGTGCCCCAGAAGCTCACGAACTTGCGCAGCAGGTAGGCCTGTTCGTTGTTGTGCTTGGACGAGCCGACGAAGTAGACCGAGTCGGGACCACTGGCCTCCCTCAGCCCCTTCATCTTGGCGGTGATCTCGTCCAGCGCCTGGTCCCAGCCGATCTTCTGGTACTTGCCGTTGACCAGCTTCATCGGGTAGCGCAGGCGGTATTCGCCGTGGCCGTGTTCGCGCAGGGCAGCACCCTTGGCGCAATGTGAACCGAGGTTGATGGGCGAGTCGAACACCGCCTCCTGCCGCACCCAGACGCCGTTCTCGACGATCGCGTCGGTCGCGCAGCCCACCGAGCAGTGGGTGCAGACGGTGCGCTTGACCTCGATCTTGCCGGTGCCGCCGGCGAAACCGCCCGACGCAGCCTGGGCCTTCTTCACCAGCGACAGCTGCGAAGCGGCGATGCCAACACCGACGCCCAGGCCGGAGCGGCGCAGGAACGATCGGCGGTCCAGCGTGGGCAAGGCGGTCGAGAGGCCGCGCTGCAGGCTCTGCACGAAGGCCGAATGCCCGCGACCGGAGGGCGCCGCGCCCGTGGATTTCTTGGTGAGCAACATCGTGGGGCTCCTCGGGGTCAGATCCGGGTGGTCTTGTAGTAGTGCTGGACGTGGTCGGTCAGGCTGTAGCCGCCGCCGCGTGTGGGTGCGGGCCGGGGCTCCTGGACGGCCAGCTCTTCCGGCTGGACCGAAGGCAGCAGCGCCGTGGCCGCGGCCGCGGCACCCGCGACGCCGGCACCCGCAAACAGGCTGCGACGGCGCAGGGCTGGTGGATCCTGGCGAGAGGGCTTGCTCATGGGCATGTCTCCTGGTTGAACGCGGTCAGCGGTGGCCCATGGCGGGCCACCTGCGGGCAAATTGCATAAGTCGATGCCGTCCGAATCTATCCCTGCACCGGGGGCATGACAAGCGTGTTTGCCTGCCCGGCTGGCCGGCGCCCGCCAGCGGCCCGCCAAGGCCGACCCGCACCGCGATCGGGGTGCCGCCAGGGAGCGGCGCCATAGCCAGAAACGTGCCACCGCCTGGCATCTGCCCGCCAATGCCCCGCCCTGCAGCGACGGTGCGCGACCGGATCGGCGGCGGCCGCGCGCACACGCCCTCATGCGTCAGCTTGTCGCGCCGTGTTGCGACAATTTGTCGCGACGCTGCGGCTGGCCGGCGGCCCTGGCCCCCGTCGCTTCCGCGCGATTAACCGAGCGAATCACTCGGCTTCGTCCGTAGAATCGCGGCGGGTGGAACCCACCCTTTTCAACGCTGCCCCCGACAAAGGCCTCGAAGGCTGGCCCGACTGGTCCATCCTGGTCGTGGACGACGAACAGGGCATGCTCAACTTCCTGGTCAAGACCCTGGCCCCGCGCTGCCACTTCGTGATGAGCGCGGGCAGCGCCGAAGAAGGCGCGGAATGGCTGCGTGGCCACCACGTCGATCTGGTCATCCTCGACATCTCGCTGCCCGGCCAGAACGGCGTGGCCTGGCTCAAGGACCTGCGCGAACAGGGCTACACCGGCGAGGTCATCCTCATCACCGCCTTTGCCGACCTGGACACCGCCATCGAGGCGCTGCGCGCCGGTGCGTCGGACTTCATCCTCAAGCCCTTCCGCGTCCCGCAGATCCTCAACGCGGTCAAGCAGTGCCACGAGCGCGCCCGCCTGCGGCGCGAGAACTACGTGCTGCGGCGCGCCGTCGCGGGCGCCCGCCGCCAGCGCGACGCCCTGGTCGGTGATTCGCCCGCCATCGCCGCGCTGCGCGCCTCGGTCGAGCGGGTCGCCGCCGTCGACAGCACAGTGCTGCTGCAGGGCGAGTCCGGCACCGGCAAGGAGCTGGTCGCGCGCGAACTGCACTCCCTCAGCGCCCGCAGCGACGGCCCCTTCGTGCCGGTCAACTGCGCCGCCGTCTCGCCCGAACTGATCGAGAGCGAACTCTTCGGCCATGCGCGCGGCGCGTTCACGGGCGCGACCCGCGCGCGCGAAGGCCTGTTCCACTATGCCCAGGGCGGCACCCTGTTCCTCGACGAAGTGGCCGAACTGCCGCTGCCGATCCAGGCCACCCTGCTGCGCGCGATCGAAGACCTGAAGATCCGGCCGGTGGGCAGCGAACAGCTGGTGCCGCTGAACCTGCGCATCATGGCGGCGAGCAACCGCCGCCTGGCCGACGAAGTCGCGGCCGGCCGTTTCCGCAAGGACCTGTACTTCCGCCTGCAGGTGGTGGAACTGACGCTGCCACCGCTGCGCGAGCACAAGGCCGACATTCCGGCCCTGGTGCAGCACTTCATGGAGCAGCTGGCGCCGGCCCTGGGCGTGCCGCCGCTGCAGATCAGCGCGCAGGAAATGGACTTCCTCGCGCAATACGGCTGGCCGGGCAATGTGCGCGAGCTGCGCAACCTGATCGAGCGCTCGCTCATCCTCGGCGCGCTCAATGTCTCGGCGCTCTACCCCGGCGAAACACCGCGCGCGCCGCGGCCGGCCAGCGCGGGCACCATGGACCTGGCGACCATGGAGAAGCTGCACATCCTCTCGGTGCTCGACTCGGTGCAGGGCGACAAGACCCGCGCGGCCGAGCTGCTGGGCGTCTCGCGCCGCACGCTGGAGCGGCGTGTGGCCGAGTGGAGCCTGGCCGGTCCCGCGTCCCTGCACGACTTCGGCCGCTGATGAAGCTGCCCACGCCCCGCTGGCTCGCCACCTCGGTGCGCAACAAGCTGCTGGCCATGGCGCTGCTGCCGCTGCTGGTGGTGTTCCCCCTGCTGGTGCTGGCGATCACGGTGTGGAGCAGCGTCACCTACGACCGCCTGCTGATCACCAAGGTGCGCAGCGACCTCGCCGTGGCGCGCGGCTACTTCGACCAGGTGCTCGCCGAAGTGGGCAGCGGCACCCGCGGCGTCGCCCGTTCGCAGCGCCTGCTGCAGGCGCTGGACGGCGCGGCACTGACGGACCGGCTCAGCGCCGACCGGCTGGAGCTGGGGCTGGACTTCCTGTTGTTCTACCGCACCGACGGGTCACGCGACACCCTGCCGGCCAGTGTCGCGACCCTGCTCCCGCCCGCCAGTGCGCCTGCGCTGCCCCGATCGGCGCAGCTGGTGCGCCTCTCGCGCGACGAGCTCGCCGCCCTCGCGCCGCAGTTGCTGCCGCGCCTGCACATCCCGCTGGTCGCCACGCGCAACGCCGCGCCCGACGCGCGCAGCATCGAAGACCGCGCCCTGGTGGTGCTGGCGCTGCAGCCCGTGCTGGACGCCGGCGGCCAGCCGCAGGGCCTGCTGGTCGGCGGCCTGCTGCTCAACCAGAACCTGGACCTGATCGACCACATCAACCGCATCGTCTACCCCGAAGGTGCCCTGCCCTTCGGCAGCGAAGGCACGGCGACGCTGTTCCTGGACGACGTGCGCATCACCACCAACGTGCGCCTGTTCCAGGACCAGCGCGCCATCGGCACCCGCGTCTCGCAGACCGTGCGCGAACGCGTGCTGACCCAGGGCCAGACCTGGCTCGACCGCGCCTTCGTCGTCAACGACTGGTACGTCTCGGCCTACGAGCCGTTGCGGGACGCCGCGGGGCAGCGCGTGGGCATGCTTTACGTCGGTTTCCTGGAATCGCCCTTCCGCTGGGTGCGCCACGCCATGCTGGCGCTCATGGGCCTGATCTTCCTCGCGGTGATGGCGGTCTCGGCATGGTTCTCGGTGCGCTGGGCGCGCAGCATCTTCCGACCGGTGCAGCAGATGAACCGCACCATGCAGCGTGTGGAAGACGGCGAGGCCGCGGCGCGCGTGGGCCAGCTGCCGGCGCGCGACGAACTCGGCGCCCTCGCAGGCCACCTCGACCAGTTGCTGGACGTGATCGACGACAAGACCACCGCCCTGCGCCGCTGGGGCGAGGAGCTGGACCACAAGGTGGCCGAGCGCACGCGCGAACTGGAGGCCAGCAACGCCTCGCTGCAGCTGGCGCAGCAGCAGCTAGTCAAGAGCGAGAAGCTCGCCGCCATCGGCCAGCTCACCGCCAGCATCGCGCACGAGATCAACAACCCGATCGCGGTCATGCAGGGCAACCTCGACCTGATCCGCGACACGCTGGGCAGTCACGCCCAGCCGGTGAAGGCCGAACTCAAGCTGCTGGACGAACAGGTCGAGCGCATGCGCCTGATCGTCACCCAGCTGCTGCAGTACGCGCGGCCCACCGAATACGCGGGTTACGTGGAAGCGCTGGACCTCAACCAGACCGTGCACGACTGCCTGGTGCTGGTGGCGCACCTGCTGGCGCAGACCCGCATCGAAGTGGCGCGCGAGCTGCGGTCCACGCAGCGCGTGGGCTTCAACCGGCAGGAGCTGCAGCAGGTCATCATCAACCTGCTCATCAACGCCATCCAGGCCATGCCGCAGGGCGGCACGCTGCGGCTGATCACCGAGGACTGGACCGACGAACACGGCGCGCGCGGCGCGCTGCTGCGCGTCGAAGACTCCGGAACCGGCCTGGCCCCCGGCGTGGCAGAGCGCCTGTTCCGCCCCTTCTTCACGACCAAGAACGACGGCAACGGCCTGGGCCTGTGGATCAGCCTGGGCCTGGTGGAGCGCTATGGCGGCGGCATCGGCGCGGGCAATCGGGTCGACGGCCAGCGCGGCGCGGTGTTCAGCGTGCGGCTGCTGACCGAGCCGCAAGCGCCAGAGGCGGTGAAGACGCGGGATGGCCGTCCCGGTGGGGGATGACCAATCCGCCGAACAGGCATGTATTCGTTCCGGTGTTCAGTTCAAGCACACGACCCCGTCCGTCGATACTTGTTCAGGATCCGTGGCAATGCCGCCGGACGTTGAAAGCACAAACATGAAGTTGCGCACACAAATTCTCGGCCTGGGCATGGCCGGCGCCGTTCTGGCTGCCCTGGTCGGAGGCATCGGGCTTTTTGCGTCGAGCCGGCTCGGCGGCTCCATCGACGACGCGGTGCTGGCCGGCGTCGCGCTGCAGTCGAGTCAGGAGGCGGACATGATGCACGACGCCATCCGGGGCGACGCGCAGCTGGCCTACATCGGCGCGCTGGAAAAGGACAAGGCGCAGATTGCCGAGGCAGAGAGTGGGTTGCAGGACCACGCCAAGACCTTCATCGCGGCGCTGGACAAGTTGCGCAGCCTGCCGCTGAGCAACGCGTCGCGCGACGCCGAGGCGGCGGCCCGGCCGCTGGTGACCAAATACATCGAGGCGGCCCGGCGCGTGGTCCAGGCGTCCAGCAGCAACGTCGAGGCTGCACGCAGCGAACTGCCCGGGCTTCAAGCCGCGTTTTCCGAACTGGAAGACAAGATGGAGGCGCTGTCCGGGATCATCGGCAGCACGGGAGAAGCGCTGAACGAGCAGGCCAAGTCCAGCGTCAAGCAGGTTCAGCTGGCGATTGCGGCAGCCCTTTGTCTGGTGACGATCGGCATGATGATCGCCGCGCTCTGGATGGCGCGCCGGATGACATCGCCGATGGCGCATGCGGTGGCGGTGGCCGACCGCCTGGCGCAAAGCGATCTCACGGCCAAGGTGCATGTGGCGGGCAACGACGAGACGGTTCGCCTGCTCGAAGCCATGTCGCGTGTGCAGGCCAACCTCTCGGGCGTTGTGCGCGGCGTGCAGATCAACGCCGACAGCGTGGCCACGGCCAGCGTGCAGATTGCGCAGGGCAACAACGATCTCAGCCAACGCACCGAGCAGCAGGCGGGCTCCCTCGAGGAAACCGCCGCGTCCATGGAAGAACTGAGCGCGACCGTCAAGCAGAACGTCGACAACGCCAAGCAGGCGAACCAGCTCGCACAAGGCGCATCGACCGTGGCCATCCAGGGCGGCGCGGTCGTCGCCCAGGTGGTCGACACCATGAAGGGCATCAACGAGTCGAGCAAGCAGATTGCCGACATCATCAGCGTGATCGATGGCATCGCGTTTCAGACCAACATCCTGGCGCTCAATGCGGCGGTGGAGGCTGCGCGAGCGGGTGAGCAGGGCCGTGGCTTTGCGGTGGTGGCCGGCGAGGTTCGCAACCTGGCCCAGCGCAGCGCCGAGGCGGCCAAGGAAATCAAGAGCCTGATCACCGCCAGTGTCGACCGTGTGGAGCAAGGCTCGGCGCTGGTGGACAAGGCGGGAGAGACCATGACGGAAGTCGTCGGCAGCATCCGGCGCGTGACCGACATCATGGGCGAAATCACCGCCGCCAGCGTGGAACAAAGCGCCGGCCTGGCACAGGTGGGCGAAGCGGTGACGAAGATGGACCGGGCGACGCAGCAAAACGCCGCGCTGGTGGAAGAGAGTGCTGCCGCGGCCGAGAACCTGAAAGGCCAGGCCCAGCAGCTGGTGGCCGCCGTGGCCGTGTTCAGGCTCCCTCACGCATAGGCTCACGCGCGCAGCAGCCCTTCTCTCACCACATCAGATCAAACCCCTGCGTCTCCACGCTGACGAACGCGGCCGTGAACGCCGCCAGCGCGGCGTAGAACCTTGCCTTGGGGTGGGCCGTGATGGCGTCGCACATCCGGGTGGCCCAGGGCTGCACGTGGGCGCTGAAAAATTTCTGCTGCTGGGTGAGGTTGGCGATTTCCACGTCGTCGCCGGCGATCAGGTAACGCATCACTTCACACACGCAGGCGAAGTGGTCTTCGGTTTCGGACATGGCTTCGTCGCGTGCCAGGCCCAGGGCGGCCAGGTCGCCGCGCAACGCGGCCAGCGGCTTTTCGTTGAGGAAGCCGCTGAGGTAGTACGAACCAAACAGATACACCTCGGGCTTGCCGACACCGCCGAACAGGGCGTCGTATTCGTCGGCCACCTGTGCGTCGCCGAGCTCGCGCACGCTGCCCACCAGCTGCCGCCACGGTTCTTCCAGGAAACCACCGGCCGCGGGCGCGTCGGTCACGGCCACGCGCAGCTGGGCCAGCAGCTCGGGGCCGGGCGGCGCGTAATACAGTGCGGCCAGCAAGCCGTAGACCTCGGCGCGGGCGGTTTCTTCGTCGAGGGCGGAGGACACGGGAGTGGGGTCGGTCATGGGGTTCACAGATCGGTGATGCGGGTCTCGCCCGGGTTGGTGTAGATGTCCACCACGCGGCAGTCGCCGCACATTTTCAGGCGCTCCAGCGCCTCGCCCTGGAACATGGCGTGGCCGCTGAGTTTGGCGAGCATGACCTCGATGCCCTTGAGCGTGCCAAAGGGTTTGCCGCAGCGCACACACTGGTAGGGCTGCGCTTCGTGGAGCACGCGCGGCTGGCGGCGTTCGTCGCCGAGCAGCAGGCGCGGCTGCAGGGTGATGGCGTCTTCCGGACAGGTCGTGGCGCACAGGCCGCACTGCACACAGTTCTTTTCGATGAAGCGCAGCTGCGGGCGCTCGGCGTTGTCCTGCAGCGCACCGGCCGGACAGGCGCTGACACAGCTCAGGCACAGGGTGCAGGCGTCGCGGTTGACGTTCAGGCTGCCAAAAGGCGAGGCCGCGGGCAGCGCAATGGCGGCGTCTTTCGTGCGCGCGGCGCGGCCGGCGCTGTCGCCCAGCAGATGGCCCAGCGCGAGGTCGAGCGTGCCGCGCTTGTCGCCCAGCAGCGCGAAGCTGGCGCGCTGCTCCACGCCCTGTGAGGGTGCCTCGGCCAGTTCGGCGTCGAGCGCCGCCAGGTCGCGCGCATCGCGCACCTCGATCAGCTTGAAGTGCCGGCCGCCATAGCCCAGGCCCTGCAGCACGGCCTCGGTCACCGCCATCTGCGCGCGCAGGGCCTCGTGGTACTGCGGCGCTTCTTCGCCGGTCATCAGCACCCAGACCTGGCGCGCGCCATAGGCGAAGGCGGTGAGCCAGAGGTCGATGCCGGTGGAGGCGGTGTGCCACAGCGGCAGCGGGATCACGCGCGCGGGCACGCCGCGCACGGTCTTGTCCAGCTGTGCCAGACGTCCCAGGTCATTCACCAGCGCGGCACCGGCTTCCTGGCTGTGCAGCAGCAGGGCGGCGTCTTTGCCGCCGGCCTTGGCGTAGGTGGCCAGCAGGGTGCGCAGCTTCACGCCCTGCTCGCTGGCGCGCGGGTAGGCGTAGCTGAGCGCGCCGGTCGGGCAGACGGTGGTGCAGGTGCCGCAGCCGACGCAGAGGTTGGGGTTGACGACGATCTGGTTGCGCTTCAGGTCACCGGCAATCGCCGAGGCCGAGCACACGTCCACGCAGGCGTTGCAGCCCACGCTCTGATTGCGGCCGTGGGCGCAGAGGCTTTGCTTGTAGGTGAAGAACTTCGGCTTTTCGAACTCGCCGACGAGGTCGCGCAGCTGCGTGACCGCGCGGACCTGGGCCAGCGCATCGGCCGACGGCGGCAGGTGCACATAACCCTGCGGCAGCGCGTGCTGGGTGAAGGCGGGAGCGGCGCGCAGGTCGAGCACGACGTCGAACTGTTGCTCGCGCTCCTGAGCGTCGCGCTGGAAGTTGATCGCGCCCACGGCCTCGCAGGCCTTGACGCAGGCGCGGTGGGACTGGCACAGCGACAGGTCCACCTGGTAGTCGAGGCCGATGGCGCCTTCGGGGCAGGCGGCCACGCAGGCGTTGCAGCGCGTGCAGAGGTCGAGGTCGATCGGGTTGCGGCTGCTCACCACCACGTCGAACGCGCCAAGCCAGCCGCGCAGGCTCTGCAGCTGGCCGGCGAGCACCGGGTATTGCCGCGCCTGCATGCCGCTGCCGCCGGTGGCGAGCAGGGTCACGTCCAGCGCGTCGTTCACCAGCGCAGCCATGGCTTCGGCCTGCTCCAGCGGGCCGATGATCAGCAGGCGGCCTTCGCTGGTGTAGGTCACGGTGGGCACCGGCTCGGCCTCGGGCAGGCGGGCCGCGGCCAGCAGCGCCGCCATCTTGGGCGTGGCCTGCGCGGCCTCGCGGCCCCAGCCGCCGGTCTCGCGGATGTTGACGAACCGGATCGGCCGCTCCTGCAGGGCCACCGCGCCTTCGGTCTGGTCGGCGAGTTCGCTGAAGAGGCGGCGTTCCTGCGTGCAGGCCACCACCAGTTCATCGCGGCCGCGGCAGGCTTTCTGGAACGCGGGCGCATCGCGCCGGCACAGCGTGGTGTGCAGGGTCAGGTCTTCATCCAGCGCCCGGCCCAGGGCCTTGGCGTCCAGGGGCATGGTCTGGTTGCAGTTGCAGATCAGCGTGGTCATCGGGGGTCTCTTCGGGTTCTGCCGCGTCTGGTGCGCGGGTGTCTTCGGTGGCCGTTGGGGCATCGACGCTGGCGCCGTCCGTCGTGGCTTCGGGGGCCACGGCGGGATCGGCCGCAGCCGGCTTCCTGTCTTTGTCTTCGGGGTCGTCCACCAGCTTCAGGAACTGGGCGCTGACCATCTTCGCCATGTCGGCGGCCGACAGCGGGCTGGGTTTCGAATAATCGTCGATGTAGATGTCCAGCCCGTCCATCACGTTGAAGTGCGGGTCGGCGAACAGCTTCTTCACCGCGGCATTGCGCACCTCGGGCGCAACGTCTCTGGCCACGAAGCGGCTGAAGTCGGACGCGGGCGTGAGGGACTCGGTGTCTTCGAGGGTGGGCGGCGGCGGCGCGGGCGCTGCGTCCACCGGCGGCGCGGGAACGGCAGGCTGGGCAGGCACAACGGCGGGCACCGCCACCGGGGGCGGGGCTTCGGGCACTGGCGCGCCACTGCGCACCTGCACCTTGCGGCGCGACCAGCGCGAGAAGAAGCTGTCGCTCTCGTCAGCCGCCATGGCCGCCACCCTGCTGGCCCGGGCCGGGCGGGAGTTTTTCGGTCGAGATGCGCACCGGCTGACCAAAGCGGTCGGTCAGCGGCTTGAAACTCTCGGGGCGCCGGCGGCGCTTGGCTTCGGGCTGGTGGTGGGCATCGACGAAGGCGCGCAGCCAGTCGACCACCGCGGGCGGCGCGGGGACCTGGTCGACCTTCTCCTGCGCGTCGAGCCAGCGACCGGCGTCGTGGTAGCTGAGCGTGACGATCTGCGGCACGGCCACCGGCTCGCCCTCGAGCAGCTGTTCGTCGTCGGCCCGCCAGAACACCCAGAAGCAGGGTTGCGGGCTGTTGAGGTTGAGAAAGTAGCCTTCGGCGTCGTCGCGAAACAGCGTCACCAGAAGCCCTGCGTGCAGCCAGTAGCGCGCACCGTCGACCGCGACCGCCCCCGGCAGCGGCTGCACCTCCTGTGGCGCGGCCGCAGGCGCCGGGTGGCCGACGGACTCCAGCGGCGCTCCCGCCGGCAGCACATCGGCCAGCACCCAGCGCCAGGACTGCCAGCGCGCCATCGGACCGGTGACCGGCTCGCGGCGCATCACCACGTCCACCGGCAGGGACGGACGGCCTGCGCCTGTAGGAGAAACGTTTGCATCGGTTTGCATAAGGAGAATGCACTGTACGCCAAGGCGACGGACGGGCGCATCAGCGGCCTGAGTGACCCGGCCGGCGCGCCCGGATGAAGACGCGGCGGTGTACCCTTATCGTGATTTATTGCGCGCCACCAGGATCTTTCCCCCCACCCCCAAGCCATGTCTGCCGACCCGTCGTTGCTCGACCAGTGCTTCGAGCGGGTGCTCCGGGAAGCACCCGCCCTGCTGGGACGCAGCCTGGACGCGGCGGTGCTCATCCTGCAGGACGCGGAAAACCAGGGCCGCGAGGTGGTGCAGCGGGCGTTGCTGGCGCGGGCCTGGTGGAACCTGGAGCGCCAGCGCAGCCACCTGACCGTGCAGTTCCCGCAGCGCCTGCAGCAGGCCTTCCAGCACGCCGGCCACGAAGGGCCGACCTCGTCGCTGGCGCGCATGTCGGACTCTTCGCTGCTGTCTCTGGTCGACGACAGCTCGGTCAACGAATCGCTGGAATCGGCCCGCATGCTGCAGGCCCTGATGCCGGTGGTCGAGCAGGCGCTGTCCATGGTCGACGCCCGCATCAGCTCGCTCATCGGCCTGGACACGGTGCATGCCGAAAAGAACCCCCTGCGGCCCTCGGTGTTCGTGCGGGCGCTGCGCGACCTGATGAACGAGCGCGAGCCCGACGTGCAGCTGCGCAGCCTCTGGATGCAGAAGATCGCCGCCCCGCTGGCGATCGAACTGAGCAAGCTGTATGCAGACATCGCCCGCATGCTGCAGCAGGCCCGGGTGCAGGAGGCGGGATACCGCATCCGGCTGGTGGCCGACACCGCGCCCGGCACGCACGTGTCGACGCGGGGCTGGCTCGAAGATGGCCATGGCGGCGAAACGTCCTCGCGCATGGCCCTGTCTCCCGCCGGCGACGCACCGCCGCAGCCGATGTCGCTGCGCATGAAAGACCTGGCGAAGGCGCAGACACCGCTGCAGCACGACGTGCTGCAGGCCTTCATGGAAGGTCAGCAAGGGGTGTTCGACCACCGGCTGGACAACGCCTACTACGAGCAGGTCCGGCAGGAGCTGAACCATGTCGACGTGCTCGCCAAGCTGCCGCAGCCCGACGCTGCGGAACTGGAAGAGCAGCGGCTGCGCTACCGGAACCTGCCGGCGGTGGACCGGCCGGCGCGACCGGTCGACGTCGCCACGCCGCTGGACGCCGGACAGTGGGGCGAATACGCCGCACCGCACGAGCGCTCGCGCGTCCTGCTGGAGCTCAAGCACCAGGCCGACAAGGTGTCGCAGGCGGTGGGTCTGGACGTGGTGCGCAAGCTGGTCGCACAGGTCTCGGGCGATCCGCTGCTGCTGGCGCCGGTGCGCGAGGCGGTGGTCGCGCTGGAGCCCGCGCTGCTGCGCCTGGCGATGGCGGAGCCCCGCTACTTCAGCCGCAGCGACCACCCGGCGCGGCTGTGGATCGAGTCGGTGGCGCAGCGCAGCTTCCGCTACAACGACGAGTTCTCGCCCGGATTCGAGGCATTTTTCGACCCGGTGCGCGACCAGGTCCGCGCGCTCAACGCCAGCGGTTCGGCCGAAGCCGGGCCGTTCGCCGAGGCGCTGGACACCCTGAAGGCGCTGTGGGTCCGCGACGACGAGGAAGAGGAACACCGCAAGCAGCGGCAGCTGGAGGCCCTGAACCACGCCGAGCGGCGGCAGGAGCTGGCCGACCAGATCGCCTGGGAAATCAGCCACCGCCCCGACATCTACGACGCCCCCGGCATCGTGCTCGACTTCCTGTACGGGTCCTGGTCGCTGGTCATTGCCTCGGCGGAACTGCGACACCCCGACAAGGGGCCCGACCCGCTGGGCTACCGCAAGGTCATCAGCCACCTGCTCTGGAGCACGCGCAGCCAGGTGACTCTGCGCCAGCCCAATCAGCTGTTCCAGATCGTGCCGGGCATGCTGATGACCCTGCGCCAGGGTCTGGAGAGCCTGGGCAAGTCACCCGAAGAAACCTCGACGTTTTTCGACGCCCTGCTCAAGCTGCACGAGCCGGTGCTGCGGCTGCGGCGCGCGCGGGCGCGGGTGGACGGACACGCCGCCGCGCCCGAACCGGAGCGGACGCCGGAAGACCAGCAGGCGCTGGAGACGCTGCTGGCGCCGGCTTCGCCCGAGCAGCAGAAGCCGACCCCGGCCGTCCAGCCCTGGATCGGCGCGCGCGAACTCGCCAGCGCCGGCTTCAGCGAAACCATGCCGCTCATGACCACGGAGCCGGCGGACTCTTCCCACGCACCGCTGGACGCCACGCAGGCCGGAGAAGCCGCCGCGGACGCCCTCGAAGCATCGAGCATGCTGTTCCGGCTGACCCAGGGCAGCTGGGTCGATCTGTTCTCGGGTGGCGAGTGGCTGCGGGCTCAGCTGGTCTGGAGCAGCCAGAAGGCCAGCCTGTTCATGTTCACCAGCCAGGGTGGCCGCGCGCACACCATGACGCGCCGCAGCTGCGAGAAGCTGATGGCCAAGCGCTGGCTGCGGCCGGTCGACGCCCGGCCGGTGGTGGAGCAGGCCCTGCGCAAGGTCACGGCCGCCGCGGGGGCCACGGCGGCCAGTGCGACTCAGTAGGTTTCGAGGTGCAGCCGGCCTTCGCGCTTGAGCGCGGCGCCGACTTCGTCCCAGTTCAGGCCGGCACCCGTGGCGATGTCCTTGAGCGCCAGCACCACGCCCTCTTCCATCGCCTTGAGACCGCAGACGTAGAAGCAGGCGTTGGGGTCCTGCAGCAGCGCGGCCAGGTCGGCCGCGCGTTCGCGCATCGCGTCCTGCACGTATTTCTTGGGCTGTCCGGCGGTGCGGCTGAAGGCGAAGTTGGTGTCGATGAAATCCTTGGGCAGGCTCTGCAGCGGGCCGAAGTACGGCAACTCTTCCTGCGTGCGTGCGCCGAAGAACAGCATCAGCTTGCCGCCCTCGAACTTGCCGCTGGCGCGCAGGCGCCGGCGCCATTCGGTCATGGCGCGCATCGGCGCCGAACCGGTGCCGGTGCAGATCATCACGATGCTGGACTTCGGGTGGTTGGGCATCAGGAAGCTGGTGCCGAAGGGGCCGATCACCTGCACCGTGTCGCCGACCTGCAGGTCGCACATGTGGTTGCTGGCGACGCCGCGCACCGGCTTGCCCGAATGGTCTTCGAGCACGCGCTTGATGGTCAGCGAGAGGTTGTTGTGGCCGGGGCGCTCGCCGTTGCGCGGGCTGGCGATGCTGTACTGGCGTGCGTGGTGCGGCTTGCCCTTTTCATCGAGGCCGGGCGGGACGATGCCGATGCTCTGGCCTTCGAGGACCGGGAACGGCATGGCCCCGAAGTCCAGCACGATGTGGTGCGTGTCGTAGTCCTTGCCGACGGCGGTGACGCGCAGGTTGCCGGTGACGGTCGCGGTCACCGTCTTGGCGGCGGCCTTGGGGCCGTAGAGGTTGGCGTAGGCGTGGGCCGCACTCCAGGGCGGGATGCTGGCGCCGTACTGGGCGGAGTTGAACGCCGTCTGGCCGCTCGGGTCGGCGGCAGGCGCGGCGGCCTCGACCGTCTGTGCTTCGGCGGCGGGCGTGTCGCTGGCGTCACCGGCCAGGGCGGCGAGTTCGGCACCCGAGAGCTCGGTCGGCAGTTCGTCCCAGCCCAGCTGTTCTTCGATCGAGTAGGTGCGGGCCTTGGGCATCCGGCGGTAGTTGTCGATCGAGCCGGTGGGGCACGGCGAGATGCAGTCGTTGCACCAGTTGCACTTGCTGACGTCGACCACGTAGTTGCGTGAGTCGTGGGTGATGGCCTGCACCGGGCAGATCGATTCGCAGGTGTTGCAGCGGATGCAGATCTCGGGGTCGATCACGTGCTGCTTGATGATGGCTTCGGCGGGGGCGTTCATCTTCGGTCTCCGGCTTCCTGTGTTGACGCTCTATTGTCTGTTTTGTTGTGACTTCGTGGCACCGCGTGAACCCGGGTGACTGGCTCCGTTCGTGTCCCCCGCCGGCCTGCGGCCGGCTCTTCCTTTTACCTCACTGCGCCAGCCATCCGGGCTCACGCTCGCGGGGCTCGCGAGCGTTGGAGCACAGGCAGCTTGCTGACAGGTCAGTTGAAGCGGACGTATTCGAAATCGACCGGCTGGCGGTTGATGCCCATGACCGGCGGCGCGATCCAGTTGGCGAACTTGCCGGCTTCGGTCACGCGGCCCATCAGCGAACCGACGTAGGCGCGGTCGGTGTCGGACGGCAGCCATTCCTCGACCTTCTGGTTCCACTCGTGGTCCGGCACCACGCGGCCGTCCGGGCTGACCTTGACACCGGCGAGGCTGCCGATGTTGCGGTGGAAGGCCTTGTGCGGCACCTTCAGGCGGAAGTCGACACCGGCCTTCTCGATGATCCGGTTCCAGCGCTCGACGCCGCCGACCGAGTCCTTGATGTAGTCGTCGCGCAGCACTTCGTTGAGCGCGTTGAGCATCGGCACGTCCTTCTCCAGCAGCTTGCCGTCTTCCACCGACAGGATCTTGTAGGTGTTGCCCTTGAGCAGGTGGTCGTCGCTGCGCTTGCCTTCTTCGTAGCGGCCCTTCAGGCCCGAGCTGTAGAAGGTGGCGGCGTTGGACGACTGGTCGGCGCCGAACAGGTCGATCGTCACCGAGAAGTGGAAGTTGATGTAGCGCTGGATCGTCGGCAGATCGATCACGCCGGCCGCGCGCAGCTTGCCCACGTCGTCGGTCTTGAGCTCGTTCATCGCGTTGACGGTGCGCTGGATCACACGGCCCACGCCGGATTCGCCCACGAACATGTGGTGCGCTTCTTCGGTCAGCATGAACTTCGTCGTGCGGGCCAGCGGGTCGAAGCTGGACTCGGCCAGCGCACACAGCTGGAACTTGCCGTCGCGGTCGGTGAAGTAGGTGAACATGAAGAAGCTCAGCCAGTCGGGCGTCTTCTCGTTGAAGGCCTGCAGGATGCGCGGGTTGTCGGCGTTGCCGCTGTTGCGCTCCAGCAGGGCCTCGGCTTCTTCGCGGCCGTCCTTGCCGAAGTACTTGTGCAGCAGGTAGACCATGGCCCAGAGGTGGCGGCCCTCTTCCACGTTGACCTGGAACAGGTTGCGCAGGTCGTACTGGCTCGGGCAGGTCAGGCCCAGGTGGCGCTGCTGCTCGACCGACGCCGGCTCGGTGTCGCCTTGCGTCACGATGATGCGGCGCAGGTTGGCGCGGTGTTCGCCAGGCACGTCCTGCCAGGCGGCTTCGCCCACGTGGTCACCGAAGTGGATCTTGCGGTCCTGTTCGGCGGGATTCAGGAAGATGCCCCAGCGGTAGTCGGGCATCTTCACGTGGCCGAACTGCGCCCAGCCCTGCGGATCGACGCTGACCGCCGTGCGCAGGTAGACGTCGAAGTTCTGCGAGCCGTCCGGACCCATGTCGTTCCACCACTGAAGGTAGTTGGGTTGCCAGTGTTCCAGCGCGCGCTGCAGCGTGCGGTCTTCGCTGAGGTTGACGTTGTTGGGGATCTTCTCGCTGTAGTTGATGCTCGACATGGCTTGGCTCCTGCGGGTGGATGGATCGTGGGACGGGTTCAGACGCGGTTGAAATCAAACTGGGCCTTGTCGCCCTTGCCGTAGACCTTGAGCGCACCCTTTTCGCCGACGGCGTTGGGGCGCTGGAAGATCCAGTTCTGCCAGGCGGTGAGGCGGCCGAAGATGCGGGTGGCCATGTTTTCCTTCTGCGCGAAACGCAGGTTGGCTTCCAGGCCGGTCAAGGCGTCGGGCGACATGGCGGCGCGCTCTTCCAGCACCAGGCGGATCTCGTCGGCCCAGTCGATGTCGTCGGGCGCGACGGTCACCAGGCCCAGCTTCACGGCGGCGTCACCATCCAGCGCCTGGCCGATGGCACCACGCGCGGCTTCCATGGCGGGCACCTCTTCGTAGAAGCGGCGCTGCAGGCGCGACTGGTCGTTGACCATGGGGAAGAAACCGAAGTTCATCTCGCTCAGCGTCAGCGTGGGCTGCTTGGCCGGCTCGTCGGGCAGCACCAGCTGGTAGCTGCGGTCGGCGCAGAAGGCCAGCTCGGCCAGCGTGCCGGCGAAGCACGAGCCCGGCTCGATCAGCGCAAACAGCGAGCGCGAGGACACGTCCAGGCGCGCCAGCGTGCGGCGCAGGTGGCCGATGGTTTCGTTGACGAACCAGTGGTCCTTGTGGGCCAGCATCAGCGCGTCGTTGGCCAGCACCGCGGCGGCATCGCCCACGGTCTTGAGCAGCCAGGAACCGATCTCCAGTTCGTTGGTGCGCATGTGCAGGATGGCGTCGTCCAGCTCGCGCACCATCTGCAGCGGGTACCAGCTGGCGCCCGCGGCCTCGATGCCGGCCACGTCGGTCGGCTGGGCGCCCTGCGGGGCCTTGACGGTGAAGGTGGCGACGCGCTTGGCGCGGTCGATCTCGACCGTGACGTTCGTGTAGGCCAGCCGGTCGGCTTCGATGCTGCGGTTCAGCGGGGTCAGTTCCACGCCTTGGGCACCGGCCGGGCGGGTGCTGCCGGCGGCCAGACGCTCGGCGCGCTCGCGCACCGCCTGCTGGAACACGGCGGGCTTGGCGATCGCGTCGACCAGGCGCCAGTCCACGGCCTTCTGGCCGCGCACACCTTCGACGCTGGTGCAGAAGATGTCGGCCAGGTCGTGGCGCACATGGCGCTTGTCGGTCACGCGGGTCAGACCGCCGGTGCCGGGCAGCACGCCCAGCAGCGGCACCTCGGGCAGGCTCACCGAGCTGCTGCGGTCGTCCACCAGCACGATTTCATCGCAGGCCAGGGCCAGCTCGTAGCCGCCACCGGCGCAGGCGCCGTTGAGGCCGGCGACGAACTTCAGGCCGCTGTACCGCGACGAGTCTTCGATGCCGTTGCGGGTCTCGTTGGTGAACTTGCAGAAGTTGACCTTCCAGCCGTGGGTCGACAGGCCCAGCATGAAGATGTTGGCGCCCGAGCAGAACACGCGGTCTTTCAGGCTGGTCACCACCACGGTGCGCACTTCCGGGTGCTCGAAGCGGATGCGCTGCAGCGCGTCGTGCAACTCGATGTCCACGCCCAGGTCGTAGCTGTTGAGCTTGAGCTTGTAGCCGGGGCGGATGCCGGCGTCTTCGTTGATGGCCAGCGACAGCGTGGCGACGGCGCCGTCAAAGCCGAGCTTGACGTGCTGGTAGCGCGAAGGGTGGGTCTGGTAGTCGACGCGGGGGGCGGTGGCGGTCATGGTGTTGTCTCCTGGGGTGGCAACGTGATGCCGGTCTGGCATCCGATGACATGCATCATAGTGCATGAATTGGGATGCAGTCAAATGCATTTTTGTGCATGTAGGCCCACAACCGATGAGCGGTTCAGGCGGGCAGGTGCAGCAGCTCCCGCACCTGCCGGCGCAGCAGGGTGAAGCTTTGTTCCAGCGGCTGGGCGCTGGTGTTGAAGGCCAGATCGGCCTTCGAGTAGAACGCGGCGCGCCCTTCCAGGATGCGCTTGAGATCTTCCATCGCCTCCCGGCTGGCGGCCATGGGGCGCATGTCGCCCTGCGCCGCCACCCGGCCCATGTGGTCGCTGGCGTCGGCCTGCAGCCAGACCGTGGTGCAGTGCTGCAGCAGCAGGTTGAAGTTGGCCGAATCGGCCACCAGGCCACCGGGCGTGGCGATCACCACCTCGGGGTAGATCTGGATCGCTTCTTCCAGCGCGCGGCGCTCATAGCGGCGGTAGGCGTTGGCGCCATACAGGTTGTGGATCTCGCTGATGCTGCAGCCGGCGAACTGCTCGATCTGGCGGCTCAGTTCGATGAACGGAAACCCCAGGTCGTCCGCCAGGCGCTGGCCCAGCGTGGACTTGCCCGCGCCGCGCAGGCCGATCAGCGCCACACGCGCCAGCCGGCCCTGCGTATCCACCCCGCCGCTGGCCCCCAGCAGCTCGGCCAGCTGCAGCCGCGAACGGCGCAGGTCGGCCTCGTTGCGGCCCTGCAGCAGCTCGCGGATCAGCAGCCATTCCGGTGAGGAGGTGCTCACATCGCCGATCAGTTCGGCCAGCGAGCAGTGCAGCGCCTGCGCCACCTGCAGCAGCACCAGGATGGAGGCGTTGCCGGTGCCGTATTCGAGGTTGGCGAGATGCCGCTCGGACACGTCGGCCGCGATCGCCACGGCCTTGCGCGTCATGCCCTTGCGCGAGCGCAGGTTGCGCACGCGCTCGCCCAGCGCCACCAGGAACGGGTGGCGTTCTTCGGCCTCCTCGGCCGGGGCGGAGGGGTTGACGGTGAGGGTGTCGCTGGCGACCATGGGTGCGCGCCTTTCGTCTGATCCGGGGTCTGCCTCGGGAAAACCCTAGGCTTTGGCGATCCCACAAACATGCACTTTACTGCATACTGACCGGGACGCAAGATAGTGCATTTATACCGTCATTCCGCCGCCGCGACCACGGCGTTTACGCAAACCGCTGCATCCTCCCACCGCCATGCCCCACAACGACACCCCCCTGCTTCCGAACTTCCTGGCCGGCCGCTGGCAGACCGGGTCTGGCCATGGCACCACCCTCAAGGACCCCGTGCTGGGCACGCCGCTGGTGCGGGTCGACAACACCGGGCTGGACCTGGCCGAGGGTTTCCACTTCGCCCGCGACACCGGCGGCAGCGCCCTGCGGGCCCTGACCTACCGACAGCGCGCCGCGCTGCTGGGCGAGGTAGTCAAGGTCCTGCAGGCCCACCGCGACGCCTATTACGAGATCGCCACCGCCAACTGCGGCACCACCAAGAACGATTCGGCGGTCGACATCGACGGCGGCATCTTCACGCTGGGCACCTACGCGAAACAGGGTGAGGCCCTCGGCGACGCGAAATGCCTGCTGGACGGCGAGCGCATCCGCATGGGCAAGGACCCGCTGTTCCAGACCCAGCACGTGCTCAACCCCACGCGCGGTGTGGCGCTGTTCATCAACGCCTTCAACTTCCCGAGCTGGGGCCTGTGGGAAAAGGCCGCGCCCGCCCTGCTGTCGGGCGTGCCGGTGATCGTCAAGCCCGCCACCGCGACCGCCTGGCTGACGCAGCGCATGGTGAAAGACGTGGTCGATGCGGGCGTGCTGCCGGCCGGCGCGCTGTCGGTGATCTGCGGTTCGTCCGCGCACCTGATGGACCAGCTGCAGCCGTTCGACGTGGTGAGCTTCACCGGCTCGGCCGAGACGGCGCGCCTGATCCGCAGCCACCCGGCCGTGGCACAGCGCTCCGTGCGCTGCAACATCGAGGCCGACAGCCTCAACAGCGCGCTGCTCGATCCGTCCGCCACCGAAGGCAGCGAAGCCTTCAACCTGCTGGTCAGCGAGGTGGTGCGCGAGATAACGGTCAAGAGCGGCCAGAAGTGCACCGCGATCCGCCGCATCTTCGTGCCGCTGGAACTGTTCGACGCAGCGGCCGATGCGATCTCCGCCAAGCTGGCCAAGATCACGGTGGGCAACCCGCGCAACGAAGGGGTGCGCATGGGCGCGCTGGTCAGCCTGGAACAGAAGCGCAGCGTGCTGCACGGCATCGAGGCACTCTGCCACGAAGCCCTGGTGCTGCACGACGGCAGCGAGACCGCCCTGGTCGATGCCGACCCCACCGTGTCGGCCTGTGTCGCCCCCACCCTGCTCGGCCACCGCGACCCGGGACAGGCCAAGCTGCTGCACGAGGTCGAGGTGTTCGGCCCGGTGGCGACCCTGATGGCCTACGAAGACGAAGACGAGGCCTGGGACCTGATCCGCCGTGGCGAGGGCTCGCTGGTGGTGTCGGTCTACAGCGAAGACCCGGTCTTCATTGCCCGCGCCGCCGCCGAACTGGCCGACAGCCACGGCCGTGTGCACGCCATCAGCCCCGATGTCGCCGCCAGCCAGACCGGCCACGGCAACGTGATGCCCATGAGCCTGCACGGTGGCCCCGGCCGCGCCGGCGGCGGTGAGGAACTGGGCGGCCTGCGCGCGCTGGGCTTCTACCACCGCCGCAGCGCGGTGCAGGCCAGCAGCGCGGCACTCGACGCACTGGCCGCCTCGGGCGTACCGTTCAAGCCCTGATGTCCGACAGAGACACCACGACAGGAGACAAGCCATGAGCCACAAAGAAACCGCCCCGCCGCCGGACCGATTCAACTTCGCTCGCCATCTGATCGAGGTCAACGCCGGTCGCAGCGACAAGACCGCGCTGATCGACGACGCGGGCACCCTCACCTACGGCCAGCTGGCCGACCAGGTGCAGCGCTGCTCGGCCGCGCTGACCGCGCTGGGCCTGCGCCGCGAAGACCGCGTGCTGCTGCTGATGCACGACAGCAGCGACTGGATCGTGAGCTTCCTGGGGGCGTTGCACGCGGGCGTGGTGCCGGTGTGCGTGAACACCCTGCTGACCGCCAAGGACTACGCCTACATGCTGGCCGACAGCCGCGCACAGGCCGCGCTGGTGTCGGGCCTGCTGCTGCCCACGCTGCAGACCGCGCTGGCCGATGGCCGGCACGAAGTGAAACAGCTGATCGTCTCGCGCAGCAAGGACCCGCTGCCCGAGGGCGCGCACGACTGGGCGACGCTGGTGGCGTCCACCGCGCCGGGCGCCGGCGCCAACACGCATGGCGACGAACCCGCGTTCTGGCTCTATTCCAGCGGCTCCACCGGCGCCCCCAAGGGCACGGTGCACACCCAGGCCAACCTCTACTGGACGGCCGAGCTGTATGGCAAGGACGTGCTTCGGCTCAGGGAAAGCGATGTCGTGTTCTCGGCCGCCAAGCTGTTCTTCGCCTACGGCCTGGGCAATGCGCTGTCGTTCCCGCTGTCGGTCGGCGCCAGCGTGGTGCTGATGGCCGAACGGCCCACGCCGCAGGCCTGCTTCCAGCGCATGACGCAGCACCAGCCGACCGTGTTCTACGGCGCGCCCACCGGCTACGGCGGCATGCTGGCCGCGCCCGACCTGCCGGCCAAAAGCGCGGTGTCGCTGCGCCTGTGCTCGTCGGCCGGCGAGGCGCTGCCGCGCGACATCGGCGAGCGCTGGACCGCGCACTTCGGCTGCGAAATCATCGACGGCATCGGCTCGACCGAGATGCTGCACATCTTCCTGTCCAACAAGCCCGGCGACGTGCGCTACGGCACCACCGGCAAGGCCGTGCCCGGCTACGAAGTGCAGCTGCGCGACGAAGACGGCAGCGTCGTCACCACCCACAACCAGATCGGCGACCTCTACATCCAGGGTCCGAGCGCCGCGCTGATGTACTGGAACAACCGCGGCAAGTCGCGCGACACCTTCCAGGGCAACTGGACCAAGAGCGGCGACAAGTACCTGCGCGACCCCGACGGCTACTACACCTACGCCGGCCGCAACGACGACATGCTCAAGGTCAGCGGCATCTATGTGAGCCCGTTCGAGGTCGAGGCCACGCTGGTGCAGCACCCGGCGGTGCTGGAGGTGGCGGTGATCGGCAAGAACGACGGCGAGGGCCTGACCAAGACCAAGGCCTTCGTGGTGCTCAAGCCCGGCCAGCAGGCCACCGAGGCCGAGCTGCAGGCCTTCGTGAAGGAGAAGCTCGCGCCCTACAAATACCCGCGCTTCATCGAGTTCGTGAGCGAGCTGCCCAAGACCGCCACCGGCAAGATCCAGCGCTTCAAGCTGCGCGAGCTGGAGAACCAGCGGCTGTTCGTCAGCCACTGATTCCCGCTGCACCACCGCCCATCGGCCGCTCCGGCCCGGTCCCGGGAAAACCCGGTGCCGGGCCGCTTGCATTGGTTTTTCAACATAACCAAACTCCCGTCATCACACCACATACAAAGGAGACGGCATGGTGAAGCGGTGGATCGGCGCGTGTGTCTGGCTGTTGGCCACGACCGCGTTCGCGGGCGACGACGGGGTGAGTGCGACGGAAATCCGGCTCGGTGCCTCCCAGGTGCTGACCGGTCCGCTGGGACCGCAGACCGTCCAGTACGGCGAGGGCGCACGGTTGCTGTTCGACGCCGTCAACGCGGCTGGCGGCATCCACGGCCGCAAGATCAGCTTCACCACGATCGACGACGCCTTCGACCCCAGGCGCGCCGTGGAGAACACCCGCAAGCTGATCGAGGAGCAGAAGGTCTTCATGCTGTTCAACAGCACCGGCACCGCCCAGACGGCCGCCGTGCTGCCGCTGCTCAAGGAGTCGAAGACCGTGCTGTTCGGTCCGGTGACGGGCGCCTCCTCGCTGCGCGAAGGCGCCAACCCCTACCTGTTCCATGTGCGGGCGGGCTACGCCAGCGAAACCGAGAAGATCGTCACCCAGCTCAAGCAGCTCGGCGTCCAGCGGGTGGCTTTTTTCTACCAGGACGACGGTCTGGGCAAGACGCTGCTGGGCGAAATCAGGAAGGCTTCGGCGGCCGAGAACCTGCCGCTGGTGGCGGAGATCAAGGTCGACCCCGCCGCGCCCGATTTCGCGGCGGCGGCCGTCGCCACCGCGCAGGCCAATCCACAGGCCGTGATCGTGGGCACCGCCGGCCTGACCTTTCCCAGCTACGCCAAGGCGGTGCTGGCCACGTCGGCTCGCCCGGTGTTCTACGGCTATTCGGTCGCCAGCCTGGACGTGATCAACCGCGAACTCAAGGACAAGGCGCGCGGCATCATCCTCGCGCAGATCATGCCTTCGCTGCGCAACACCACCATCCCGGTGGTGGCCGAGTACCAGAAGCTGCTGTCGGCAAAGTCGACCGCCGCCCAACCCTCGGCCTCGCAGTTCGAGGGCTTCGTACATGCAAGGCTGCTGGTCGAAGGCCTGCGCCGCACCGGGCGCGACCTGAGCACGGCCAGTTTCGTGCGGACCATGGAAGGCGCGGGGGAAATCGCCTTCGGCCGCTTCACGGCCCGGTATTCCCCGCAATCACACAACGGCTCCGACTACGTGGAGCTGGCGATCATCGACGCCGAAGGGCGCCTGCGCTACTGATCAGGTGTCCTTGGAGATCTTGATCGACGGGAACTTGCTGGAAAAGTCCTTGGCGCGGGCCGCGATCTTGATCGCCACCTGGCGCGCCACCGTCCGGTAGATGCCGGCGATCTCGCTGTCGGGGTCGGCCACCACGGTGGGCCGGCCGCTGTCGGCCTGCACGCGGATGCTCATGTTCAGCGGCAGCTCGCCCAGGAAGTCCATGCCGTACTCGGCCGCCATCTTCTTGCCGCCTTCGGCACCGAAGATGTGTTCGGTGTGACCGCAGTTCGGGCAGCAGTAGACCGCCATGTTCTCGACGATGCCCAGGATGGGCACGCCCACCTTCTCGAACATCTTGATGCCCTTGCGCGCGTCCAGCAGGGCGATGTCCTGCGGCGTGGTCACGATCACCGCGCCGGTGATGGGCACGCGCTGGCTGAGCGTGAGCTGGATGTCGCCGGTGCCCGGCGGCATGTCGACGATCAGGTAGTCCAGATCCTTCCAGTTGGTCTGGCGCAGCAGCTGCTCCAGCGCCTGGGTGGCCATGGGGCCGCGCCAGATCATGGCCTCGTCCTTGTCGACCAGGAAGCCGATGGAGCTGACCTGGATCCCGTGGTTTTCCAGCGGTTCCATGGTCTTGCCGTCGGTGCTCTCGGGCCGGCCCTCGATGCCCATCATCATGGGCTGGCTGGGGCCGTAGATGTCGGCGTCCAGGATGCCGACCCGGGCACCCTCGGCGGCCAGCGCCAGCGCCAGGTTCACGGCGGTGGTGCTCTTGCCCACGCCGCCCTTGCCCGAGGCGACGGCGATGATGTTCTTGACGCTGGGCAGCAGCTGCACGCCGCGCTGCACCGCGTGCGCCACGATCCTGACCGACAGGTTGACCGACACGTTTTCCACACCGGGCACCGACCGGGCGGCCTCGATGAGCGCGCGGCGCAGGGCCGGGATCTGGCTCTTGGCGGGATAACCCAGCTCCACGTCGAAGGACACATCGCCGTGGTCGGCCTGCAGGTTCTTTAGCGCCTTGGTGGACACGAAGTCCTTGCCGGTGTTGGGATCGGTGACCGCCTGCAGGGCGGCAAGCAGCGCTTGGGTGTCGACGGCCATGGAACGGGCTCTCCGGGGAACGGGGGTGGGGGTATGAAGAATCGGACCGAAGTCTAACGGTGTCGGCATGCCCCGCCTAAAATTGCGGGTTACCTTGCAGAAAGAATCTCGCCATGAGCCAGCGACGCCTGTTCGTCACCACCGCCCTGCCCTACGCCAACGGCCATTTCCACATCGGCCACATCATGGAATACATCCAGGCCGACATCTGGGTGCGGTTCCAGCGCATGCAGGGCCATGAGGTGCATTTCGTCTGCGCCGACGACACGCACGGCGCGCCGATCATGATCGCGGCCGAAAAGGCCGGCAAGACACCGCAGCAGTTCGTGGCCGACATCGCCGCCGGCCGCAAGCCCTACCTGGACGGCTTCCACATCGGTTTTGACAACTGGCACAGCACCGACGGCCCGGAAAACCACGAGCTGGCCCAGGCCGTCTACCGCGACCTGCGGGCCAACGACCTGATCGAGACCCGCACCATCGAACAGTTCTTCGACCCCGAGAAGAACATGTTCCTGCCCGACCGCTTCATCAAGGGCGAATGCCCCAAGTGCGGCGCGAAAGACCAGTACGGCGACAACTGCGAAGTCTGCGGTGCCGTCTATGCGCCCACCGAGCTGAAAAACCCGTACTCGGCCCTGTCCGGCGCCACGCCGGTGCTGAAGAATTCGGAGCACTTCTTCTTCAAGCTGTCCGACCCGCGCTGCCTGGCCTTCCTGGACCAGTGGACGCAGAGCGGCGCGGTGCAGCCCGAAGTGCTCAACAAGATCAGCGAATGGATCGAGCCCGGCGAAGACGGCAAGCCCAAGATGGGCGACTGGGACATCAGCCGCGACGCGCCCTACTTCGGCATCGAAATCCCCGACGCCCCGGGCAAGTACTTCTACGTCTGGCTGGACGCGCCGATCGGCTACCTGGCCTCGCTCAAGAACTACTTTGGCAAGACCGGCCGCGACTACGACGCCTTCATGGCCGACCCCGCCACCGAGCAGTACCACTTCATCGGCAAGGACATCATCACCTTCCACACCCTGTTCTGGCCCGCGATGCTGAAGTTCAGCGGCCGCAAGGTGCCCAACAAGGTGTTCGTGCACGGCTTCCTCACCATCAACAACGGCGAGAAGATGAGCAAGAGCCGGGGCACCGGCCTGAACCCGCTGAAGTACCTGGACCTGGGCATGAACCCCGAGTGGCTGCGCTACTACCTGGCGGCCAAGCTGTCGGGCAAGAACGAAGACGTGGACTTCAATCGCGACGACTTCATGCTGCGCGTCAACAGCGACCTGGTGGGCAAGTACATCAACATCGCCTCGCGCGCGGCCGGTTTCATCGCCAAGCGCTTTGAAGGCAAGCTGGGAACCGTGTCGGCCGACGGCGACGCGCTGCTGGACCACCTGCAGAGCCTGGCCCCCACGGTGACCGAGCTGTACGCCGAGCGCGAATACGGCAAGGCCCTGCGCGAAATCATGCAACTGGCCGACCGGGTGAACGCCTACGTGGACCAGAACAAGCCCTGGGAACTGGCCAAGCAGGACGGCATGGACGGCCGTCTGCAGGACGTGTGCAGCACCTGCATCGAAGCCTTCCGCCTGATCTCGCTCTACCTCAAGCCGGTGCTGCCAGCGCTGGCCGAGAACGTGGAAGCCTTCCTGCAGGTCGCGCCGCTGACCTTCGCCGACGCCGGCCGCCTGCTGGGTGCCGGTCATGCCATCGGCGCCTACCAGCACCTGATGCAGCGGGTGGACATCAAGCAGCTCGACGCCCTGTTCGAGCCGCCGCCGGCCCCCGAAGAACCCAAGACCGTGCCGGGTGGCGAAGAGATCGCCCCGACCATCTCCATCGACGACTTCGCCAAGGTCGACCTGCGCATCGCGCAGATCGTCAAGTGCGAAGCGGTCGAAGGCTCGACCAAGCTGCTGCGCCTGACGCTGGACGTGGGCGAAGGCCGCACGCGCAACGTGTTCAGCGGCATCGCCAGCATGTACAAGCCGGAAGACCTGGAAGGCAAGCTGACCGTGATGGTCGCCAACCTGGCGCCGCGCAAGATGAAGTTCGGCGTCAGCGAAGGCATGGTGCTGGCCGCCAGCCACGCCGATGAAAAGGCACAGCCCGGCATCCACGTGCTGCAGCCCTGGCCGGGCGCGACGCCCGGCATGCGCATCCACTGAGACTCAGCGTGCCCGGTCGAGATCGGGATCGGGCACGCTCATCGTCGACAGCACCCGCAGGTCGGGGTTAAACACCACCGTGAAGACCTTGGAATCGCTCTCGTTCGGACCGTCGCGCCAGCGCCAGTCGTAGTGCGTTTCCTTCTTCAGGTCGTAGGTGGTGATCTTCATCGGTTTGCCCAGCAGCTTGCGCACCGCTTCCATCGGCATGCCCGGCTGGATCTGCGCGAAGGTGCGCGGGTTGAGCACCTGCTTGAGCGCCGCCATCTTGCCGTCCGGCCCGATGGTGATCTGGTAGTTCTGGTAGCCCGCCGGCTGGCGGTTGTACTCGTAGATCTGTGCGCCGTCCGGCCCGTCCCAGACTGCTTCGGGCGGCCCGAATTTTTCCTTCACATCGGCTTCGGTCGACACGCCTTCCTCGAGCTCGCCGATGGCGCGCTGGTCGCAGGCGGCGAGCGCCAGCAGGGTGAAGACCAGGCAAAGGCCCGTGCGAATCCGCTCCCGCATCGTCAGTGTCATTGAGTGCATGGTGAACACCGGACAGTGAAAAATCCAGTGTAAACCTGCACAAGCCTTGATCTGTGCGGCATCCGGGTCCGTATCACGCAGTAACATTTGCCGATGCTGAACAACCTGCCCCCGCTGGCGCCGTTCCGGCCGCGACTGCTGCAAGACCTTCGTGGCTACAACGGCGAGAAGCTCGGGCGCGACATGGGCGCGGGCGCCACGGTCGGCATCGTCGCCCTGCCGCTGGCCATGGCCTTTGCGATTGCCAGCGGCCTCAAACCCGAAGCCGGACTGTGGACGGCCATCATCGCCGGCTTCCTGATCTCGGCCCTGGGCGGGACCTCGGTGCAGATCGGCGGCCCGGCCGGCGCCTTCATCGTCATCGTCTACGGCATCGTAGAGCGCTACGGCGTGGCCAACCTGCTGATCGCCACCGCCAGCGCGGGCGTTCTGCTGTTTCTGCTCGGCCTGTTCCGGCTCGGCACCCTGGTGCGCTATGTGCCGGTGAGCGTGGTGATCGGCTTCACCAACGGCATCGCGGTGCTGATCGCGCTGTCGCAGGTGCGCGACTGGCTGGGGCTGGACATTGCCAAGATGCCGGGCGATTTCTTCAGCCAGATCGGCACCATCGCGCACCACCTCGGCAGCTTCAATCCCTACGCCTTCGGGCTCGGCGCGCTGTGCGTGATCGGCCTGTTTGTCTGGCCGCGGCTGTGGGCGGTGGACTCGCAGTTCCGCCGCCAGCTCGAACAGGTCGACACCATGAGCGCGCTCAAGGCCACCTCGCGGCTGCCCGCGCCGGTGGTCGCCCTGGTCACGCTGTCGCTGCTGGCCTGGGCCATGAAGCTGCCGGTCGAGACCATCGGCACCCGTTTCGGCGGCATTCCGCAAGGCCTGCCGGCGCTGGCTCTGCCCGAGTTCTCCTGGCAGACCGCCAAGCAGCTGGTCACGCCGACGCTGACGATCGCGCTGCTGGGCGCCATCGAATCGCTGCTCTGTGCGCGGGTGGCCGACCAGCTCAGCGACACCCCCAAGCACGACCCGAACCAGGAACTGATGGCCCAGGGCGTGGCGAACTTCGTGGTGCCGTTCTTCGGCGGCATGCCGGCCACCGGCACCATCGCCCGCACCGTGACCAACATCCGCTCCGGCGCGGTATCGCCCATCGCGGGCATCGTGCACGCGGCCACGCTGGCGGCCGTGGTGCTGATCGCAGCGCCGCTGGCGCAGCACATTCCGCTGGCGGTGCTGGCCGGCGTTCTGCTGTTCGTGGCCTGGAACATGGGGGAATGGCGCGAATTCGGCCGCCTCAGGCACTTCAGCAACCACTACCGGCTGATGATGCTGTCGACCTTCCTGGTGACCATCGTGTTCGACCTGACGGTGGCGGTCGAGCTGGGTCTGGTGCTGGCCTGCCTGCTGTTCGTGCGCCGCCAGAGCGACATCTTCCGCGCCGATCCGCTGCCGCAGCAGCATCCGGGCCTGGTGCAGTTCCGTCTCTATGGCTCGCTGTTTTTCGGCGCTGTGTCCAAGATCGATCCGATCGTGTCGGTGGTGGAGACATCGCCGGCCGGGGTCCGGGTCGAGCTGGATGCCGGCCAGCTGATTTCGCTCGACACGTCCGGACTGGATGCCCTGGAGCAATTGCACAAGCTGGTCGGCAAACGCGGCGGCCAGCTGGTGCTCAACCACCTCAACCCCCAGCCGAACTCGCTGATCGAACGCTCCGGCTTTGGCGCCCGCCTGCGGGGCGAGAACACTGGCGCCGGGCACGCCTGAGCACCCGGACCGGTAAAATCAGCGGATTCTGCTGTCATCGCCTCCGCGCAACCCCGACATGAACATCTTCGGCCGCCCCCACTACACCTCCGACGCGACGCAATTCATCGACCAGCTCAAGGCCAGCCGCCCCGAACTGGAACAGGGCCAGCGCGAAGGCCGTGCCCTGCTGTGGGACCAGGCGGTCGACCGCGACCTGCAGGCCCAGGCGCAGGCCGCCAGCGTGCCCCAGCAGCCCTACGTCTACCAGACCAAACCGGACCCGCACTGAGCCGGCTTGACCCGAACCCGCGATGAGCAACGAGGCCGGCACGCTTGACGCGGCCCCGGAGGGGCTGGATGCCGTCTTGCCCGAGGTGATCGACCAGGTGGCCTTGGCGCGCCTGTACGGCGAGCCGCTGTTCTCCATGCCGCGGGACCTCTACATCCCGCCCGACGCCCTGCAGGTGTTCCTCGAAGCCTTCGAAGGCCCGCTGGACCTGCTGCTCTACCTGATCCGCAAGCAGAACTTCAACATCCTCGACATCCCGATGGCGGGAGTCACGCGGCAGTACCTGAGCTACGTGGACGAAATCCGTTCCAGCAACCTCGAACTCGCGGCCGAATACCTGCTCATGGCGGCCATGCTGATCGAGATCAAGTCGCGCATGCTGCTGCCGCCGAAGAAGACGGCCGAGGGCGAAGAAGCCGAAGACCCGCGCGCCGAGCTGGTGCGCCGCCTGCTCGAATACGAACAGATGAAGCTGGCGGCCCAGCGCCTGGCGGATGCGCCGCAGTACGGCCGCGACTTCCTGCGCGCACAGATCTATGTCGAGCAGGCGCTGCAGCCCCGCTTCCCCGAGGTGAGCGCGGTGGACCTGCAGTCGGCCTGGCGCGACATCATGAAACGCGCCAAGCTGGTCCAGCACCACAAGATCAGCCGCGAAGAACTTTCGGTGCGCGAGCACATGAGCATCGTGCTGCGCCAGCTGCAGGGTCGCAAGTTCGTCGAATTCGGCGACCTGTTCGATCCCTCGCGCGGCGCGCAGGTGATGGTGGTCACCTTCATCGCCATGCTTGAACTGGCCAAGGAAACCCTGATCGAACTGACCCAGGCCGAAGCCTTCGCACCCATCTACGTGCGCCTGGCCTACACCCCCGCATCATGACCACCCATTCTTTCGACGTCCTCATCATCGGCAGCGGCCTGGCCGGCCTGACCGCTGCCCTCAAGCTGGCCCCCACGCACCGCGTGGCCGTGGTGACCAAGCGCGGCATCTCCGACGGCTCCAGCAACTGGGCGCAGGGCGGCATCGCCGCGGTGCTGGCCGAAGGCGACAGCTACGCGTCCCACGTGGACGACACCCTGGTCGCCGGCGCAGGCCTGTGCGACCTGGAAGCGACACAGTTCACGGTCGAGAATGCGCCCGGCGCGATCGCCTGGCTGCAGGAACTGGGCGTGCCGTTTTCGACCGAGAACGGCGAGCTGCACCTGACCCGCGAAGGCGGCCACACCCACCGCCGCATCGTGCACGCCACCGACGCCACCGGCGCCGCCGTGCAGACCACGCTGAGCAACCTGGCCCGCAAGACCCCCGGCATCACGTTCTTCGAGAACCACATGCTGGTGGACCTGATCACCGACGCCAAGCTGCCCGGCCACAAGCCCGGCGACGGCACCCTGCGCTGCCACGGCGCCTATGTGCTGGATGTGGACCGCGACGAGGTCGAAACCTTCAACGCGCCGCACACCATCCTGGCCACCGGCGGCGCCGGCAAGGTGTATCTCTACACGACCAACCCCGACACCGCGACCGGCGACGGCATCGCGGCCGGCTGGCGCGCCGGTTGCCGGGTCGGCAACATGGAATTCATCCAGTTCCACCCGACCTGCCTCTACCACCCGCACGTCAAGAATTTCCTCATCACCGAGGCGGTGCGCGGCGAAGGCGGCCAGCTCAAGCTGCCGCCGCACCTGGGCGGCCACCGCTTCATGCCCGACCACGACCCGCGCGCCGAACTGGCGCCGCGCGACATCGTGGCCCGCGCCATCGACTACGAGATGAAGAAGCACGGGCTGGACTGCGTGCACCTGGACATCTCGCACAAGAGCCCCGAGTTCCTGCGGGAGCACTTCCCCAACATCCTGGCGCGTTGCGCCGAGCTGGGCATCGACATCACCAGGGAGCCGATCCCGGTCGTGCCGGCCGCGCACTACACCTGCGGCGGCGTGGTCACCGACCTGTCGGGCCGCACCGACATCGACGGCCTGTATGCCGTCGGCGAAACCACCTGCACCGGCCTGCACGGCGCCAACCGCCTGGCCAGCAACTCGCTGGTCGAGTGCATGGTGTTCGCGCAGGCTGCCGTGAAGGCGATCCACACCGCGCCTGCGGCCGCCCGGCCCGAGATCCCCCTCTGGGACGCCAGCCGGGTCAAGGACGCCGACGAGCAGGTCGTGATCTCGCACAACTGGGACGAGCTGCGCCGCTTCATGTGGGACTACGTGGGCATCGTGCGCACCAACAAGCGGCTGGAGCGCGCGGCGCACCGCATTGCCCTGCTGCAGGGTGAAATCCAGGAGTTCTACGCCCAGTTCCACGTCACCCGAGACCTGCTGGAGCTGCGCAACCTGGTCCAGGTCGCCGACCTGATCGTGATGTCGGCCATGCTGCGGCGCGAAAGCCGCGGCCTGCACTACAGCCTGGACTACCCCGAGAAGCTGCCCGAAGCGCGCCCGACGATCCTCGTGCCCCCTGCGAGGTGATGCGCCTCAGGCTACAGTAGCGGGATGACCACCACCGCCGCGCCCGGCAGCCTCTCGCCCCCTGCACCGCAGGCCCACCCCGCCGCCCACGGCGCGGCAGCGGCGAGCTTTGCTGCCCTGCTGGGCCGGCTGGAGTACCTCGGCGCGGCCGACATCGAGAACATCCGGCGCGCCTACCGCTTCGCCGACGAGGCCCATCTGGGCCAGTTGCGCAAGAACGGCGATCCCTACATCACCCACCCGATCGCCGTCGCGGCGCAATGCGCCGAATGGAAGCTCGACGCGCAGGCCCTGATGGCGGCGCTGATGCACGACGCCATGGAAGACTGCGGCGTCAGCAAGACCGAGCTGGTCGAGCGCTTCGGCGCACCAGTGGCCGATCTGGTCGACGGCCTGACCAAGCTGGAGAAGCTGGCCTTTGACACGCGCGAGCAGAACCAGGCCGAGTCCTTCCGCAAGATGCTGCTGGCGATGGCCAAGGACGTGCGGGTCATCCTGATCAAGCTGGCCGACCGCACCCACAACATGCGGACCATGGGCGACATGCCCCGCAGCAAGTGGGAGCGCATCAGCAGCGAGACGCTGGAAATCTACGCGCCGATCGCCCACCGCCTGGGCCTGAATTTCACCTACCGCGAGCTGCAGGACCTGTCGTTCCGCTTCCTGCACCCCTGGCGCTACGAGATCCTGTCCAAGGCGCTGAACAAGTCCCGCACCCGCCGCAAGGACCTGATCGCCCGTGTGCAGCGCGAGGTCGAGGGCGCCTTCGCTCGCCAGGGCATGTCCGTGCGCATCGTCGGCCGCGAGAAGACGCTGTATTCGGTCTACCGCAAGATGGACAGCAAGCACCTGTCGTTCTCGCAGGTGACCGACATCTACGGCTTCCGCATCGTCGTGCCCGACCTGACCGACTGCTACACCGGCATGGGTCTGCTGCACCAGCTCTACAAGCCGGTGCCGGGCAAATTCCGCGACTACGTGGCCATTCCCAAGGTCAACGGCTACCAGTCGCTGCACACCACCCTCATCGGCCCGTTCGGCACCAACATCGAGTTCCAGCTGCGCACGCACGCCATGGACGTGGTGGCAGAGTCCGGCGTGGCCGCCCACTGGCTCTACAAGGCCAACGAGCCAGGCAGCGACACCACGCAGCGCCTGGGCACTCAGTGGCTGCAGTCGCTGCTGGACATCCAGCAGGAGACCCACGACGCCAGCGAGTTCTGGGACCACATCAAGATCGACCTGTTCCCCGATGCGGTCTATGTCTTCACGCCGCAGAGCAAGATCCTGGCGCTGCCGCGTGGCGCCACGGTGATGGACTTCGCCTACGCCATCCACAGCGGCGTCGGCAACCGCGCCGTCGCCGCCCGCATCAACGGCGAGCAGCGGCCACTGCGCACCGAACTGTCCAACGGCGACGTGGTCGAGATCGTCACCGCGGAGAACGCCGAACCCAATCCGGCCTGGCTGTCCTTCGTCAAGACCGGTCGCGCGCGCTCCAAGATCCGCCACCACCTCAAGACCCTGGCGCAGGAAAAATCGCACCAGCTGGGTGAACGCATGCTGGAGCAGGCACTGCGTTCCGAAGGCATCGCCAGCCTGCCGACCGCAGACGGCGAACACAAGGCCACCTGGGACAAGCTGCTGCGCTTCACCGGCAACAAGTCGCGCGAAGAGCTGCTGTCCGACATCGGCATGGGCAAACGCATCGCCAGCATGGTCGGCAAGAAGCTGGCTGTGTTGCTGTCCGAAACCGGCCTCAAGCCTGATGCCGTGCTCATCAGCACCGAGCGCTACGCCGCCGGGCAGGACGAGTCGGTGTCGCAGGGTGTGGTCAGCCTGGACGGCAGCGAAGGCCTGTCGGTGCAATACGCGCGCTGCTGCCAGCCGATTCCCGGTGACCGCATCGTCGGGTACCTTGGCCGAGGCGAAGGCCTGATCGTGCACTCCGACGACTGCCCGACCGGCCGGCGCCTGCTGGCGCGCGATGGCGAGCGTTTCCTGCAGGTCGAATGGGCCGACGAACCGGTGCGGCCGTTCGAGACCACCGTGGTGGTGACCGTGGCCGATGGCAAGGGTGTGCTGGCGCGGGTGGCCTCGGCCATCGCGGCGGCCGAAGCCGACATCACCCACGTCGACATGGGCGATGAACCGGCCCAGACCGCCACCGACATCCGCTTCTCGATCGCGGTGCGTGACCGGGGACACCTGGCCGAGGTGCTGCGCAGCCTCAAGCGCACCCCCTCGGTGATCAAGGCCCAGCGGTTCCGGGCCGCCTGACGCGCCGGCTCAGGCTGCGGGCGCCGGATAGCTGACGGCCAGGACTTCCAGTTCCTGGCTGCCGCCAGGCACCACCAGACGCACCAGGTCACCGACCCTGGCCTTCAATAAGGCTCTCGCCACCGGCGACACCCAGCTGATCTCGTGACGCGCGCTCTCGGCCTCGTCGACACCGAGGATGGTCACCGTGGTCTCCTTGCCATCGTCGTCCGCATAGGTCACGGTGGCGCCGAAAAACACCTGGTCGCCACCATGGTGCAGCGAACTGTCCACCACCTCGGCAATTTCGAGCCGGCGGGTGAGGAAACGGATGCGGCGATCGATTTCGCGCAGGCGCTTCTTGCCGTAGAGGTAGTCGCCGTTCTCGGACCGGTCACCGTTGCTCGCAGCCCAGTGCACGATCTCGACGATGCGTGGCCGCTCTTCGTCGATCAGCGCCATCAACTCGGCACGCAGGCGGTCGTAACCCGCCCGGGTGATGTAGTTCACCCCGGTCGGCAGCACCGCCGGTTCGGGCAGCTCGTCGTCTGCGTCGGAGTCGGTTTCGCGGGTGAATGCTTTGCTCATGGAAGAACGGCTCGAAGAGAACGTTTCGGAGCGGAAAAGAAAAAAGCCCGCAGCTTGTGGCTGCGGGCTTTTCGTTTGGTGCGGCTGGCAGGAATCGAACCCACGACCCCTTGGTTCGTAGCCAAGTACTCTATCCAGCTGAGCTACAGCCGCGAAGACATGCATTGTAGCACGGTTTTTTGGTAGGCCGTGTTGGGCTTGAACCAACGACCAAAGGATTATGAGTCCTCTGCTCTGACCAACTGAGCTAACGGCCCGACAAGGCCCGGATTGTAGGGGGGCAGAGACCGCATCGCGGCGCGGTGTGCGGCCCGGTTCTACTTGTGGCTCAGCGCGTTGCTCACCAGTTTGGCGGTCACATCGACGATCTGGATCATGCGGTCGTAGGGCATGCGCTGTGGCCCGATCACGCCCAGTGTGCCCACCACCTGACCATCCACCTCATACGGCGCGGTGACCACCGAAAGATCCTCGAACGGCACGACATGGCTCTCCCCGCCGATGTAGATGCGCACGCCATCGGCCTGCGACGACACGTCCATCAGGCGGATCAGCTGGGTCTTCTGCTCGAACAGGTCGAAGAGTTGTCGCAGGTGTCCCATGTCATTGGAGAACTCGCTCACCGACAGCAGGTTGCGCTCGCCCGACACCACCACGTCCTCCTGCTGGGTGTCGGCTTCGGCGCCGATGTCGACGGCCGCCTGCATCAGCGAGGCGATTTCGCCGCGCAAGGCTTCAACCTCGTTGCGCAGCCGGCCGCGCACCTCTTCCATCGTCAGGCCCGCGTAGTGGGCATTGAGGAAATTGGCGGCCTCCAGCAACTGGGACTGACTGAAGCTGACCTGGGTATGGATGATCCGGTTCTGCACATCGCCGTCGGGCGACACCAGGATGACCAGCACACGGCGGTCCGACAGGCTCAGGAATTCGATGTGGCGAAACACAGAGGCGCGGCGCGGCGCCATCACCACGCCCACGTACTGCGACAGACTCGACAGCATCTGGGCGGCATGGCTGATCACGCGTTGCGGCTGGTCACCGGCCTCGATGCCGGCCGACCCCATGCTCTGCGCGCTCGCGAATCCGTCGCGCCGCACTGTGAGCATGGTGTCGACGAACAGCCGGTAGCCGCGCGCCGTGGGAATGCGGCCTGCGGACGTGTGGGGACTGGCGATCAGACCCAGCTCTTCCAGGTCGCTCATCACATTGCGGATGGTCGCCGGCGACAGCTCCATGCCGGCCGCCTTGGCCAGCGTGCGCGAGCCCACCGGCTGGCCGTCGGCGATGTAGCGCTCGACCAGGGTCTTGAGAAGGAGTTTGGAGCGATCGTCCAGCATGGCTTCATTTTACGGACCACACACCCTTGCGCGGTCCCGCACGGAGCAAGGGTTTGTGGGGGGCGAGACACAGCGGCCCCCTATGTTGTAATTTGTGCATGACCCAGCCAGATTCCAGCCGCCAAGCGGCCCCCTCACCGGGGAAACGCCAGCGATTCGCACACGTTGCCGTGGTCGGCAAATACCAGGCACCGGGTTCTCGCAAGGTGGTGGAAGAGCTGGCCGAGTTCCTGCACGACGAAGGCTGCGAGGTTTCGCTGGAACAGGAAACCGCGCTCAACACCGGCCTGCTGCAGTACCCGGCGCTGGATGTGCCGGCGATGGGCAAGACCATCGACCTGGCGCTGGTGATCGGTGGCGACGGCACCATGCTGGGCATCGGACGGCAGCTGGCTCGCTACGGTGTGCCGCTGGTGGGCATCAACCAGGGGCGCCTGGGCTTCATCACCGACATTCCGCTGGAGAGCTACCGCGACAACTTGCGAGCCATCCTGCGCGGCGAGTTCGAGGAAGACCCCCGCGCGCTGATGGCCGCCAGCGTCTGGCGCGACGGGCGCTGCGTGTTCGAGGCCACGGCGCTCAACGACGTGGTGGTCAACCGCGGCGGCGTGGCCAGCATGATCGAGCTGCGGGTCGAGGTCGACGGCCATTTCGTGGCCAACCAGCGCGCCGACGGCCTGATCATCGCCTCGTCCACCGGTTCCACCGCCTATTCGCTCTCGGCCGGCGGCCCGCTGTTGCATCCGGCCGTCGGCGGCTGGATCATGGTGCCGATCGCACCGCACACCCTGTCCAACCGCCCCATCGTGCTGCCTGCGCATTGCGAGGTGGCGGTCGAGATCGTCTCGGGCAAGGACGCCAGCGCCAACTTCGACATGCAGTCGCTCACCAGCCTGCTGCACGGCGACCGCATCGTGGTCCGGCGCTCGGAACACACACTGCGCCTGCTCCATCCGTTGGGCTGGAGCTACTTCGACACCCTGCGCAAGAAGCTGCACTGGAACGAAGGCGCGTGAGAGCGTTCAGAATACGGGGCTCTCAACCTCCGTTTGTTCCGAATCGCCCATGAGCCTGCGACGCATCGTCCTGCGTGATTTCGTCATCGTGCCCGCCCTGGACCTCGAACTGGACCAGGGCTTCAACGTGCTCACGGGCGAAACCGGCGCCGGCAAATCCATCCTCATCGACGCGCTCCAGCTGGCCCTGGGCGCCCGCAGCGACAGCGGCGTGGTGCGCGAAGGCGCCCCCCGCTGCGAAGTGGCTGCCGAGTTCGACACGCCGGCCTCGCTCAAGCCATGGCTCGACGAGCAAGGCTTCCAGGCCGACGACGCCTTGCTGCTGCGCCGCACGGTCGACACCGAGGGCCGCAGCCGCGGCTGGATCAACGGCAGCGCGGCCACCATGGCTCAGCTCAAGATCCTGGCCGACCACCTGGTCGACATCCACGGGCAGCACGCCTGGCAGAGCCTGACCCGGGCCGACGCGGTGCGCGGCCTGCTCGACGCCTACGCCGGCGTCGACACCTCGACCGCGGCGGCACTGTGGGGCGCCTGGCGCCAGGCCCGCAAGGCGCTGGAAAGCGCGACCGAGCGCCAGAACACCCTGCAGCAGGAAAGCGACCGGCTGTCCTGGCAGATCGGCGAACTGGACAAACTGCAGCCGCGCGCCGGCGAATGGGAAGAACTCAACGCCCAACACAGCCGCATGGCCAACGCGCAGGGGCTGCAGGACGCGGCCCGCAGCGCGGCCGCTGCGCTGGACGACGACGAAGGCAGCGCAGCCGCCCTGATCCACCGCGCGCTGGGCCTGTTGCAGGGCCAGGCACACCTGGAGCCGATGTTCAACGGCCCCATCGAAGCCCTGCAGGCGGCGCTCGCGCAGGTCGAGGACTCGGTGCGCAGCCTGCACCACTACGAACGCGACACCGATCTCGACCCGAGCGGACTTGAGGCACTCGATCAGCGGCTGTCGCAATGGCTGTCGCTCGCGCGCCGCTACCGCCGCCCGCCAGAGGAACTGGCCGAGCTGCTGGAAGGCTGGAAAAAAGAACTTGAGGGCGTTGGCCAGGCCATGGACCTCGATGCGCTCAAGGCCGCCGAACGCGGCGCCTGGAAGTCCTTCGACACCGAACTGGCCCGCCTGGGCAAGCAGCGGCAACAGGCCGCGCCCAAGCTCTCGAAAGCCGTCACCGCAGCGATGCAGACGCTGGGCATGCAGGGTGGCCGTTTCGAGGTCGCACTGCAGAAGCTGGACGAGCCGCAGGCCCACGGCTGGGAACAGGTCGAATTCCTCGTCGCCGGCCATGCCGGTGTCGCCGCCCGCCCTGTCGGCAAGGTCGCCTCGGGCGGCGAACTCTCGCGCATCGCGCTGGCGATCTCGGTCGTCACCAGCCAGCTGGGGCAGGCCCCGACCCTGATCTTCGACGAGGTCGACTCGGGCATCGGCGGTGCCGTGGCCCACACCGTGGGGCAGCTGCTGCGGCAGCTCGGCCGCGACCGCCAGGTGCTGGCCGTGACCCACCTGCCCCAGGTCGCGGCCTGTGGCGACCACCACCTGCTGGTCAGCAAACGCCTGAGCGGCACCACCACCCATAGCACCGTGTCCGCGATCACCGACGAAGTGCGCGTCGCCGAACTGGCGCGCATGCTCGGCGGCAACGACCGCTCCGAAGTCTCGCTCGCCCACGCCCGTGAGCTGCTCGCCGCATGAACACCGCCACCGCAACGCCCCGCGCGCAGGAGATCCTTGAACTGGTGCTGATCACCGGCATGTCCGGTTCGGGCAAGTCGATCGCCCTCACCGCCCTCGAAGACCTGGGTTACTACTGCGTCGACAACCTGCCGCCCGAGTTGCTGGCCTCCTTCATCGCGCTGGAACAGAGCCACCGCGCCAGCAAGGTCGCCATCGCCATGGACGTGCGCAGCGCTGCCTCGCTGCCCGGGCTGCCCGCGCGGTTGGCCGCGATCCGGCACCAGCCGGGCATGACCATCCACCTGACCACGGTGTTTCTCGATGCGACCACCGACACCCTGGTCAGGCGCTTCTCCGAGACCCGCCGCCGGCACCCTCTGTCGCTCAAGACCTCCGACGACGAGCACCGCGCGCTGACCGACGCGATCGAATACGAACGCGAGCTGCTCTCCGAACTGCGGGACCAGGCCCTGGTGCTCGACACCAGCCTGATCCGCGCGGCCGAACTGCGCAGCCAGATCAAGGACGTGCTCGGCGTGCAGCAGGTGCCGCTGACCCTGGTCTTCGAGTCGTTCGCGTTCAAGCGCGGCATTCCGATGGACGCCGACTTCGTGTTCGACGTGCGCATGCTGCCCAACCCGCACTACGAACCGCTGCTGCGTCCGCTCACCGGGCGCGACGCCCCGGTCGCCGGTTTCCTGGCCATCCAGCCGGAAGTGGCCCAGATGGAGCAGCAGATCGGCGGCTTCCTGCGCCACTGGCTGCCCCAGATGCTGCGGGACCACCGCAGCTACGTGACCGTCGCCATCGGCTGCACCGGCGGGCAGCACCGTTCCGTCTACCTGGTCGAGCAGCTGGCCAAGGCGTTTTCTGCCGAATGGGCGACACGCCTGCGGCACCGCGAGCTCGACAGCTGGCCCGTGGCGGCACGGGCGGCATCCACCCCTCCCGCCCACTGACCGGCCGCCGCCTCAGGCGGGCAGCCGCTCCAGCAGCGCACGCACCGGGGCTGGCAGACCGCAGGCCGCGAGGTTGTCCAGCGCCACCCACTGCCCCTCCGTCGAGACCGGCCACGGACCGCCCGGCGCCACATCCACCAGCACGGGATGCAGCCGCAACTCGCGGTGCGTGAGCGCATGCGACACCGCCGGCAGGGCTTGCGCCGCTGCCGGGTCCACACCGGCAACGGCGAGGGCCGCCGCCTCATCGGCCAGCACCGGCACACAGAACAAACCGGCCCAGATGCCCTTCGCCGGCCGCCGCTCCAGCCAGACCTGCGCCGAACCACCGGCAACAGAGCGCCGCAGCACCAGCAGCCACCAGCTTTCGTGGCGGCGCGCGACCTTGCGGGTCTTGACCGGGTACCGGTCCGTCGTGCCCTGATGTTTCGCGGCGCACAGGTCGGCCACCGGACACTTCTCGCAGGAAGGCCGCGTCCGCGAGCAGACGCCCGAACCCAGGTCCATCAGCCCCTGCGTGTACGCCACCATGTCTTGTGGCACCGGCGATGCTGGCAGCAGCGATTGCGCCAGGTCCCACATCTCGCGCTGCGGACCAGCCGCCGAAAGGTCGCCGCCAAAGGCCAGCAAACGGCTGAGCACCCGGCGCACATTGCCGTCGGCGATCGAGATCCGCTCGCCGTGGCAGAAGGCGGCAATCGCCGCAGCGGTCGAGGCGCCGATGCCCGGCAGCTGCTCCAGTTCCGCCGCCTGGACAGGAAACACCCCGCAGTGAATCTCCACCACCTGCTGCGCGCAGCGGTGCAGGTTGCGCGCCCGGCTGTAGTAGCCAAGGCCACTCCACTGCGCCATCACCTCATCCGAGGTCGCGGCGGCCAGAGAGCGCACGTCCGGAAAACGGAGCAGAAAACGGTCGTAATAGCCGATCACGGCCGCGACCTGCGTCTGCTGCAACATGATCTCGGAGAGCCAGACGCGGTAGGGATCTCGCGTGCCCTGCCAGGGCAGGCCATGGCGGCCACTTTCGCGCTGCCAGCGGATCAGGGCCGGCGCGAAGCGCCGCAGGTCCCGCACCGGCGGGCTCATGCCGCGACGGCTTCGGCGGTGTCTTCTTCGACCGGCGCCAGCAGCTGCTCGGTCAGCTCGGCGAGCTTGGCTTCCATCAGGTGCAGCTCGGTCTGCTGCGACTGCAGCTCGCGGATGCGTTCGTCCAGCCCGCTGGCCGCCTGCTGGATGCGCGAAACCGCCTCGATGCGGCGGCTGAAGTTGCGGCGCCGCTCACGCAGCTGCGCGTCCAGCTGGGCAGCCGCGGACTTGTTCCACAGCTCGACCGCGTTCACCGCTGTGTCGTTGACCACGCGCAGGCGGCTCATCAGCGCGCGCGCCAGGCGCTCACCGAACTCCGGCTGGGCCAGCCGCAAGGCATTGCCCAGGCTCAGGTACTGCAGATGGCTTTTCTCGATCAGATCGAGGTCCTTGAGGTACTGCTGCAGCTGGGGCGGCGTGGGCGGTTGCAGCGAGAAGCTGTACTCGGCATTCAGGCTCTTGAAGCTGCCCTCCAGCATCGACTGGATCTCGCCAGCCAGCTGGTCCGCGCGCATCAGGTCGGCCCGCAGATGGTCAAAGGTCGTGCCATAGGCGCGGCGCACGCCGAGCTTGATGCCCGGCTGCTTGAGCGTGCGCGCCAGCTCGGTGACGCGGGTCTTGAGCTGCGAGTGCCCCAGCAGCGTGAACAGGTCCTTGAGCAGCCGCAGGTGCACCGACCGCACCGCCTGGATCTTGGCGCCGCTGGCGTCGAATTCCGCCTGCTCCTGCTCGATGCGCAGACGCATCTGCTTGATCACGCTGGTGTTCTTTCCGCGCAGGCCTTCGAGCTCCTGGATCTGCTCCACCAGATCACGCGCACGGGTGTGCACCAGCTGGCCGGTCTCCTGGCGCAGCGCCTGCACGGCACCGGCGACGGCGCCTGCCAGGATCTTGCGGCGCTGGCCGAGCAGGTCGACGCCCAGCGCCACCTCCAGCTCCATCAGGTTGCTGGCCGCCAGCAGCTTCTCGTCACGCCCGACCTTGGCCAGCAGGCCCTTCTGCGCCGACACCGGAATCACCTGCAGCGGCGACAGGCCCAGCACGTCGGCCGAGTCGGTGCGCTGCGAAGCAATCTGCAGCTGCACCTGCTCGGGCGTGCTCAACGCGTCCCACATGGTGTCGATCTTGTTGAGCACCACCAGGCGGCTGGCCTGGCCTTCGGGCAGCCCCGCGATGTGCTGGCGCCAGATCGCCAGATCCGACTTGGTCACGCCCGTGTCGGCCGCCAGGATGAACACGACGGCATGCGCCTGCGGCAGCAGGCTCACCGTCAGTTCCGGCTCGGCACCGATCGCGTTCAGCCCCGGGGTGTCCAGGATCACCAGCCCCTGCTTGAGCAGCGGGTGCGCCATGTTGATGAGCGCATGGCGCCACTTCGGCACCTCGATCAAGCCATCGGCCCCCACCATCGGGTTGTCGTCGGGCAGTTCCTCGTTCCAGAAACCCAGCGACGCGGCCTCGGAGCGGCTCACGCGCCGCACCTCTGCCACCTTCTGGATGGCGCGGGCCAGCTGCTGCGGGTCGTTCACATCGAGGTCGACACGCTCCCACTTGTCCGGCGCATTGCGCCAGTCCAGCAGCGACTTGGACTGCAGCCGCGTCTCGATCGGCAGCAGGCGCAGGCAGGGCGGGATGTCGGACTCGTAGGCCAGCTCGGTCGGACACATCGTGGTGCGGCCGGCGCTGGCGGGCATGATGCGGCGACCGTAGCCAGCAAAGAACATGGCATTGATCAGCTCGGACTTGCCGCGCGAGAACTCGGCCACGAAGGCCACCATGATCTTGTCGTTGCGGACCTGGGACTGCAGCTGGTCCAGCCGCTCCCGAACCCCGGCCTCCAGCAGCTCATGGTCACGCAGCCATTCGGACATCAATTTGAGCCGCAGCGCAAACTGTCTGCGCCAGGCGCCGTGGTCGTCGAGTTCCTGGTTGAAGCTCATGGTCCGCAAATGAGTGAATCCGGTCAATATAGCATCGCACCCCGGCAGCCCCGGGCCTTGTTCTCAGGCTTTCTGGCAGCCGGGGCAGAAATAAGTCGAACGCTGCCCCTGGCGCAACAGCCGGATGGGCGTCTCGCAGGTGCGGCAGGGCTGGCCATCCCGGCCGTACACCATCGCATCCATCTGGAAATACCCGCTCTGCCCGTCGGCCGCCGAGAAGTCGCGCAAGGTGCTGCCGCCCATCGCCAGTGCCCGCTGCAACACGCTGATGACCGCGCCGTGCAGACGCGTGGCACGTGCCGCGCTCAGCCGGTCTGCGCGCACCGTCGGCCGGATGCCGGCAAGAAACAGCGCCTCGGATGCATAGATGTTGCCGACCCCCACCACCAGATCGCCCGCCAGCAGGACCTGCTTGATGCTGGCGCGCCGCAGGCGCAGGCCGCGGTGGAACACCAGGGGATCGAATCCGGCCTCCAGCGGCTCGACGCCGAGCCCCGACAGCAGCTTGTGGGCGCGCGGGTCGTCGAGCGACCGGGCATGCACGACGGCACCGAAGCGGCGCGGATCGTGCAGCCGCAGCACCCCCTTGCTGGTGCGCAGGTCGAAATGGTCGTGCACGCCCGGCGGCGGCAAGACCGGCGCGAACTGCAGACTGCCGGACATGCCCAGGTGCAGCAGCAACAACCCCTGGTCCAGGTGCAACAACAGGTATTTGCCGCGCCGGCCGACCGACACGACCTGGCGACCGGTCAGCTCGTTCGGCTCGCACCCCAGCGGCCAGCGCAACGGCTTGCCCAGCGCGACGGCCTCGATCCGCGCACCGGCGATGCGGTCGGCAAAGCTGCGGCGGGTGACTTCAACCTCGGGCAATTCGGGCATCGCTGGAATTTCCTGGCTTTCTCGGGAACGCCCGGGCGGGAGAACGACTCCCAGCCTCGTCGGCACAGACCGTTCCATTATCATGACCCGATGAACACATTGCACGCCCCTGGCCCCCAACAAGCACTGCGTCCGCCCGTGCGCAAGCTGCTGTCCGGCCTGCTGGGGCTGGGCCTTCTGATGTCCGCGGCGCCTGGCTGGGCCCAGGAAGAAAAGGCGGCAACCGAGCCGCCGGTCGAGAACTCCAACCTGAGTGCGCCGCTGTTCTACCAGTTGCTGCTGGGCGAGCTGAACGTGTCCAGCGGCGAGCCGGGCACCGGCTACTCGCTGATCCTCGACGCGGCCCGCAAGCAGAACGACCCCGTGCTGTTCCGCCGGGCGGTCGAGATCGCGCTGCAGGCACGGTCGGGCGATGCGGCCCTGACCGCAGCACGGGCCTGGTCGCAGGCGATCGCCGTCTCGCCCGACGCCGACCGCTATGAACTGCAGATCCTGCTGGCCCTCAACCGCGTCAGCGAGACCGCGCCCGTGTTGCGGCGCCTGGTCGAGCAGGCGCCGCTGCCCGCGCGCAACGAGGCCATCAACGCCATTCCGCAGATCTACGCCCGCGCGCCCGACAAGGCCGCCGCCCTTCAGGTCGTGCGCGAGGCATTGGCCCCCACCCTCAAGCAGCCCCAGCATGCCGCCGCCGCCTGGACCACCATCGGTCTGATGGAAATGGCGGCCGACCAGAACACACAGGCCCTGACCTCGGCGCGCAACGGCCACGCGGCCGAACCGGCGTCGCCCTATCCCGCCCTGCTGGCCATCGACCTGGTCGAGGAAGGACTGACCGCCGCCGAATCGATCGTCAAGGGACAGCTCAAAGCCAGCCCGCCGGCACCGGGTGGAGCCAACATGGTGGCCCTGGCCTATGCCCGCCTGCTGTTCGACCTGCAACGCCAGGCCGAGTCCCGGTCGCTGCTGGAGAACCTGACCCGCATCCAGCCGGATGCACCCGAGCCCTGGCTGCTGCTGGCCACGCTGCAGGTGCAGGACAAGCGCCTGCCGGCCGCGACGCAATCGGTGCAGAACTACATGTCGCTGACCCGCCAGGCCGGGGACGAACGCTCCGCGCGTGGCCTGACCCAGGGCTATCTGCTGATGGCCCAGATCGCCGAACAGCAGAAGGACTACGCCGCCGCCAACGCCTGGCTCGACCGCATCGAAAACGCCGACGACATCATGGCGGCGCAGATGCGGCGTGCTTCGCTGCTGGCGCACCAGGGCCAGATGGCCAAGGCCAGGGCCCTGCTGCGCAACCACCCGGAGCGCCGCCCCGAGGATGCGCGCCTGAAGTTCGTCGCCGAAGCCCAGTTGCTGCGCGAATTCAAGGAATGGCAGAAGGCGTACGACGTCTACGGCGAAGCGGTCGTGCGCTTCCCCAAGGACACCGATCTGATCTACGACCAGGCCATGATGGCCGAGAAGATCAACCGCATCGACGACATGGAGCGCCTGTTCCGCCAGGTGATCGCGCTCAAGCCCGACCACCACCACGCCTACAACGCCCTGGGCTATTCGCTGGCCGACCGTGGCCAGCGGCTGTCCGAGGCCCGCCAGCTGATCGAGAAGGCCGTGGCCATGGCGCCGGACGACGCCTACATCCGCGACAGCCTGGGCTGGGTGCTGTTCAAGCAGGGCGAGATGCAGAAGGCCCGCGAGGTGCTCAAGGACGCGTTCGAAAAGCGCCCCGATGCCGAAATTGCCGCCCACCTGGGCGAAGTGCTCTGGGCCAGCGGCGAACGTGAGCAGGCACTGAAGATCTGGCGCGAAGGCCTGCTCCTGGCGGCCGACAACGAGACCCTGCAAGGCACGCTGCAGCGCCTGCGCGTCAAACCATGAGCCTGTCGCGGACCCGGCGCGCCTGCCTGCGCGCCGCCGGGCTCATCGGCGTGGCGGTGCTGCTGTCCGCCTGTGCTGCCCCCACCCGCTCGCCTTCCCGCGAACAGTTCCCGTCGTGGACGGGCCGCTTCGCGCTGACCATCCAGAACGACCCGGTGGAAAACTGGTCGGCCGGTTTCGAGCTGCAGGGCACGGCCGGCGAAGGCGAACTCCAGATCCATTCGCCGCTGGGGCAGCGGCTGGCGAGCCTGCGCTGGTCCCGCCAGGGCGCCGAGCTGCAGCAGGGTGACCGCGTCACGCAACGCCCCACACTCGACGCCCTGTCGACCGAACTGGCCGGTGGCGCCGTGCCGGTGGCGGCGCTGTTCGACTGGCTGCAGGGCCGGCAGGCGCCGGCCAGCGGCTGGGAAGCCGACCTGAGCCGCCAGCCAGAAGGACGCATCGTCGCCCGGAGGCTGCAACCCCTGCCCACCGCCGAGCTGCGGCTGGTCTTCGAGCCATGAACCCTCCCGACATCTCTTCCAGGCAGCTGCTCAACGTCCCGGCACCTGCCAAGCTGAACCTGTTCCTGCACATCGTGGGCCGGCGCGACGACGGCTATCACCTGCTGCAATCGGTCTTCATGCTGATCGACTGGTGCGACGCCCTCGATTTCGAGCGGCGCGACGGTGGTCAGATCAGCCGCGAAGACGCAACACCCGGTTTGGCATTGCCCGAGGTCGACCTGTGCGTTCGCGCCGCCCGCGCGCTGCAACAGGCCACGGGATGCACTGCGGGCGCTCACATCCGTCTGACAAAGCGCATTCCCGCCGAAGCCGGCATGGGCGGCGGCTCTTCCGATGCGGCCACCTGCCTGCTGGCGCTCAACCGCCTCTGGAACCTGGGCCTGAAGCGCCACGAACTGGCGGCCATCGGCCTCAAACTGGGCGCCGACGTGCCGTTCTTCATCGGCGGCCGCAACGCATGGGTCGAAGGCGTGGGCGAGCGGCTGACACCGATTTCGCTGGCTTCCGCCCGGTTTGTTGTCGTGAAACCAGACGCGGGCGCATCCACTCAGGCCATTTTCAGTGCGCCAGAACTGCAACGCGCCACAAAAACTGCTATACTCCAAGGCTTTGCTGCAAACACCACAGCAGATCAATGCAAAGGCGATGCTTGCATCGCCTTCGATCTCCGGAAAATTCTGGATTTCGGTCACAACGATCTGCAGCCGGTGGCACAGGTTCTGTGTCCCGACGTGGTGCGATGCCTGGAGTGGCTTTCTTCCCGCGGCCTGCGTGGACGGATGACCGGATCGGGTACCGCGGTGTTTGCACAGCTGCCGCAGGCAGCGGATCTTTCCGGCGCTCCACAAGGCTGGACGGTTCGTGAATGCGGCAACATGGATGCACATCCATTGCTGGGCTGGTGTTCCGATTAAAATCGGTGACTCGCAGTCCGGGCAGCGGATGCGTGACCTGCGACATTTTTGGGTTGTCTGCGTGGTAAGCCGAAAGGCAAGCCGCACAGGTGTCCTGAGTAGGGGAGTCGCCAAGTTGGTAAAGGCACTGGATTTTGATTCCAGCATGCGAGGGTTCGAGTCCTTCCTCCCCTGCCACCCGTTTTATTGAACCACCTCACACAGCGGCTTCGCCGCTGTCGGCCAGTGCACTGGCCGTTGAAGCCGCTGGGAACACCATGCAAGTTCAGCCCCCTGATTTCATGATCTTCACCGGCAATGCGAATCCGGTGCTGGCCGCCGAGATCGCGCAACACCTCAACACCCAGCTCGGAGCCGCCAATGTCGGCCGTTTCTCCGATGGCGAGGTGACGGTCGAGATCACCCAGAACGTGCGTGCCCGCGACGTCTTCGTCGTCCAGTCCACCTGCGCACCGACCAATGAGAACCTGATGGAACTCATCATCATGGTCGACGCGCTCAAGCGGGCCTCTGCCGCACGCATCTCGGCCGTGATCCCCTACTTCGGCTATGCCCGCCAGGACCGCCGTCCGCGCTCCAGCCGCGTGCCGATCTCTGCCAAGGTGGTCGCCAACATGCTGCAGACCGTGGGCGTCAACCGCGTGCTGACGATGGACCTGCACGCCGACCAGATCCAGGGTTTCTTCGACATCCCGGTCGACAACATCTACGCGTCTCCCGTGCTGCTGGGTGACCTGCGCACCAAGAACTATCCCGACCTGCTGGTCGTGTCGCCCGACGTCGGTGGCGTGGTGCGCGCCCGGGCGCTGGCCAAGCAGCTCAACTGCGACATGGCCATCATCGACAAGCGCCGCCCGAAGGCCAACGTGTCGGAAGTGATGCACGTGATCGGTGACATCGACGGCCGCAACTGCGTGATCATGGACGACATGATCGACACCGCCGGCACGCTGGTCAAAGCCGCCGAGGTGCTCAAGGAACGTGGCGCCAAGCACGTCTACGCCTACTGCACGCACGCCATCTTCTCCGGCCCGGCCATCGACCGCATCGCCAAGGGCTCTGCCCTGGACGAAGTCGTCGTGACCAACACCATTCCCCTGTCGCAGGCCGCCCAGGCCTGCGCCAAGATCCGCCAGCTCTCCGTGGCGCCGCTGATGGCCGAAACCATCGCGCGCATTGCCTCGGGCGAGTCGGTCATGAGTTTGTTTGCCGATCAGGACAACCTGTTCTGAGCTGAGGCAACAAAAAGTGGGCTGCGCCACGTGGTGCGGCCTTTTTCAAACTGAGGCGTTCTGGTCGCGGAACCCCTCCAACGGAGTCAGTCATGCAATTTGTCGCTTTTGAGCGCGCCAAGCAGGGTACGGGTGCGAGCCGCCGTCTGCGCATCACCGGTCGCGCGCCCGGTATCGTTTTCGGTGGTGACACCACGCCCGTGACGATCGAAGTCGATCACAACGCGCTGTGGCACGCCCTGAAGAAGGAAGCTTTCCACGCCTCCATCCTGGACATGGAACTCGCTGGCAAGGTCCAGAAGGTCCTGCTGCGCGATGTGCAGTACCACCCCTACAGGCCGCAAGTCCTGCACGTGGACTTCCAGCGCGTCGACGAAAAGACCCGCCTGCACAAGAAGGTGCCGCTGCACTTCGTGGGCGAAGAGAACTCGCCGGCCGTCAAGAACGACAAGTGCCTGGTCAACCACATCGTGACCGAGATCGAGATCGAGTGCCTGGCCATGCAGCTGCCGGAGTTCATTGAAGTGAACCTGAGCGCTGTCGAGAAGGGCGCCACCCTCCACACCGGCGACATCAAGCTGCCCGCCGGCGTGAAGATCGTGACCCACGGCCGCAAGGACATCACCATCGCCACCGTCGTCGAGCCGGTGGAAGAAGTGGTGGCCGCTCCCGTCGCCGCTGCTGCCGACGACAAGAAGAAGGGCAAGGGCAAGAAGTAATTCTTGTGCTCTTCTCCCAAAGGCCCGCCCCGTGCGGGCCTTTGTGTTTTCTGCCCCCCGATAATCCGACGCCATGATCAAACTCATCGCCGGCCTGGGCAATCCCGGCCCTGAATACGAACAGACCCGCCACAACGCCGGCTTCTGGTTTGTGGACGAGGCCGCCCGCCTGCTCAAGACCTCGCTGCAGATGGAGCGCGGGCATTTCGGCCTGGTCGCGCGGGCCAACGTGGGTGGCCAGAGTGTCTGGCTGGTCGAACCGCAGACCTACATGAACCTCTCGGGCAAGTCGGTCGCCTCGCTCGCCCGCTTCTTCAAGATCGCGCCTGAGGAAGTGCTGGTGGTGCACGACGAGCTGGACCTGCCCCCCGGTGAGGCCAAGCTCAAGAAAGGGGGCGGCCATGCGGGCCACAACGGCCTGCGCGACATCCATGCGCAGCTGGGCAACCCCGAATACTGGCGCCTGCGCATCGGCATCGGCCATCCCGGCAACAAGAACGAGGTCGCGAACTGGGTGCTCAAGAAACCGTCACCCGACGACCGCATCGCCATCGCCCAAGCGCTGGACCGTTCACTGAAAGCGCTGCCGCACCTGATCGCCGGCGAGATGGACAAGGCCACCGCCCTGATCCACACCAGCAAACCACCACGGCCGAAGCCGCCGCGGCCGGCGAAACCGGACCCGACGACCGCTCAGCCGGCCGACGGCGGCAAGACGACCGAAGGCCCCGGCGACGCCAGCGACTGACCGGCCGCCTGCAGGCGCTGGTATTTCTGCCAGAGCGTCTCGTGGTTCTCAACGTGGGCCGGGTCGACCGGGATGCATTCGACCGGGCAGACCTGCACGCACTGCGGCTCGTCGAAGTGCCCGACGCATTCGGTGCAGCGGTTCGGGTCGATCTGGTAATAGTCTTCGCCCATCGAGATCGCCTGGTTCGGGCACTCGGGCTCGCAGACGTCGCAGTTGATGCACTCGGCGGTGATCGTCAGGGCCATGGTGTCGTCCTCAGGCTTGCAATGGACGCGGCGTCAGGAGATCGGCCACCACCGGACTCACCATCTGCGACACATCGCCACCGAGCGTGGCAATCTCGCGCACCAGGGTGCTGGAGATGCACTGCAACTCGGCCTGCGGCAGCAGGAACACCGTCTCGACGGTCGGCAGCAGCTTGCGGTTCATGGCCGCCATTTGCGCCTCGTAGTCGAAATCCGTCATGTTGCGGATGCCGCGCACGACGGCGCAGGCGCCCTGCCCGCGGCAGAAGTCCATGATCAGTCCCTCGAACGGCAGCACGCGCACCGGCAGGCCGGCCAGCGCCTCGGCGGCCATCTCCATACGCTCCTTCAACGTGAAGCGCGTCTTCTTGTGGTGGGCCACGGCCACCGCGAGGATGAGCTCGTCGAACAGACCGGCGGCACGGCGCACCACGTCCTCATGGCCCAGGGTCAAGGGGTCGAAGGTACCGCTGTAGACCGCGATGCGGCGGGTGGACGTGGTGTGGGCAGGCATGGCCCGGATTATCGGCCAAGGTCTGCCAGTGCAGCCCCCGGGCGCGGCCTTGTCACTGCGGCGCGAGGGGCCGCAGCAGGTGGAAATGCACCATGCCGGCCTTGCCGTGGCGGTGGGCCTGCAGGCCGATCTGCGCCAGTTCGTCGTCGGACCAGGCCCGCGGGGCCTCCAGGTAGATCAGCCCCTGTTCGCCGACGGCCTGCCGGGCCGCCTGCAACGCGGCGCCGAACAGCGGCTCGTTGCCGTCCTCGCCGAACGGCGGATCGAGGAACACGAGGTCCAGCGCCCGGCCGGCGCGCTGGCGCAACGCAGCCACGCCTTCGCCCCGCTCCACGCGCACACCCTCGGCCTTGAGCCGCTGCGCCGTCGCCTGCAAGGATTTGCACAACACCGGGTCCTGCTCCACCAGCAGCACTTCGACCGCACCGCGCGACGCCGCTTCCAGCCCCAACGCACCGGTGCCGGCAAAGGCATCGACGCAGCGCCAGCCGCTCAGGTCCTGCCCGAGCCAGTTGAACAGCGTCTCGCGCACGCGTGAGGGCGTGGGCCGCAGGCCGGGCCGGTCGGCCACCGGCAGCTTGCTGCGTTTCCACTGCCCGCCGATGATGCGGACCTCGTGGGCGGCCTGGGTGGCGGGACGGGGGGCTGGTTTGCTCATGCGCCGAGCTTAACCACTCAGGGCTTCGCGCCCACGACCACGGTCACCATGCGCCCGGGTTGCAACACCCGTGCGAAGGCGCGCCGGATGTCGGCCGTGCTCACGGCCTGCACCTTGCCGGTCCAGGTTTCCAGGTAGTCCAGCGGCAATCCGTTCCAGGCGATGTTGGCCACGTTGTCCAGCAGCTTGCGGTTGCTGTCGAAGCGCAGCGCAAATCCATTGATCAGGAAGTCCTTGGCCGCCTTCAGTTCGGCCTCGGTCGGCCCCTCCGCCACGAAGCGGCGCACCACGTCCTGTGCCACCGACACGGCCTGCGCCGCCTGGTCCGGGCGCGTGGTCAGCCCGACCTGGAACGCACCCGCGTGCAGCCCGGGCGCGAAATAGCTGTAGGCGCTATAGCTCAGGCCACGCTTCTCGCGCACCTCGGTGGTCAGGCGCGACACGAAGCCACCGCCGCCCAGGATGTAGTTGCCCACGAACAGCGGAAAGAAGTCGGGATCGTTGCGGCGGTGGCCCGGCTGGCCGATCAGCACCTGCGCCTGCGCGGCGTCGAACGGCAATCGCTGATCCACCGCCTTGGTCAGCGGCGCAACCTCGGGCACCGCGGCCAGCGGCTCGCAGCCGTTGGGCGCCAGCGCTGCCATGAAGCGGTCCACGATGCGCTCGGCGGCCGCGCGGTCGATGGCCCCCACCAGACTGACCTGCGCGCGGCAGGCGGCCATGTGGCGCCGGTAGAAGGCGCGCATGTCGTCGACCGAGATCGCGTTCAGCGTGGCCGCGGTGGTTTCGCGGCCATAAGGGTGGTCGCCGTAGACCGCCTGCGAAAACGCCCGGCCGGCCAGGGTGCCTGGCCGGGTCTCGGCCTCCTTGAGCGAGGCCAGCCAGCGCAGGCGGTCGCGCTCCCATACCGAGGCGGTCCAGTCGGGCGACAGCAGCTGCCGCGCCGCCAGCGCCACGGCTTTTTCCAGCAGGTCGGGGTCGGTCAGGGTGCGCAGCGAAACGCTGAAGCGGTCCCCGCTGGCGTTGCTGCCCATCTGGGCCCCGAGGTCGACCCAGGCGCCGCTGAGCGCGTTTTCGTCCAGCGCCGGCTGGCCGTCGCGGGCGGCCACACCGGCCGACAGCATCGAGGCGGTGGCGCTGGCCAGACCGGCCCGGTCGGCCGGATCGCGGCGCGTGCCACCGTCCAGATCGATCTGCACGTCCAGCATCGGAATGGTCGGGCTCTGCACCAGATAGACCCGAGCGCCGCTGGCGTGGGTCCAGTGCTGGATCGGGATGGCGGCCTGGGCCAGCAGCGGCGTCAGGGCCAGCCCCAGGGCGGCCAGCGCGGGCCGCAGGCGGTGCACCAGGGAAGAACGGAAGGTGTTGGGCATGGTGTGGCGCATCCGGTCAGTGGCGACCCAGGGCGGGACGGGGGCCGGCGGGGGCCGCGGGCAATCGCTTGCCGGGATCGGGCACCAGCACGCCCACGCTCATCCGGTCTTGTGGAAACAGCCGCTGGGCCACCGAGCGGACCTCCTCGGCGCTCACGCTGCGCAGCCCGGCCATGAGTTGCTCGGGGCTGTCCACGCCCAGACCGTTGACCCACCAGGTGCCCAGTTCCTGCGCCTGGTTGTAGACCGAGTCGAGCTTGTAGATCTCGCCCGCCGCCCACTGGGTCTTGACCCGCTGCAGCTCGGACTCGCTCACTCCCTGGCGGACCACCCGGTCCAGCTCGCCCAGCAAGGCCGTTTCCACCACCGACGTCTCGACCCCGGCGGCCGGCACCCCGGACAGGGTGAACTGCGCCGGGCCACGGCCCAGGGGCCCGAAGCCGGCGCCGGCGCTGTCGGCCACCCGGGCGCCGGCCAGTCCCTGCACCAGGGCGCGGTCCAGGCGCGCGCCGCCGTAACCGTCGAGCACCGCGGACAGCACCATCAGGGCCAGCGCATCGCGGTTCTGGGCGTCCTTCGCCGCGGGGTCCGTCAGGCGCGGCATCGGCCAGGCCATGGTCAGCGTTGCCTGCTCGGTCGCGGCGCGGTATTCCATCCGCCGCTGGCCTTCCTGCGCCGGCTCGCTGGTGGTCTTGCGCACCGGCACCGGCCGGGCCGGGATCTTGCCGTAGACCGACTCGGCCAGCGCCCGCACCTTCTCCACCTCGACGTCCCCGGCGATCACGACGGCGGCATTGGCGGGCACGTACCAGCGGTGGTGGAAATCGCGCACGTCCTGCGGCACCATCGCGTCCAGGTCGCTCATCCAGCCGATCACCGGGCGGCGGTAAGGGTGGGCCTGGAAGCTCATCGCGGAAAAGGCTTCGTACAGGCGCGCGCGGGGCGACTCGTCGGTGCGCTGGCGGCGCTCCTCCTTGACCACCTCGATCTCGCGCTTGAATTCTTCGTCTTTCCACTGGTTGTTCTGGAACCGGTCGGCCTCCAGCCGCATCACCGCCTCGAGATTGCTGGTCGGCACCTGCTGGTAGAACGCGGTCGAGTCGCGACCGGTGAAGGCGTTTTCCCGCCCGCCCAGAGCCGCGACGCGGCGCGAGAATTCGCCCGGCGGCACTGTGGGCGTGCCGCGGAACATCATGTGTTCCAGCACGTGGGCCACGCCCGAGGTGCCGTCGACCTCGTCCATCGCGCCGACCCGCACCCAGAGCATGTGCACCACGGTCGGCGCGCGCCGGTCGGGCTGCACGATCAGGGTCATGCCGTTGGAGAGGGTGAAGCTGCGGGCGGTCTCGGCGGCGCCGGCCAGCGGGCTGAACAACGTGGCCGCCAGCAGCAGGACGCTGCCCGCAGCGCGGCCGGGAAGGGCCTGCATCAGGGTGGTGAAAGTTCGTTTCATAGAATCCTGTGGATTCCAGAGATTGAAACATGTTCTCGTTCTTCCGAAAAAAATCCCCCGCCCCCGAACCGGTCCAGGCCCCGGCGCCCGCTCCCAACTCGGTGGCCGCGCCCGCGCCGGTCGCCGCGGCCGTGGTGCCCGCTCCTGTTGCGGCGCCCGTCGCACCGGCGCCGGCCCCCGAGCGCAAGGGCTGGCTGGACAAGCTCAAGGCCGGCCTGCGCAAGACCGGGTCGAGCATCGCCACGGTCTTCACCGGCACGCAGATCGACGACGCGCTGTATGAGGAACTGGAAACCGCGCTGCTGATGGCCGACACCGGCGTCAAGGCGACCGAGCACCTGCTGGCCGACCTCAAAAAGCGGGTCAAGGACAGCAAGACCACCGACCCCGCCGCCGTCAAGGGCCTGCTGGCCGACGCCATCGCCGACCTGCTGGCGCCGCTGCAGAAGCGGCTGGTAATCGGCGAACACAAGCCCACCGTGATCATGGTCGCGGGCGTCAACGGCGCGGGCAAGACCACCTCCATCGGCAAGCTCACGCGCCACCTGGCCCACGAAGGCGCGAGCGTGCTGCTGGCGGCCGCCGACACCTTCCGCGCCGCGGCGCGCGAGCAGCTCGCGGTCTGGGCCGACCGCAACACGGTGGAAATCATCACGCAGGAAGGCGGCGACCCGGCCGCCGTGAGCTTTGACGCGGTGTCCGCCGGCAAGGCGCGCGGCCGCGACGTGGTGCTGGTCGACACGGCCGGGCGCCTGCCGACGCAGCTGCACCTGATGGAGGAGCTGCGCAAGATCAAGCGCGTGGTGCAGAAGGCCGACGCCACGGCGCCGCACGAAGTGCTGCTCGTCATCGACGGCAACACCGGGCAGAACGCGCTGATGCAGGTCAAGGCCTTCGACGACGCGCTGGGCCTGACCGGCCTGGTGATCACCAAGCTCGACGGCACCGCCAAGGGCGGCGTGATCTGTGCGATCGCGCGCGAACGGCCGGTGCCGATCTACTTCATCGGTGTGGGCGAAAAGCTCGAAGACCTCGAAACCTTCGACGCGAAAGAGTTTGCCCAGGCGCTGCTGAACTAGACGTCTTCGCGGTAGTTGCGCCACTGCTTCATGGCGTTGCGCATGGTCAGCACCTGACGCTCGAAGTTCGGGCAGGCCTTGCACATGGCCAGATGCAGGCGCAGGCCGATGCGGTCGCCCAGCGGCAGCGCCCGGTCTTCGCGGGCGATGATCAGCGCAGCAGCTTCCTTGCAGGTGCGGCGAAACGGGTAGAAGGGCTTCATGCGGCGCGGCTCCGGGCGAACCAGTTGAGCTCCAGGCACTCGCGCAGGCGCAAACGGGCCCGGTGCAACTGGACGTAGAGGTTGGTCGGGGTCAGGTCCAGCTCCTTACAGATCTCTTCGCTGGAGAGCTCCAGCCACTCGCGCATCAGGAACAGCCGTCCCTGCATCGGTGGCAGCTTCTCGGTACAGGCGTCGAGCACCACCATGAACTGCTGACGGCTCAGGTCCTGCTCGGGGTTGCCCCATTCGGCGGGCATCTGCGCGAAGTGGCCGTCGGCGGCAAACGGCATAAGGTCCATCGGCTCGGCCTCCTCGTCCTCCGAGGTGCCACCGGCCGACACCTCGCGCCTATGCAGACGCAGCGCGTCGACGATCTTGTGCTTGAGGATGCCGGTCAGCCAGGTGCGCAGCTGCGAACGTCCCTCGAACGCCTGTGGCCTGGCCAGCGCCGCCAGCAGCGTCTCCGACACCGCGTCCTCGGCCCAGGCCTCGTTGCGCAGCTGCAGCCGCGCAAAGCGCAGCAGGTAGGCGCGGTGGCCCACCAGGGCTTGCTCGAGGTCGGACGGTGGCATCAGGGTCATGGTGGATGGAGCGGTGGGCGCCAGTGTACGGAAAGCCTGCCGGTCTCCGTCGGTCCGCGCGCTCAAAAAAATTTTCGGCCCGGCCTGTAAGAAGTCCGCCTGAGCACAGACAGACACTCAACCGCGCGGTGATGGATGTCCGATCCGGCGGTTGTCACTTCCACCCACTCACAGGAGTCACCACCATGAACCAACGCAACCTGATCGCTGCTGCCGCCACCTCCCTGATGTCCCTCGCCCTGCTGTCGTCGCCCGCGATGGCACAGGACACCGCCAAGGAAAAGTGCTTCGGCATCGCCAAGGCCGGCCAGAACGACTGCGCCAACCTCTCGGGCTCGCACTCCTGCGCCGGCCAGTCCAAGGTCGACATGGGCAAGGACGAATGGAAGTACGTGCCCGCCGGCACCTGCAAGACCATGGGCGGCATGTCGATGGACGACGCCAAGATGGGCATGAAGAAGTCCTGATCGGCCACGGTCCATCCTCGTGAGCGCCACGCCGATGCACACCCCCGCACACCGCCAGCCGGACGCCGTGCCCGTGGGCATCGGGTGGCGCCACCCGCATTACGCCGACCTGATGGAACAGGCGCCCGCGCTGGATTTCATCGAGGTGCATTCCGAGAACTTCTTCGCTTCGGGTGGTGCGGCGCTGGCCGTGCTGCGCGAAGGGCGCGCGCGCTATCCGGTCAGCCTGCACGGCGTCGGCCTGTCGCTGGGATCGGCGACGGGCATCGATGAAGAACATCTGTCGCAGCTGGCGCGCCTGGTCGAGGCCATCGACCCGGTGCGCGTGAGCGACCACGCCAGCTTTGCCCGCGGCCCGGCGGGCAGCGGCGCCCTGCTGCACGCGGCCGACCTGCTGCCGGTGCCGAACACCCGCGAAGCGCTGGCCGTGATGTGCGCCAATGTGCAGCGGGTGCAGGAGCGCCTGCGGCGCCCCATCGCGGTCGAGAACCTGTCGGCCTACCTGCGCTGGCGCGAGGCCGACATGGACGAACCGGCCTTCCTCAACGCGCTCGCGCGGCACACCGGCTGCAGCCTGCTGGTCGACGTCAACAACATCTATGTGAACACCCGCAACGCCGCGCTGCGCGGTGAAACCGGCGATCCCCTGGCCGATGCCAGGGACTGGCTGGACGCCATCGATCCCGCAGCGGTCGCGGAACTGCATCTCGCCGGCCACGCGGACATGGGCGACATCGTGATCGACGACCACGGCAGCCGCGTGTGCCCCGAGGTCTGGTCGCTGTACGCGCAGGCGGTGCGGCGCTTCGGCGCGGTGCCCACGCTGATCGAGTGGGACACCGAGGTCCCTCCGCTGTCCGTGCTGCTCGATGAAGCGCAACGCGCCCGCGAGGTCGGCACCGGTGCCCTGGACAGACAGCGCACGGCGGTGCCCGCATGAACCCGCCCACCGCCCTGGCCTCCGCGCAGCAGGCGCTGCTCGATACCCTGTTCGCGCTCCCGGCTTCACCGATGGCACACGAAGCCTCCGCACGCCTGGCGTCGCTGATCGATCACCGCCACGCCCAGTCGGCGCGCGGTCTTCTCGCCTACCGCGCCAACGGTCACGCGCTGGCCGAACGCGCGCTGCAGGCGGCCTACCCGGTCGTGTGCGCCGTGCTCGGGGTCGAGAGTTTCGCCATGCTGGCGCGCGCGCTCTGGCACCGGCACCCGCCGCAACGCGGCGACATCGCGCGCTGGGGCGATGCCCTGCCCGCCTTCGTGCAGGACGACCCCCAACTCGCCGGCCTGCCCTGGCTGGCGGACGTGGCGCGCGTCGAGTGGGCCTTGCACCGCGCGGCCGCGGCCGACGACGCCCGGGTCGACCCCGCCAGCTTTGCCCTGCTGCAAGCCCCCGACCCCGCCGGGCTGACGCTGCGACTGGTGCCCAGACTGCTGGTGGTGCAGAGCCACTGGCCGGTGGCCAGCATCGTCAACGCACACCTTGGCGGAACGCCCACGCTGGACGAGGCCTGGCGCCGCTGCCGGGAGCCGGTGAACGAGATCGCCCTGGTCTGGCGCGCCGGCCTGCGTCCGCGGGTCGCCGCCATCGACGCGCCCGCCGCCGCCCTGCTGCGCCTGCTCCTGGCGGGCGCCGATCTGCCGCGCGCGCTCGACGGCGCCGGCGAGGTCGCCAACACCACCGGCACGGCGTTCGACCTCACCGCCTGGCTCCACAACGCCGTGGCAGACGGCGTCGTGCTTGGCGCAGCCCAACGTTCACCACCCATGCCCCGACCCGGAGACCCACGATGAACACCGCCCCCACCTGGCTGCGCGCCAGCCAGCAGTTGCTGCAGTCCGCGACCGACCTCGCCACGCTGGCCGCCCGCGCCTACCTGGCGCAGGTGTTCTTTCTCTCGGGCCTGACCAAGATCCGCGACTGGGACACCACGCTGCTGCTGTTCAACGACGAATACCGGGTGCCGCTGCTGCCGCCGGAACTGGCGGCCGTCATGGGCACCGGCGGCGAGCTGGTATTGCCGGTGCTGCTGCTCCTGGGCCTGGGCGGGCGCTTTGCCGCGCTGGGTCTGAGCGTGGTCAACGTGGTGGCGGCCATCAGCCTGCCCGACATCGCGCCCGCCGCCCTGCAGCAGCACATCACCTGGGGCGTGCTGCTGGCGGCGCTGGCGCTGCACGGCGTGGGCCACTGGTCGCTGGACCATCTGGTGTTCGGGCCCATTCTGGCGCGCCGCCTGGGCCTGGGCAGCACGCGCTAAGCTCGGGCCGTCCGTACCGACTCCGGAGAACCGATTGAAGCATTCCGCCCCCGTCCTGCGCCGCCGCAGCCTGTTGCAAGCCGTCGGCGCACTCGGCGCCGGCAGCCTCGCGCCGGCCTTCGCCCAGACCGCCACCAGGCCCGCGACCGCCTGGACCGACCTCGAGAAGGCCGCGCGCGGCCAGACCGTGTACTTCAACGCCTGGGCCGGCAGCGACCGCATCAACGCCTACATCCAGTGGGCGGCGGCGGAACTCAAGGCCTCACACGGCCTCACGCTGGAACACGTGAAGATCAGCGACGCGGCGGATGTGGTCAAGCGCGTGCGCGCCGAGAAGGCCGCCGGCCGCCAGTCCGGCGATGGCACCGTCGACCTGATCTGGATCAACGGCGAGAACTTCGCGGCCATGAAGCGCGAAGCCCTGCTGCTGGCCCCCTGGGCCGAGGCGCTGCCGAACTTCCGGTATGTCGACACCACCGGCAAGCCGACCACGCGCAACGACTTCTCGGTGCCGACCGAGGGCCTGGAATCGCCCTGGGGCATGGCGCAGTTCACCCTCTACGCCGACAGCAAGCGCCTGCCACAGCCGCCGCAGAACATGGCCGAGCTGCTCGCGCTCGCGCGCCGCCAGCCCGGGCGCATCAGCTACCCGCGCCCGCCGGATTTCACCGGCACCACCTTCGTCAAGCAGGCGCTGAGCGAGCACGTGACCGATGCGTCGGTGTTGTCCCGGCCACCGGTCGCCAGCGACTTCGAGCGCGTGACCGCCCCGCTCTGGCAATTCCTCGACGCGTTGCACCCGCAACTCTGGCGCGGTGGCAAGCAGTTCCCGCAGAACCCGGCCGCGATCCGCCAGATGATGAGCGACGGCGAGCTGCTGCTGGCGCTGACCTTCAACCCCAACGAACCGGCCAACGAGATCGCCGCCAAACGCCTCGCGCCCACAGTGTCGGCTTGGCAGTTCGCCAAAGGCACGATCGGCAACACGCACTTCGTCGCGATTCCGTACAACGCCAGGGCCGCTGCGGGCGCGCAGGTGGTCGCCAACTTCCTGCTCTCGGCCCGGGCGCAGGCGCGCAAGGCCGACATCGCGCAGTGGGGCGATCCGACCGTGCTCGACCTCACGAAGCTGCCCGCCGCCGAGCGCGCCCTGTTCCCCTCGCAGCCGCTGCCCGGTCAGGTCGCCGTGACCGCGCCGACGCTGCCCGAGCCGCACGCGGCCTGGGTCGAGCCGCTCGAGAAGGAGTGGCTGCGAAGGTATTCATGAGCACCCCCGCGCAGCTGGGTCAATCCGGGACGCCATGACCCGCCTGCCCTTGGTGATGGCCTTGACCCTGCTGTTGCTCGCTGGCCTGCCGATGCTGGCCGTGGCCGGCTGGTCGCTGGCCAGTCTGCTGGACGCTGCGGCCTGGGCCGCACTGGGGGACGACCCGCAATGGCTGCATGCGCTGGGCCTGAGCCTCTGGACCGGACTGGCCTCGACCGCGCTGGCCTGGTGGGGGGCGGCGCATTTGCTGGCCCAGGGCTTCGTGCACCGCTCGCTCGACCGCTGGCTGCGCGGCCTGCCGTGGATGCTGGCGACGCCGCACGCGGCCTTCGCCATTGGCCTGGTGTTCCTGCTCTCGCCCAGCGGCTGGCTGCTGCGCGCGTTCTCACCCTGGCTCACCGGATTCACCCTGCCGCCGCCCTGGCCGACGACACAGGACCCGTGGGGCCTCGGGCTGATCCTCGCTCTGGTCGCCAAGGAAATCCCCTTCCTGCTCTGGGCCGCGGCGACGCAGCTGCAGCGCGACGACCTGCGCCGCCGCTGGCGCGCCGAGCACGCGCTGGCGCAGACCCTGGGCTACGCGCCCCTGCGCGCCTGGTGGTGCGTGGTCTGGCCGCAGCTCGCACCGCGGCTGCACTGGCCGCTGCTGGCCGTGCTGGCCTACGGACTGACCGTGGTCGACATGGCGCTGGTGATCGGCCCGGCCTCGCCACCGACGCAGGCGGTGCTGGCCTGGCAATGGCTGCAGGACGCGGACCTCACGGTCAACGCCCGCGGCGCGGCGGCCGGCGGCGTGCTGGCGCTGGCGGTGCTGGTCGCGGCGCTCGCCGTGCGGCAGATGCCTCGGCGGGCTCGCACGGGTGGCCGGCGCGGTGCAGCGCCCCATGAACCTTCCTCGCGTCTCACACCGGCCTGGTCGCTGCTGACCGGCCTGTACCTCGCGGTGCTGGCGGCGCTCGCCGTGGGCAGCGTGGCTGGCGTCTGGGCCTTTCCGGCGCTCTGGCCCGAGGCGCTGACCGCCGAAGCCTGGCTGAGCGTCTGGCACAGCGGCGGCACCGTGGGTGTCACCCTGGTGCTTGCGCTGGCGAGCAGCCTGCTGGCGCTGCTCTGGTGCGTGGCCTGGCTGGAGCTGGCGCCGCGCGGCTGGGACCAGGCCCTGCGGCCGCTGCTTTGCCTGCCGCTGGTGCTGCCCGGCGTGCTCTGGGTCGTGGGCCTGTACCGGGGCGCGCTGTGGGCGCACGCGGAGGGCCAATGGAGCGGCCTGCTGTTCGCGCACACGGTGATGGTGCTGCCCTACGCCCTGCTCACGCTCTCTCCCGCCTACCTTGGCGTCGACCCGCGGCTGGCGGCCGTGAGCGCCAGCCTGGGCCACGGCCGCTGGCGCTTCCTGGTGGCGGTCAAGTGGCCGCTGCTGCGCCGCGCGCTGGCCGCCACGGCCGCCGTCGGCTTTGCGGTCAGCGTGGCGCAGTACCTGCCCACGCTCTACGTCGGCGCCGGGCGTTTTTCCAGCGTGACCACCGAAGCGGTCACGCTGGCGGCCGGTGCGCAACGCTCGCTCACCAGTGCCTACGCCGGCCTGCAGTTCGGGCTGCCGGTGCTGGCGTTCGCGCTCGCCGCGTGGGTCGGGCGGCCGCGCCGCTTTACAGTCGGCAGGCCATGACACTCTCGGTCCACCTTCACCGCCTCGGCAGCCCCGGCCGCTGTCTGCTGCAGGAGTTGCGCCTGCAGGTCGGGCCGGGCGAAATCCTCACCCTCATGGGCCCGAGCGGCTGCGGCAAGAGTTCGCTGCTGGCCGCGATCGCCGGCACGCTGGACCAGGTGGCCGAGGGCACGGCACCGCTGCGTTTCGAGGGTTCCGTCGCCCTGGACGGCGAAGACCTCGGCCAGCGACCGACCGCGCGGCGCGGCATCGGCCTGCTGTTCCAGGACCCGTTGCTGTTCGCCCACATGACGGTGGCCGAAAACCTGCGGTTCGCCGTTCCACCCGGACCGCCTGCCGCGCGGCAGGCGCAGGTGCAACAGGCACTCGATGAGGCGGGGCTCGGCGGCTTCGGTGACCGCGACCCCGCCACGCTCTCGGGCGGCCAGCGCGCGCGCATCGCGCTGATGCGCGCCCTGCTTGCCCAGCCGCGCGCCCTGCTGCTGGACGAACCGTTCTCGCGCCTGGACACGGCGCTGCGAGAACAGTTCCGCGCCTTCGTGTTCGGCCAGATCCGGGTGCGCCAGATTCCCGCCATCCTGGTCACGCACGACCGGGCCGACATCGCCGACCCTGCACGCGTGGTGGAGCTGGACCATGCTGGATAAGGCGGTGCAGGCGGCACTGCGGCCGGCACTGAACCGCGCGGCGGCGGTGCTGGTGCGCATGGGCATCGGCGCCGACACGGTCAGCCTCGCGGGCTTTGCGGCGGGCATGGCCGCGGCGCTGGCGATCGCGCTGCAGCACCCGCTGGCGGGGCTGGGGCTGCTGCTGCTCTCGCGCCTGCTCGACGGCCTGGACGGTGCGGTGGCCCGGGCCACGCAGCCGACCGACCGCGGCGGCTTTCTGGACATCACGCTGGACTTCCTGTTCTACGCCGCGATCCCGCTGGCCTTCGCCGTCGCCGACCCGCTGCGCCATGCGCTGCCGGCCGCCGTGCTGCTGGCCAGCTTCATCGGCACCGGCAGCAGCTTCCTGGCCTTCGCGGTGCTGGCGGAAAAGCGGCAGCTCACCGACACCTCCCTGCCGGGCAAGAGCTTCTACTTTCTCGGCGGACTGACCGAGGCGACCGAGACCATCGCCACCTTCGCCGCCATGTGCCTGTGGCCGGCGTGGTTCCCGGCGCTGGCCTATGGCTTCGCGGCCCTGTGCGCGGTCACGACCGCGCTGCGCATCGGCTGGGGCTGGCAGCGCCTGCGCTAGCCGTTCCCTCAGACCGGCTCGACCGGTTCCGTCGGCTTGGCCTCGCTCGCGGACGGTTCGACCGCCGAACCGAGGAAGGCCATGCACAGCAGCCCGGTCAACATGCCGGCCCACTGCGGCACACCGCGACCGACCACGGCGGCGGCGAGCGCGACCTCCTTGTCGACGCCCTTGCTCACCAGCAGCAGCATGATCGCGGCTTCGGCCGCGCCCAGGCCACCCGGCACGATGGCCGCGGCACCGGCGAACAGCCCGATCGAATAGGCCGACACCGCCAGCGTCCAGTCCACCGGCGAGCCCATCGCCTTCAGCGCGAAATACAGGGCCGAGCCCTGCGCGCACCAGGTCGCCACGCTCAGCAACACCGCGCGAAGCAGCGTGGTGCCCGAGAGCAGCACCGACATCGCGTGCATGCCCTCGTGCGCATAGGCCGAGAGGCGGCCCAGCGGCAGGCGCCGCACGAACTCGCGCGCCAGCGAAGAGCGCAGCACCCACATCGCGACCAGACACACCGCCGTCGCCGCCACCGCCCAGTCGGAATGGCCGGTGAACAGCGCGATGCCCGAGCAGGCCAGGATGCCGGCGATCAGGATGTCCAGCAGCCGGTCGGCCAGAAAGGCGCCAACACCGTTGGCGTAGCTCATGCCGTAGGGCCGCAGGTAGAGCACCCGCATCGCCTCGCCGGCCTTGTGCAGCACCAGCCCCATGCCGAAGCCCGACATGTAGATCACCGCGTTGCGCCACAGCGGCACCTCGACGCCCACCGCGCGCGTGAACACCACCCAGCGCCAGATGCGCGCCGCATAACAGACCACGAACACGCCCAGCAACTGCGCCCACAGCAGCGGCGACATGGTGACGATGTGGTGCAGCACCGCGTGCCAGTCGAAGGGCTGTGCGATCACCACGTAGGCAATCAGGCCGCCCAGCAGCACCAAGGGCAGCCAACGCAGGAGACGGGAGAAACCGGACATGTCGGGGATTATCTGGCACGGCCACCCGACGCCCCGGGAAGATCCGGTCAGGCTAGTCCAGGCGCCGCAGGCCCCGCGCAAAACGCTGCGCGTTCTCCCGGTAGTGCGCCGCGCTGGCGGCCAGGCCCGCGATCTGCTCGGGTGTGAGCGGGCGCCGGACCACCGCAGGGCTGCCGACGATGAGGCTGCCGTCGGGAAACACCTTGCCTTCGGTCACCAGCGCGCCGGCCCCCACCAGGCAGTGCCTGCCGATCGCCGCGCCGTTGAGCACCACCGCACCGATGCCGATCAGCGAGCCGTCGCCGATGGTGCAACCGTGCAGCATGGCCTGGTGGCCCACGGTCACGTTCTCGCCGATGGCCAGCGGGAAGCCGGGGTCGGAATGCAGCACCGCGGACTCCTGCACGTTGCTGCCCGCGCCAATGTGCATCGGCTCGTTGTCGGCCCTGACCACCGCCCCGAACCACACGCCGACGCCCTCACCAAGGGTCACGTCACCCACCACCTGGGCCGACTCGGCCACCCAGGCACCGGGCGCCAGCCGGGGCGCCTTGTCGTCCAGTGCGTAGAGGGCCACCGCTCAGTCCAGCTTGATGTTGGCCTTGGTGACCAGGCGCGCGTAGCGGTCCTGCTCGACCTTCAGGAACCTGGCGGCGGCGTCCGGCGTGGTCGGGTTGATGATGTTGTCCTGCTTGGCCATGGCCGCCTTGACCTCGGGATCGTTGAAGGCCGCCACGACCCCCTTGTGCAGGCGCTCCACCTGGGCCGCCGGCAGACCCTTGGGGCCGATGACCGCGAACCAGCCGGCGATGTCGACATCGGGGAAGCCCTGTTCGGCGATGGTCGGCACGTCCGGCAGCGAGGCCACGCGCTGTTTGCCCATCACGCCGATCGCCTTGAGCCGGCCCGATGCGAGATGGCCCTGGGCGGCCGGCACGGCCGCGGCGCCGAACTCGACCTGCCCGCCGATGATGTCGGTCAGCATCGGGCCCATGCCCTTGTAGGGGATGTGCTGCACCTGCACGTCCAGCGCGTCGACGAACATCTCGCCCGCCAGGTGGATGATCGTGCCGTTGCCCGACGAGCCCATGTTGAAGCCGCCGGGCTTGCCCTTGAGCAGCGCCTGCATCTCCTTGACGTTCTTGACCGGCACCTTGGCCGGGTTGACCACCAGCACGAAGGGCGAGCCCCCGACCACGCTGATGGGCGTGATGTCGTTCAGGCTGTCGTAGGGCATGGTCTTGAACACGCTGGGATTGACCGCGTGGTTGTTGGAGATGAAGGCCACGGTGTTGCCGTCGGGCGCGGCCTTGACCAGGGCCGAGGTGCCGGTGATGCCACCGGCGCCGGGCAGGTTCTCGATCACCACGGACTGGCCGAGCGCCTTGGACAGCGCGTTCTGCGCGGCGCGCACGATGGTGTCCACCCCGGAGCCGGCACCCACCGGCAGGATCACGCGCAGCGGCGCGCCGGATTGTGCCCAGGCGGGCGCCGCGGCAAAGAGGCAGGCCGAGGCCAGGGTGATGAGGGTGCGGCGCTGGAAGGTCTTGGTCATGGAGGTCTCCTGGTGTTGTGTGGTTCGGAAAACGGGCAAAAGCTCAGGCGGATGCCTTGGTGAGGCGGCCCAGCACCTCATCGGTGTGCTCACCGATCGCCGGCAGCGGGTGGCGCACGCCGGGCCGGCGACCGCCCATCAGCAGCGGCAGCAGCACGACCTGGGTCTCGCCGCCGTCCTCGGTGCCCATGGGCACCAGGCCACCACTGGCGATCAGGTGTTCGTCGTGCACCAGCTGGTCCGGACGCACCACCTTGGCGTAGGGCAGGCCCGCGGCCTGCAGCTTCGCGCACAGGGTCTCCAGGTCCAGGTGCTGCAGGGTCTCGCCCAGCTTTTTCAACAGGTCGGGACGCACGGCGACACGCTGCGCGTTGGTCGCCAGCGCCGGGTCGTCGGCGAGGTCGGGGCGATCGATCACCTGGCACAGCGTCGCGAACTGCTTGTCGCTCACGGCACCGACGAACAGCTGCTCGCCACCGGCCACCGTGAAGGTGTCGTACACGCTCCAGGCCGAAATGCGCGAGGGGAACGGTGGCGCTGCTTCGCCCGTCATCTGGAACTGCTGCATGTGCTGCGAGGCCAGCAACACGCAGTTCTCGAACAGCGCGCTCTGGATCTCCTGGCCTTTGCCGGTGCCACCACTGCGGTCGCGTTCGCGCAGCGCGGCCAGCACACCGATGGCGCCGAACATGCCGCCCATGATGTCGTTGACCGAGCTGCCCGCGCGCAGCGGGCGGCCCACCGGACCGGTCATGTAGGTCAGGCCGGCCATGTTCTGCACCACCTCGTCCAGCGCCAGCCGGCTCTCGTAAGGGCCGGGCAGGAAGCCCTTGTGCGAGACGTAGATCAGGCGCGGGAACAGCGCGCGCAGCGCCTCGCTGCCCAGGCCCAGCTTGTCCATCAGGCCGGGCCGGAAGTTCTCCAGCAGCACGTCGCACTGGCCGATCAGTTCCTTGGCGGTGGCCAGGCCCTCTTCGGTCTGGATATCGAGCACCACGCTCTTCTTGTTGCGGTTGAAGCTGCGGAAGAAGCCGATGCCCAGGCCCGGCAGGCTGCGCGTCTTGTCGCCGCCGGGCGGCTCGACCTTGATGACCTCGGCGCCGAGGTCGGCCAGGATCATGCCGCAGGTCGGGCCCATGACCATGTGGGTGAATTCGATGACGCGCACGCCTTCGAGGGGCAGGCCGGTGGATTCGGTGGGCATGGTGGGTGTTCGGTTCGTTGGAAGGGAAACAGGTTCAGTGGGCGGCGGCGGCCACCGGTGCCGTCTTCGGCAGGCCGGCGCGCCAGAGCGCGCCGTGGGTGGGTTCACCCGGCAGCCAGCCCACCACCTTGGCGCGCAGCGCCAGCAGTTGATCGATATCGATGCCGGTCGTCACGCCGCAGGCCTGCAGCATGAAAGCCAGGTCTTCGCTGGCCGCGTTGCCGCTGGCGCCGGGCGCGTGCGGGCAGCCGCCGATGCCGGCCAGCGAGGCATCGAAGCGGGTCACGCCCACTTCGAGTGCCGCGTAGACGTTGGCCAGCGCCAGGCCACGCGTGTCGTGGAAGTGGCCGCAGCAGAAGCGGTCGCCGGCGATCTTCAGTGCCTGTTCGGATAGATCTCGCACCGTGTTTGGGTCGGCATAGCCCACGGTGTCGGCCAGGCTCACGCGGTCGGCGCCGGCGTCCAGCAGGGCCTGCATCAGGCGCAGCACTTCGCTGGTTTTCACCTCACCCTGGATGGTGCAGCCGAAGGCCGTGCCCACGCCGCCTTCAATCAGCGTCTGGCTGCCGGCCGCGTCGCGCGCGGCGCGGATGCGCTTCATTTCGTCCACCACCTCGTCGGGCGTCTTGCGCAGGTTGGCCAGGCTGTGCGCGTGGCTGGCCGACAGCGGCAGGATCATCAGGTGCGCGCCGCCGTCGATGGCGCGCTCGGCGCCCTTGAGGTTGGGCACCAGCACGCTGGCCTTCAGGCCCGGCAGCGTCTTCGCAAAGGCCAGCACCTCGGCGGTGTCGGCCAGCTGCGGCAGCAGTTTCGGCGGCACGAAGGAACCCACCTCGATCTCGGTCTGGCCGGCGGCAAAAGCGTCGGCGATCCACTCGCACTTGTGCGCGGTCGGCACGGTGGTCTGGATGCTCTGCAGGCCATCGCGCAGACCGACTTCGCGGATCACGGCACGGGTGGGCAGGTGGGACATTGCGGGGGCTCCAAACAGGGGTTGGTGGTGTCGGGAGTGCAGTTTATGATTTCCCAACTCATCCGTGAGTGGTGTTTTGGAAGCCGATAAATTCCGAAACGGAACTTAATACAAGGGTTTTCCCGGTGCGAGACCTCGACATCAAATCGCTGCGCCTGCTGGTGGCCGTGTGCGACCACGGCAACATGAAGGACGCCGCGGCGCAGGAGCACATCGAACCGTCGGCCATCAGCAAACGCATCGCGCAGCTGGAGGACACGGTGGGCACGCAGGTGCTGGTGCGCGGGCGGCGCGGCGCCGTGCCCACCCCGGCCGGCCGCGCGCTGCTGGAGCACGCGCGCACCCTGCTCTTCACGCTCGACCGCATCGAGGCCGACATGGCCGCGTTCAAGGGCGGCATCAAGGGCCAGGTGCGGGTGGTGGCCAGCGCCTCCGCCATCGCCGAATCGCTGCTCGACGACCTGACGGCCTTCATGCGCGTGCCCGAGCACCAGGACATCAAGGTCGACATCGAGGAGCGCTTCTCCAAGGACATCGTGGCCGCCGTGCGCGAGGGCGTGGCCTCGCTGGGCGTGTGCTGGAGCAGCATCGACTTTGGCGGCCTGGAACACCGGCCCTACCGGCGCGACGAGCTGACCCTGGCGGTGCCGCTGGACCATCCGCTGGCGCAGCACGAGGCCCTGCACTTCGAGGACACCCTGGCCCACGAGCACGTGGGCCTGCCGCCCTCCACCGCGGTCCACACCATGCTGGGCCGCGCCGCCGCCAGGGCGGGCCGACACATGAGCTACCGCGTCGTGGTGTCCAACTTCGACGCCGCGTTCCGCGTGGTGGCCGCGGGCCTGGGCATCAGCGTGGTGCCGCGACAGGTCAGCGAGATCTACGTCTCGGCCGGGCAGGTGCGCATCATCCCGCTGCTGAACGAATGGGCTCACCGCGAGTTTGCGATCTGCTACCGCCGCCACGGCGACCTCACGCCAGCCGCCGAGCGCCTGCTGGACTACCTGTGCGAGCAGGCTGCGCGGGCGGACGCGCCGGCACCGGCGGCGTAAGAAAACCTTCACGCCAGCGACCGACCACAAACTGCGTTAGTGTTCCCCACCCGCTGGAGCCGCCTTGTCCACCCGAAAAATCCTGTTGCTGGTTGCCGTGCTGCTGGGCATCGCGGCCTTCTTCGCGTTCGACCTCGGCCGCTTCTTCAGCCTCGACTTCCTGCGCGCGAGCCAGGCCTCTCTGTCCGCGCTGCGCGAACAGCAGCCACTGCTGCTGGCGGCGGGCTTCTTCCTGGTCTATGTCGCGGTCACCGCGCTCTCGCTGCCCGGCGCCACCATCGTCACGCTGGCCGGCGGCGCGATCTTCGGCCTGGGCTGGGGCCTGCTGCTGGTGTCGTTCGCCTCCAGCATCGGCGCCACGCTGGCCTTTCTCACCGCGCGCTTCCTGCTGCGCGACAGCGTGCAGGCGCGCTTCGGCCAGCGGCTGGTCGACATCGACCAGGGCATCCGCAAGGACGGCGCCTTCTACCTGTTCACGCTGCGCCTGATCCCGGTCGTGCCCTTCTTCGTGATCAACCTGCTGATGGGCCTGACGGCGATGAAGACCCGCACCTTCTACTGGGTCAGCCAGTTGGGCATGCTCGCGGGCACCGCGGTCTATGTGAACGCAGGCACGCAGCTCGGGCAGCTCCAGTCGCTGCGCGGCATCCTCAGCCCCGGCCTGCTGGGCAGCTTCGTGCTGCTGGGCCTGTTCCCGCTGATCGCCCGCAAGCTCGTCGAGGCGGTGCAGAAGCGCCAGGTCTATGCGGCGTGGGCCGGCGTGCGGCCCAAATCCTTCGACCGCAACCTGATCGTGATCGGAGCGGGCGCGGGTGGGCTGGTCTCGGCCTACATCGCCGCCGCCGTGAAGGCCAGGGTCACGCTGGTCGAGGCCCACAAGATGGGCGGCGACTGCCTGAACTACGGCTGCGTGCCGAGCAAGGCGCTGATCCGCAGCGCCAAGCTGGCGCAGCAGATGCGCCACGCGTCGAACTATGGCCTGGGCGACGCCGTGCCCGCCTTCAGCTTCCGGGCCGTGATGCAACGCATCCGGGACGTCGTCCGCGCGATCGAGCCGCACGACAGCGTGGAGCGCTACACCGGCCTGGGCGTCGAGGTGCTGCAGGGTCACGCGAAGCTGGTGAACCCGTGGACGGTGGAGATCGCGCTGAATGGCGGCGGGACGCAGAGGCTGACCGCACGCAGCACCGTGATCGCGGCCGGCGCAAGGCCTTTCGTGCCGCCGCTGCCGGGTCTCGACGACGTCGGCTACGTCACCAGCGACACGCTGTGGGAGACCTTCGCACAGCTCGACGAGGTGCCCGGGCGCCTCGTGGTGCTCGGCGGCGGCCCGATCGGCTGCGAACTCGCACAGGCCTTCGCGCGCCTGGGCTCGCGGGTGACGCAGGTGGAAATGGCACCGCGCCTCATGGTGCGCGAAGACGCGGAAGTGAGCGCGCTGGCGAAGGCCGCCCTCGAAGCCGATGGCGTCGCGGTGCTCACGGGGCACAAGGCGCTGCGCTGCGAGGTGGTGGGCGGGGAAAAGATCCTGGTGGTGGAGCACGGCGGCGTCGAGAAGCGCCTGGCCTTCGACCAGTTGCTCTGCGCCGTCGGCCGCGTGGCGCGGCTCACCGGCTACGGCCTGGAAGACCTGGGCATCCCGACCGGCCGCACCATCGAGACCAACGAGTACCTGCAGACCCTCTACCCGAACATCTACGCGGCGGGCGACGTCGCCGGGCCGTTCCAGTTCACCCACGTGGCCGCGCACCAGGCCTGGTACGCCGCGGTCAACGCGCTGTTCGGCGATTTCAAGAAATTCAAGGCCGACTACTCGGTCATCCCCTGGGCCACCTTCATCGACCCCGAGGTCGCGCGCGTGGGCCTGAACGAGCAGGACGCCAAAGAGAAGAACATCCCGTACGAAGTCACGAAGTACGGCATCGACGACCTCGACCGCGCCATCGCGGACAGCGAGGCCCGCGGCTTCGTCAAGGTGCTCACCGTGCCGGGCAAGGACACCATCCTGGGCGTGACCATCGTCGGCACGCACGCGGCCGACCTGCTGGCCGAATACGTGCTGGCCATGAAACACGGCCTGGGCCTGAACAAGATCCTGGGCACCATCCACACCTACCCCACGCTGGCCGAGGCCAACAAGTACGCGGCCGGCGAATGGAAGCGCGCGCACCAGCCCCAGAAGCTGCTGGCCTGGGTGAAGCAGTACCACGACTGGAGGCGCTCATGAACCGCCGTTTCGTTCGCTGCCTGCCGGTCGCCGCCCTGCTGCTGGCCATGCAGCAAGCCCAGGCCCAGACCCTGCCGCCGCTGGTGCAGCCCGACGGCGCGCTCCACGCCGGCTGGCGCTATGTCGGCTTCCCGAAGAAGAAGGCCGACATCCCGCCCACCCTGTTCGAGGCCGGCAAGGTCGACGGCCAGCCGGCGGTCAAGGTGGTGACGGCCTCGTCCTACGGCACCCTGGTGCACGACCTCAGGGACGCCGCGCCCGCACGCCTGTCGTGGCGCTGGCGGCTCGACCAGCCGCTCGCGGGCGGCAAGGCAGCGCCCGACCTCACGACCAAGGCCGGCGACGATGCCGCGCTCAAGGTCTGTGCCATGTTCGACCACCCGCTGGACCGTGTGCCCTTCGTCGAGCGCACCGTGCTGCGGCTGGCGCGCAGCGTCAGCGGCGAAGCCCTGCCCGCCGCGACCATCTGCTATGTCTGGGACAGCGGCCACGCCGCCGGCCTGCAGGGCGCCAACCCCTACTCGCGCCGCGTGCGCTACATCAGCCTGCGCGGCAGCGAAACCCCCGCCGGCCAGTGGGCCGCCGAGAACCGCGATCTCGCGCAGGACTTCATCACCCTGTTCGGCGACGAGCTGCCGCAGGGCGCACAGACCCCGCGCGGCGAACTGCCCAAGGTGGCCACCGTGCTGCTCGGCGCCGACAGCGACAACACCGCCAGCCAGAGCACCGGCTGGGTCACCGAGCTGCGCTGGGGCGTGAGCAACCCCTGACGACACACCCCGTAACATCGGGGCACCATGCACCACGGAATCAAGAAGCTGCTGCTGCTCGGCGCGGGACATGCCCATGTGCATGTCCTCTCGCGGCTGGCGCAGAACCGCCCCGCCGACCTCGACGTCACCGTCCTCACGCCCTACCCGCACCAGACCTACAGCGGCATGACGCCGGGCTTCGTCGCCGGCCACTACAGCGAGCAGGACTGCCAGATCCCGCTCGAACCCCTGATCAAGGCCGCCGGCGCGAAGTGGGTCCGCGCCCGCTGCACCGGCATCGACACCGCCGGGCGCCGCGTGCGCCTGAGCCCCGTGGCCCAGAGCCGTTCGCAGGACGAGATCCTGCCGCCGGACCTGCCCTACCAGTTCCTCTCGATCGACACCGGCGCGGTGATCGACCGCCAGCGGCTGGAGGCCGAGATGCCCGGTGCGGCGGCGCATGCGCTGATCGTGCGGCCGATCGAAGTGTTCGCCGCGCACTGGCCCAGGGTGCTCGAACAGGCGCAGGCACGCGCCCTGTCGGTGGCCGTGATCGGCGCGGGCGCGGGCGGGCTGGAGCTGCTGTTCGCGGCCGAACAGCGGCTGCGCAGCGCCGGCGTCCACGGCGCCTGCTTCACCCTCATCACCGGCGGCGGCGAGCCCGCCGCCAACTATCCCGCGGGCCTGCAGGCCCGCGTGCTGCGGCGGCTCAGGCGGCTGAACATCACGGTGCTGCGCGACACCTGCGTCGGCATCGACCAGGGCGTGGTGCGGCTGGGCAGCGGCACCGGGCTCGCCTGCGACATCCCCATCCTCGCCATCGGCACCCACGCCCCCGCCTGGCTGCAGGGCAGCGGCCTGGCGCTCAGCGAGTCGGGCCATGTGCAGGTCAACCAGTTCCAGCAGAGCACCAGCCACCCCGACGTCTTCGCGGCCGGCGACGTCTCGGCCCGCGTCGACCAGCCACATCCCAGGAGCGGCGTCTACGCCGTGCGCGCCGGCCCGCCCCTGGCCGACAATCTGCTGGCCACCAACAGCGGCCAGCCGCTCAAGCCCCACCACCCGCCGAAGAACACCCTCAACCTGATCTCCTGCGGCGCCGGCCACGCCATCGCCAGCTGGGGGCCGCTGCACGCCGAGGGCGGCTGGGCCTGGCGCTGGAAGGACCGGATCGACCGCGGGTTTGTGGCGAAGTACCGGCGCCCGTGATCCCACCGGCGCGGCCCGTCGGGCCAGGCGCCATGACTGGAGGTTCCCCATGAAGTTCGGCTACACCATCGTCTACGTCCCCGAAGTCGCCGCCTCGCTGGCCTTCTTCGAGCAGGCCTTTGGCCTGCAGCGCCGCTTCCTGCACGAAAGCGGCACCTACGGCGAGCTGGAGACGGGCGGGACCACGCTCTCGTTCGCGGCACATGCGCTCGGTGATCTGAACTTCGCTGGCGGCCATGTGCCTGCGGACCAGTCCGCGCAACCGCTGGGGTTCGAGATCGCGCTGGTCACGGACGACGTGCCGGCGGCCCATGCCCGCGCCGTGGCGGCGGGTGCGCGCGAGATGGCGGCGCCCTCGCAGAAGCCCTGGGGGCAGGTGGTGTCCTATGTGCGCTGCCCGGACGGCATCCTGGTGGAGCTGTGCACGCCCGTCGGCGCCTGAGGCACCTCAGGGTCTGACGAGGTGCCAGATGCCCCGAAAGCCGTCGCCCTTGTGGTCGCCGGGCTGCCGGTCGTTGGCCGAGTGGTACAGCGGCCGGCCCTTGTGTGCCCATTGCAGCGCGCCGTCCTCGCGCGCCAGCAGCGTGTGGTCGTCGAAGGCCTTGGCACCCTCCTTCGCGAGCATCGGTGGCCACGTGATGGTGCACGGCCCGGTGCACAGACTCTTGCCCGGCACGGTCAGGTCGTTGTCCCACACGTAGAGGCTCATGCCTTTTTCGTCGGTGAGGATGCCGTTGGTGACCTTGGGCTGGGCCGAGGCGACCGTGACACAGGCCAGCAGGCCCAGGGCGAGCAAGGCTTTGGGGGAGGTGTGCAGGAAGCCCATGATGGTGTCTCCGGGTGGATGGGACCAATTCACTGTAGGCCTCTGCCGGGGTGAAGTCTTGACCCGCATCAAGTGCGTGCGTCACGCGCGCGCTGGCACGGCTCTTGTATGGTTCGAGCGCCACCGTCCGGCGGCTCACCACGGGAGTCCTCCATGTCGCAGCAGCAGCCAGTCACCGTTCCCCTCACCTGGCAGCTGGCACCAGCCAGCCTGAACCAGCCCATCCTGCCCAACTGGCAGTTCCACCTGTTCAACATCCACCTCGGCACCTCGTCGAACCCCGCCGTCGAGCAGCGGGCACTGGCGCGGGTCGGCAGCTACGGCCGGCAGATCGGCCACCTGGCCGAAGCGCTGGAGCTGATCGTGAAGAAAGCAAAGCTGCTGGAGAGCCAGGACCTGACCGCCGCGGAGAAGGACGTGATCCAGGTGTTCCTGGGCGACGTGTCCAGCATCCGGCAGATCAAGGCGTCGCTGTCGACGTCCTGACCGGGTCCGGCGCCGATCAGCAGCCCAGCTGGTCGGCCAGGTGCAGCAGGTCGCGCGCGTGCAGGGTATTGGCCGCGACCGGCGACACGTCTTTCGGGTGCGCCACGCCGAACTCCAGCGGACGTTCGATGTAGGCGGTCTGCAGTCCGTTGTCCCGTGCGGCGGCGAGGTCGTCCTGGTGCGCCGCGACCATCAGCACCTCGCCCGGCGCAGCGTCGAACACGGCGGCCGCGCCACGGTAGACGCGCGGGTCGGGCTTGTAGGCCTGGAACACCTCGCCGCTGAGCACGCAGTCCCAGGGCAGGCCCGCGCGCTTGGCCATGTCGGTGAGCAGGCCGATGTTGCCGTTGGAGAGCGAGCAGATGGTGAAGCGCGCCTTGAGCCGCGTGAGGCCGGCGACGCTGTCGGGCCAGGGATCGAGCCGGTGCCAGACGCCGTTGAGTTCGGCGCGCTGCGCGTCGTCCAGGGCCGCGAGACCGAAACGCGGCAGCAGGCCGTCCAGGATTTCGCGGTGCAGCACGTCGAGCTTGACGAAGCCGCGGCCACCGGAGCGCACCGCCTCCATCGCCGGCTGGTAGCCCGCGCGCCAGGCGATGGCGAAGGCATCGGCATCGACCTGCGGGAAGCGCTGCCGCAGCTCGCGCACGATGGAGCCGTGCCAGTCGACCACGGTGCCGAAGATGTCGAAGACGAGGATGCGGGGTACGGTCATGTCGAACTCCGGGAGCTGGGTGCTGCGTATTGGGCTGCGAGCGCGAGCGCCACGCGCTCGATCAGCGCGAACGGCATGGGCTCGTTCAGCGCAAAGGCGAGGTTGCCTTTCTCATTGCGCCAGGGCGCGAGTTCCTCGACCAGCGCGGTGTCGGCGGTGACCGGCGGGTAGACGCCGATGTGGCGCTGGAAGGCGGCACAGTAGAAGAAGACCTTGCCCTGCGTCTTGCCCCTGGCCTTTCCGCTCGCAGCCCCGGCCCGGAACGCGGGCATCTGGTAGCTGATGCAGGGCCGGGCGTCGGGGATCAGCGCCTGCACCCGCGCCAGGATCTCGCGCAGCAGGGGCTGCACAGCGTCGGGCGCGGCGGCGATGTAGGCCGCGTGGTCGGCAAAGCCCTCGGGAGCGGCGGCCCCGGCCATGGCGTCAGAGCAGCGGCGAGACCCAGCGCGAGAAGCGCGGTTGCCAGCGGTCGGTGATGTCGGCTGAGACCAGCACGCGCATCGCGCGGCCGATCAGCTTCTCGCGCGGTACGAAGCCGATGTAGCGCGAATCGGCGCTGTTGTCGCGGTTGTCGCCGAGCACAAAGTAGTGGCCCTCGGGCACGGTGACCGCCTCGAAGCTGTGGCGGCCGTTGGCGCCTTCGAGGAACTGCACCGCGTGCTCGGTGCCGTGCACCGACTCGGTCGCGCGCATCGCACGCACCACCACACCGGGCGCCAGCGCTTCCTCGGCCGGCTGCAGGCCCTCGTAGCGCGCCACCTGCCCGTTGACCGACAGCACCTCGTTCTGCATCGCCACCACATCGCCCGGCAGCGCGACCACCCGCTTGATCAGGCGCGTGCCGTCGGTGGGTGAACTGAAGGTGATGATGTCGCCGCGCTGCGGCTCGCCGAGCCGGGCCAGCGAGATCTCGGTCAGCGGCAGCTTGAGGTCGTAGGCGATGCGGTTGACGAAGACCACGTCGCCTTCCAGGATGGTCGGCCGCATCGAGCCCGAGGGCACCGGGTTCCAGTCGGCAATGGCGGTGCGGAAGATGCCGAAGCAGAGCAGGAAGAGGACGAAGCCGCGGTTGGAGCGAAGCCAGTGTTTCACGATCACCTCCTTGGAAGGGTCAGAAGATTCAGTCTACCTGCAGGCGCACGCCGTCGTCGCGCGCCGCCACGATCTCGCCGACCTCGGTCGCCGCGGCGAAACCATGTTTCTCGAACACCGCCAGCACCTGCGCCACGGTGTCAGGAGCGCAGGCCACCAGCAGGCCGCCGCTGGTCTGCGGGTCGGTGATGAGTGCCTGATCCACTGGCGGCAGCGATGCGGCCAGGCGGACTTCGTTGCCGTAGGCCGCCCAGTTGCGGCCGCTGGCGCCAGTCACAAGACCCTGGGCCGCGAGTTCGCGCACGCCGCCGATCAGCGGCACCTTGCCCATGTCCAGCCGCACGGTGGTGTTCGAGCCGCGCGCCATCTCCAGCGCGTGGCCGGCCAGACCGAAGCCGGTCACATCGGTGAGCGCATGCACGCCGTCCAGCGCCGCCAGGTCGGGGCCGGGGGTGTTCAGCTGGGTGGTGTTCGCGATCATCTGCGCATAGCCGTCGGCGCCCAGCCTGTCCTTCTTGAGCGCGGCCGAGAGCACGCCCACACCCAGCGGCTTGCCCAGGATCAGGCGGTCACCGACCTTCGCGTCGGCGTTTCGCTTGACACGTTTTGGATGCACCAGGCCGAGCGCCACCAGCCCATAGATCGGTTCGACCGAATCGATGGTGTGGCCGCCAGCGATCGGGATGCCGGCGGCGCGGCACACGCTCTGTCCGCCTTCGAGGATCTTGCCGATGGTCTCCGTCGACAGCACGCTGATCGGCATGCCGACCAGGGCCAGCGCCATGATGGGCGTGCCGCCCATGGCGTAGACGTCGCTGATCGCGTTGGTGGCGGCGATGCGGCCGAAGTCGAACGGGTCGTCGACGATGGGCATGAAGAAGTCGGTGGTGGCGATCAGCGCCTGCTCGTCGTTGAGCTGGTAGACCGCCGCGTCGTCGGCGGTCTCGATACCGACCAGCAGCTCCTTGGGAATCGGCATCGCCGCCGTGCCCTTGAGGATGTCGGACAGCACGCCGGGCGCGATCTTGCAGCCGCAGCCGCCACCGTGCGAGAGGCTGGTGAGGCGGGGTTGGGTGGTGGACGTTGTGGTCATCGGGGGCTCACATGAAATTGCGGGTGTGACGTTCGGACATGGCCTGCGCCTGCTCGGTGGCAAAGCCGAGTTTGACCAGGCGCGCGCGCCGCCCTTCGGCCATCTCCTGCTTGAGGCGCTGCACGCGCTCGTAGCCTTCGGCAATGGCCTCGGGCGTGAAGGCGCCGGCGGCCAGCAGGATCAGCGCGTCGAACACTTCTTCGTTCAGGCCATCGGTGCTGGCCAGCTCGTCGTAGCGCCGCTCGACCGCCGCGTTCAGGCGGTGTTTCAGGTCCGCGTCCTGTTCCATCTGCCAGGCCAGGTGCGACATGCCGAAGGCCACGTGGCGGGCTTCGTCGCGGCTGGCCAGGCGGCAGATCTGGCGCGTGACCGGGTCGGGTGCGTAGGTGTTGAGGAAGTTCAGCAGGTTGACGAACGTGCCTTCGCCCAGCACCGACAGCAGGAACGACGCGACCGAAAACTCGGGCTCGTCGAACAGGGTCTTGAGCGAGGCCTGCGCGCCGGCGGTTGACAGGGCCGGGCCGCGGCCCTTGAGGCCGATGCGGCGCGTGAACACCTCGACGTGCCGCGCCTCGTCGGCGATGGTGATCGCCAGACACTGCAGCACCTCGCGGAAGTGCGGGTGCATCTGACCGAGAAAACGCGCGGGCACCAGCAGGGCGGCGTTTTCGTTCTCGACCAGGTAGGTCATCACCTGGACCACGGCGTCTTCCACCTCGGTGGGCAGCTCGAAGGGCGCGGCCCAGTCGATGGCCTCGTTCGGGTCCCATTGCGCGGCGACGGCGGTCGCGTAGAGACGCGCGGCGTCGTCGGCCCAGAGCGCGGCCTTCTCGGACAGCGGGAAGTGGAACTCGGGCGCGCCCGCTTCCACCAGCGCGCCGCGAGCAGCCACGCCCCAGCGGGCGCTGGGCTGGGACACCACCGCACCGCCCGCGGCCGGGTCGGACGCGCCGGCCCGCTGCGCGCCACGCCAGCGCTGGGCTTCGCCCGGGCCGGGCGCGATGCGGTGTTCGCCATCCACGCTCTGCACCGCCAGCCCGCGCTTGCGGCACCAGCCGGACAGGTGCACGCCCAACTCGGGGTGGCTGCCGCGCACGCGCAGCGGCAGGGCCGGGTCGCGCTGGCGCAGGGCGTGGGCCACCAGCACATGGGCACCGGTGTCCATGCCCAGCGCGCCCAGGTCGAGCACCGGAGCGGTCGACAGATCAGTAGTGGTATCCATCGGCGGTGATGTTGCCTTGCGCGTCGTAGAAGCCGGTGGCATCGACCGCGCGGTCCAGCCAGGCGTAACCGCTGGTGCGGCCGTCCTTCCATTCGCGCAGGCCTTCGAGCTCAAGCAGCGGGCGCACGACTGGGTCGTCGAACGACATGGCGCGGATCAGTTGCTCGAAGCGCGCCATCAGCTCGGCTGGCGCGCCGGGGCTGGTGGTGAAGTTGCAGTGGTCGAACGCCGGCGTGCGCGCCAGCACCGTGGTGCGGCCGGCGGGCAGCGTGCCCTCCTGCGTGAACGCCAGGTGGTTGCCGTCGATCATCACGGCCGCGTCGACCTCGCCCGCCACCAGGGCGCGCGCCGCATCGCGTTCGCCGCCCACGTGGTCACCGTGTTTGCCGCCGAGCACGTCGTGGCGCACCACGGTCATGGCCGTGTCGGGGTCGATGCCCTGCTCGCGCAGCCACTGCAGCGGGATCAGCGTGGCCTGCGGCGAGTCGATCGCGCCCACGCCGATGCGTTTGCCGCGCAGGTCGGCCAGCGTGTTGATGCCGGCGCCGGTACGCACCACGATGACCGAGCTCAGGTCGCAGTCGGTGTCGCGCATGGCGATGGCACGCACCTGGTCAGACACGCCGCGCGCCCTGGCCATGCGCTCGGCGCGCAGCCAGGCCAGCGGCGAGTTCCAGGCCACATGCACTTCACCGCTGAACTGCGCCTCGACCTGGCGCTCGTAGTTGGAGTACAGGATGAAGTCGAAGGGCAGGCCGTGGCGGACGAAGAACTCCTTGAAGCCTTCCCAGATGGTGACGACCTTGGGCGCGTAGGCGACGGCGCCGAGAATCAGTGTTTGAGACATGTCGTTTCCTTGTCGGTGCGGCGGGTTCAGAACAGGTCCATGCCCAGCGTGGCCTTGCCGATGAAGTCGTACAGCACGTCCGACGTCGGCGCCATGACGGACGCGGCGCGCGCGTCGCGGAACAGACGCTCGATGCCGACTTCCTTGCGGAAGGCGGCGCCACCACAGACGCGCATCGCCAGGTCGGTGACCTGCATGGCCGATTCGGCGGCGTGGGCCTTGACCTGCAGCACGCGCAGCATCGCGTCGGCACGGCCACCGGCGATGGCGGCCACGGTGTCGTCCAGCAACACGGCCGCGCTGTCGGCCTGGATCTTGGCGCGGGCGATGTAGGCGCGGGCGGTCGGCAGGTCGGCGATGCTGGTGCCCAGGTGGGCGAAGCGGGTGGCGTTGACGTGGGCGGCGGCGCGGGTGATCGCGCCTTCCATCATGCCCACCGAACCCGAGGCGTTGAGCACCGAGAACCAGGGCAGCACCACGCCCATCATCACGTCGAAGCCCGTGCCGTCGGCACCCAGCATCGCGGACTGCGGCAGGCGCACGCCCTCGGCGCGCACCGGCGACGACGCGTTGCCGCGCAGGCCCAGGCCGTCGAACGGCGCCACGGTGGTCAGGCCGGCGCTGGTGCGCGGCACCAGCCAGATCGTGCTGGCGCCGGCGGCGGCCATCGGCTGGCTGGACCACACGTAGGAATCGGCGTGGCCGGCGGTGGTGACCCAGCTCTTGGCCGCGTCGAGCAGCACGTCGCTGCCGTCGGCACGGGCGGTGCTGGTGGGGGCCCAGAAGTGGCTGCGCGAACCGGCTTCGGAGAACGCCAGCGTGCTCAGGTGCTGTCCGGCGGCGACGGCCTTGCGCGTGGCTTCGTTGCCGAACTTTTCGATCACGGCCACGGCGCTGAAGTGCATCGCCAGGATCATGGCGGTCGAGGGGCAGGACTGCGCGATGCGGCGCACGGCCTTGCTGGCGTGGCCCAGGTCACCACCGGCGCCACCGACGCTGGCGTCGCTGATCAGGCCCAGCAGGCCGGCGCTGCGCAGCGCGGCCAGGCTGCTGGCGGGGAACTGCCCCAGCTTGTCGGTCTCGATGGCGGCGGCGTCGATGACCGAGGTCACCACACCGTCCAGGGTGTTCAGCAGGGCTTGGGCAGGGGCGATGTTCGTCATGGGTGCAGATCCAGGGAAAGGGTGGATGGAATGTGTGCGGGAACCGTGCCCGGGCGCGCCTGCGGTCAAGCGGCAGGTGAAATCGCGCCGAAGTCCCGGCCCGAAGGCGGAACCCGGCGCGGCGCCCGGAAAACCCAGAGAGGTTAATGCATGCGCCGCCAGAGCGGCGTCAGGGCACGAGCCGCAGCAGGCGCCCGTCGGACTCGTCCGTCAGCAGGTAGATGAAGCCGTCCGGCCCCTGGCGCACATCGCGCAGCCGCTCACCGAGCTTGGGCAGCAACTTCTCTTCCTTCACCAGCTTCGTGCCCTGGAAGCTCAGCCGCGCCAGGTGGCCGAACTTGAGCGAGCCGACCAGCATGCTGCCGACCCAGGCCTTGCCGTAGCGTTCGCTGGTGACCCAGGCCATGCCCGAGGGGGCGATCGAGGGCACCCAGTAGTGCAGCGGCTGCTCCATGCCGGCCTTGGCCGTGATGCCCTCGCCGATGGCACCACCGCCGTAGTTCTCGCCGTAGGTGATGACCGGCCAGCCGTAGTTCTTGCCGGCCTCCGGGCGATTGACTTCGTCGCCGCCCTGGGGGCCGTGTTCGATGGTCCACAGGCGACCGTCCGGGCCGAGGGCCGCGCCCTGCAGGTTGCGGTGGCCAAGGCTCCAGATTTCCGGCAGCGCGCCCGGCGTGGTGGCGAACGGGTTGTCGGGCGGCGCGCTGCCGTCCTTGCGCAGCCGCACGACCTTGCCCAGGTGGTTGTCGAGCTTCTGCGCGTCGTCCTTGCGCGAGAAGCGCTCGCCCAGCGTGAGGAACAGGGTCTGGTCCCTGGCCTCGACAATGCGGCAGCCGAAGTGCGCCGAACTGGCCACCTTGGGCTTCTGGCTGAAGATGGTCCTGACGTTCTCCAGCCGCGTCGCGTCGTCCGACAACTGCGCCACCGCCAGTGCGGTCGAGTTGCCGCCCGGCCCGGGTTCGGAGAAGCAGAAGTAAATGGTGCGGTTGCGCTCGAAGCGGCTGTCGGCGATCACGTCGAGCAGACCACCCTGCCCGCCCGCCTCGATCTTCGGCAGCCCCGCCAGCGGCGCGCCCAGCTGGCCGTCGGGCTGCACCACCCGCAGGCGGCCCGGCCGCTCGGTCACCAGCATGCGGCCTCCGTCGATGAACGCCAGCCCCCAGGGGTTCTGCAGCCCGGTGCTCACCACCTCGACCCTGGGCGTCGCGGCGAACGCGGTTGCAGAACAGGCCAACAGCAACCAGCAGGCACCGTGGAACCGGCTTCGCCGGGCCACAGGTGTCGTCCCCCCGGACAGGGGGGAAGACGCGAAGCGGCGCAGGGGGGTCATTTCAATCACCCGAACGGTCGAACCCCGAACAGCGCCCCGTGCGCCCACATCACCGTGAGCCCATACAGCGCCAGCCCGCCAACCACCGCGATCACGTCGTTGGCCGCACTCGCCGGCAGCGCCGGCACCGTGCGCAACGCGCCGGCCTGCGCGCGGCGCTTGAGCGAGATGCGGTCGGCCACGGCCCAGAGCAGGAAGCCGCCAAACAGCAGCACATCGGCCAGGCTGCCGCCGGTCGCGGACTGCGCCAGCAGGTGGGCGAAGGCCCAGAGCTTCACCGCCAGCAGCATCGGGTGCTTCGCCGCGCGCTGGATGCGACCCGGCAGGTAGGCCGCCAGCAGCAGCACGAACACGGGCAACAGCAGCAAGGCCGCGAGGTGGCGGAAGCCACCGGGCAGGCTGTAGAGCAGCACCGGGTTCTCGCGCGCCAGACCGTAGCCCCAGACGATCAGACCCAGCCCGACCGCCGACACCAGCGAATACAGGCCTTTCCAGGGGCCTTCGCCCAGACGCGCCACCAGTTGGTCACGCCCGGAGGGCGAGACGATGGCAACCGAATGCACGCCCAGAAACAGCAACAAACCCAGCACCAGCCAACTCATGCCATCTCCTTGGACAAATCGTGCGCGACCTCGGCCATGGTGGGCCGGTCACCGGGATCGGTGGCCATGCAGGCCTGCGCCAGAGCGGCCATCATGTCATGCAGCGGTTCGCCGTGTGTGACATCGAGTCTTTCCCCGAGTTCCTCCAGCAGGCAGCCAAACGAGCGCACCTCCAGCGCCTGCAGCGCGCGCGCCAGCGCCGGCTGGTCGGCCGGCAGCAGGGCCGCCGCGCCGAAGTCGCTGAGCAGGGCCCCGCCGGTGGCCGGGTCGAACAGGATGTTGTGGGCGTAGAAGTCGCCGTGGGTCGCGCCCTGGCGGTGCAGGTGGGCCAGCGCGTCGGCCATGTCGCGCAGCAGGCGCCGCGCCGGCCCGGCCGCGATGCGCCAGCCGGCGGGATACACGTCGCGCGTGCAGCTGTCCAGGCTGGGCGGCCCGGCGAGCAACGTGTGCGATGGCGGAATCAGCGGCAGGAACATGCCCATCGCACCTTCCGGGTGCCCCTGCAGCTTCGCCACCGGCGTGCACAGCGTCGGGTGCGCGCCGACAAAGCCGCTGGCCGCCATTTCGTGTTCGGCCAGGCCGTCGCTGGTGACCGCACCGCGGAACAGCTTGAGCGCCAGTTCGTCGGCATGGCCCGCGACCCGCGCGCGCACGGCGCGGCCCGATGCGCCCTCGCCCAGCAAATCGCCCACCTGCACCGCCGACCAGTTGATCGATGGCAGCCCGGGGCCCGCCGGCGCGGCCCAGCCCAGCGGGTTGCCCGCCAGCGCCAGCCAGCTCAGGCGTGGCAGCGCGGTCAGCCAGGCCGGCAGCCGCTCGAAACGGTTGGCCGAGATGCGCAACAACTCCAGCCGCTGCGCGTTCGCCAGCCCCTCGGGCAGCGCCCGCAGCCGGTTGCCCGCCAGCATGAGCTTCTGCATGCGGGGGCGCTCGCCCACGGCATCGGGCAGGGTCTCGATCGCGTTGTCGGTCAGGATCAGCCAGCGCAGCCGCGGCGGCAGCGCGGCGACCGGCACCTGCCGGATCTGGCAGGCCTTGAAGCCCACCATTTCCAGCGAGGCGCATTCGCCCAGCACTTCGGGCAGCGTGGTGAAGGGGTTGTCCGAGCCGAACACCACCTTCAGGCGGTGCAGCCGTGGCAGCCAGTCCGGCAGGTCGGTCAGGCGGTTGCCGCTGAGGTTGAGCACCTCCAGCGTGTCGGCCAGCGCCAGCACCTCGTCGGGCAGCGCGGTCAGGCCGCAGGAAAGGTCTAGCCGGGTGGCGCCGGCCAGGGCGCCATGGCGCAGTTGTTCAAGGGTGTGCATTCGGTCGCGATTATCGGATCGGGCCGTGTGGCAACAAAGGAACAGCCCCGCAAAGCCGCCCCCGGGAACCTCGCGGCGCTCCTAGAATCGATCCAGACCAACCCGCACAAGGAGCGCCCATGAAGAAGCAACTCCTGGCCGCGGCCGCACTGCTCGCGGCCCTCGGCAGCCCGGCCGCCCAGGCCCAGAGCGTGTACGGGGAACTGGGCTATTCCAACCTCTCGCTCAAGCTGTCGGTGCCCGTCATCGGCCTGCGCGCCAGCGCCAGCCCGAACATGGTGCGCGGCCTGGTCGGGCTGCAGCTCACCGACGGATTCGCGCTCGAAGCCATCGGCGGCCTCAATTCCGGCAAGGGCACCTACACCGCCAGCAACACCGGCACCCAGTACAGCGGCAAGGTCGATCAGCTCTACGGGCTGTATGTCACGCCGAAATTCGGCCTCGGCCCGGTCGAAGTGTTCGGCCGCGTCGGCATGGCCAGCAGCAAGATCAGCTTCCAGGGCCTGGGTTCGGGCTCCGACAAGAAGCTTTCTTACGGCGGCGGTCTTAGGCTGATGCCGACCAGCAAGCTCTCGCTGAGCGTCGACTACATGAACTACCTCGACAGCGGCGGCGCCAGCGTCAACGGCTACTCGCTCAACCTCGGCCTGCGCTTCTGACCCTGTCCGCGCTCAGGGGACCGCCGGACCTGGGTCCGGCGCGACATCCGGCAAGTGTTCCGGAACATAGGCCAGCAGGTCGCCCGGCTGGCACTGCAGGTATTCGCAGATTTTTTCCAGTGTCTCGAAGCGCACGCCCTTGACCTTGCCCTGCTTGAGCAGGGACATGTTGGCCTCGGTGATGCCGATGTGTTCGGCCAGGTCGCGCGACCGGACCTTGCGCCGCGCCATCATCACGTCCAGTTGCACAACGATGGACATCAGACAAAGCCCTCGTTCTCTTCGGCCAGCGTCTGACCTTCGCCGATCACCGCCGCCATCAGCCAGACCAGGCCGGCGAAGAACAGCGTGAACACATGGTCGGAGCCGATGCCGATGGCCAGTTGCCGCTGGCCCGGCGGGTTGTGCAGCGTCAGCAGCACCGAGGTGACGGCGCCCGAGAGCAGGGCCGCCAGCGCGGCCCAGGCGACCCAGCCGGCAAAGCGCCGCAGCAGCACCGTCGCCTGCAGCGTGAACACCTGCCCCTGGGCAAACATGGCGAAACAGCGCCGCGCCTGCCACACGCCCGCCAGCAGCAGCGCCAGCGGCACGCCCATCACCGCGCCCGCGGCCACCCGCTGCCAGGGCGCCAGCGGCCCCTGGATCAGCGGTGGCGGCAGATTGGCATGGCTGGCGAGCATGGCGTCGCTGGCCGTGGCCCAGTAGAACACCAGGGCCAGCGGCAGCCCCACCAGCAGCGCCCAGCAGGCGGCCACCATCCAGCGGCTGATGCGGCGCACGCGCTGCAGCGACAAGGCCTTGCGGTCGGAAGGAAAAGCGTTCATCGGAGATCCGGTCGGTGGTGGGTGGACGAATCTATTTTTATTGTTTTACAATAATTTTTTATCTGATAACGATCATTTTAAGACCATGTCACACCGCACCGCCCTGGCCTGGACCCGCCGCAGCCTGCTGCTGTCCGCCGCCGCCCTGCTGACCGCCTGCGGCGGCATCCCGCTGAGCGCGATCCCGCGACTGACCCAGCTCTCCGGCCAGTTGCTGGAGGCCAATCCGGCGCATTTCATGGTCGCGGTCCAGGCCGACGTGCGCATCGCACCGCCGCCCGGCGCAGCGCCCCAGTTGCTGATCCAGCTCAAGCCCAAGGTGGCGGGTGCCTTCGAGCCGGTCGACCGGAAACTGCCGCTGACACTGACCACCTCCTCGGTCGCGACGCTGGGTCTGGACGCGCCCGGCCCGGGCCGCCGCTGGCTGGTCTACAGCCTGCCGCCCGCCACCCAGGCCGAACTGCAGCGCGTGCAGGCCACGGTGAAGCAGGCGCAGGCCCAGCCGGGCTACCAGCGAGGTGGCTCGCTGAGCATCGGCATCGAACAGAAGGACCTCGCCATGACCGACCCGGCGCTGGACCACACGCGCTGGTCGACCTGGATACAGGTCAGGCAGAGCGAGGGCTTCTTCGAGATGTGGGACGGCACCCCGGCGCAGATTCGCAAAATGGCGGCCGATGCCGCCGCGGCGCAGGCCGCCAAACGCTGAGCGCCGGAACGGGCGGTTTCAGCCCAGGATCGCCGCCTCGCCCGCTCCGCTGCCGCCGCGGTTGTCGCGCCATTCCACGCGGATGCGATCGCCCGCCTGGCCGCCTTTGAAGCGGAAGGCCAGCAGCGGATCGCGCGACACCGAAGGGCCCACGTCGGCCTGCAGCACGGTGCGGCCGTTGTGGGTGACCAGCAGGTCGGTGATGTGGTGGGCCGGGATGAGCTGGCCGGCCGGGTCCTTGCGGTTGCCGGACTCCATCACGTGCGGCACCAGCACGCGGACCGTGGTCTCACCGGCGGCCAGCGTGGCGCGGATCTTGATCGGTTCGTTCATGGCCGGCTCATCCTCCGCAGCTGCCGACGGTGACCGCCGTCTGCTTGCTGGCCATGTAGAGCTTGCCGTCGGCGCGCACCACCGCCACCACGCGGCTGCTCTCGGCCATCTTCACCCGCAGCTGGATGTCGGGCAGCGTGCCCGCCGGAAAACGGAAGCTGGCCGACAGCGGCACCGGGTTCTTCTCGACCAGCAGGTGGATCTCGGTCGTGCCCGGCAGCAGGCTGACCACCCGCACCGGCGCGACGCTGCCGTCCTCGACGATGTCCAGTGCGGTGAGCTGCACCTGGCCGCTGGTCGCGGGCCGGCTGCCCAGCGCGGCCAGGGCGCCGTCCAGCGTGTCGGCGGCAAAACCGGCGCGGGCGTCGGCCGCAAGCGCCTGCGGCCAGCCCACGACGCCGTGCGTGGCCAGCATGGCCAGCACGCTGCTGGTGGTCTTCAGGGCCTGGCGGCGATCGGGCGACACGGTGACTCCGGGGATGATCTGGTCGGGAGTTTATGCTGATCACCCCCGGGCGCCACGCGGCGCCGCAGCGAAGGAGACGCTCTTGAAACCAGTCCTGCGGTGGAGTCTGGCCACCCTGCTCGCGGCCACGGCCGCCACGGCGACCGCCGAGGTCGCCCAGGTGCGCGTCTGGGCCGCGGCCTGCGCCACCTGCCACGGCACCGACGGCCGCGCGCTCGACGGCATGCCCGCGCTGGCCGGGCGCGACCGCGACGAACTGCTGCACAAGCTGCTGGACTTCAAGAACGGCCGCCAGAGCGCCACCCTGATGCACCAGCTGTCCAGGGGCTACACCGACGAACAGCTGCGCGACATCGCCACCTACTTCGCGGGGCAGACGAAATGAACCATCCCGTCATGCAACGCCGCCGGCTGGTCCAGGGCCTGGGCGCCGGTTCGGTGCTCGCGAGGGTCGCCGGCGCGGCCAGCCTCGCGGGTTGCGCCGCGGTCGGCGGGCAACCGCCCCGGGTGGTGGTGGTCGGTGGCGGCTTTGGTGGCGCCACCGCGGCCAAGTACCTGCGGCTGTTCTCCGACCACGGCATCGAGGTCACGCTGGTCGAACCCGCGGCGGCCTTTGTCTCCTGTCCGGTCTCCAACCTCGTGCTCCAGGGCAGCAGGGCCCTGGCCGACATCACCCTGTCGTACGACGCGCTGGCGCGGCACCACGGCGTGCGGATCGTGCGCGATCGCGTGAGCGCGATCGACACCGACCGGCGCCGTGTCCGTCTGGCCGGCGGCGCCGAGCTGCCCTACGACCGGCTGATCCTCTCGCCCGGCATCGACTTCCTCTGGGACGCGCTGCCCGGCCTGTCGGCCGAGGGCGCCCGCGAAAAGGTGCTGCACGCCTGGAAGGCCGGCCCGCAGACCGTGGCGCTGCGGCGCCAGCTCGAAGCCATGCCCGACGGCGGCGTCTACGCGCTCACCATTCCCCCCGCGCCCTACCGCTGCCCGCCCGGCCCCTACGAACGCGCCTGCATGGTGGCCAGCTACTTCAAGCAGGCCAAGCCGCGCAGCAAGGTCATCGTGTTCGACGCCAACGACGACATCGTGTCGAAGAAGGCCCTGTTCCTCCAGGCCTGGTCGGAACACTACCCGGGCCTGATCGAATACCGGCCCAAGCACCGGCTCGCCGACGTCGACGCGGCCACCCTGACGCTGAAGTTCGATCTGCAGGACGACGTCAGGGCCGCGGTCGCCAATGTGCTGCCCGAGATGCGGGCCGGCGACATCGCGGTGCGCAGCGGCCTGGCGACCGCCAACGGCCGCTGGTGCGAGGTCGACTTCCTCAGCTTCGAGTCGAAGGCTGCGAAACACATCCACGTGCTCGGCGACGCGATCCAGATCGCACCGGCCATGCCCAAGTCGGGCCACATGGCCAACCAGCACGGCAAGACCTGCGCCGCGGCCGTGGTCGCGCTGCTGCAGGGACAGGCGCCGCCACCGCAGCCGCTCTACGCCAACACCTGCTACAGCTTCGTGACCGCCACGGCCGCCATGCACGTGAGCAGCGTGCACCGCTACGACGCCGAGAAGAAGACCATGCTCACCGTGCCCGGCGCGGGTGGCCTCTCCAGCGCCGCCAGCGAGGCCGAAGCCCAGTACGCGCACGCCTGGGCGCGCAACATCTGGGCCGACACGCTGGCATGACGCAGCCGCCCCGCGCGCGCCGGTGGACCGCCGCGGGTGGCTAGCGGGAGCCTGATCTCAGGCGCCGGTACAGCCAGCCGGTGATCGCCAGGTTGAGCAGGTTCCAGGCAATGCCGTTGATGAAGGCGGCGTCGTAACTGCCGGTCTGGTCGAAGATCCAGCCCGAGAGCCAGCCGCCCAGCGCCATGCCGAGCAGCGTGGCCATGATCACCGCGCCGACCCGGGCGCCCACTTCCTGCAGCGCGAAGTGCTCGCGGACGATGATGGCGTAGGACGGCACGATGCCGCCCTGGAACAGGCCGAACAGGGCCGAGACCACATACAGCGGCACCATGCCATCGAACGGCAGGAACAGCAGCAGCGCCACGCCCTGCAGCACCGAGCCCAGCAGCAGGGTGCGGATGCCACCGATGCGGTCGCAGACGACGCCCGACACCAGCCGGCTGACGATGCCGCTGGCCAGCATCAGCGACAGCATCTCGGCACCGCGCGCCGCGCCATAACCCAGGTCGGTGCAATAGGCCACGATGTGCACCTGGGGCATCGACATGGCGACACAGCAGCCCACCCCGGCCACGCACAGCAACCACTGGGCCTGCGAAGGCCGGAGGCCGAAGGGGCGGCTGCGGTCTGCGGCCGGCGCGGCAGCGGCCGCATCCACCGGCACCGGCGCGGCCTGCGGCGGTCGCTGGCGCATGAGGCCCGACAGCGCCAGCATGCCCAGGCCGCAGACCACGCCCATGATCGTGTAAGTGGGGCGCCAGCCGATGGTCTCGATGCCGTGCTGCACCAGCGGCGGCCAGAGCGCGCCGGCGATGTAGTTGCCGCTGGCGCAGATCGCCACCGCGATGCCGCGCCGCCGGTTCCACCACAACGAGGTGTCGGCCAGCAGCGGCGCGAAGGTCGCGGCGCCACCGAGCAGACCGAGCAGTCCGTGCGCGAGGCCGAAGGTCCAGATGCTGCCGGACTGCGCGGCCCAGAGGAAACCGCCCGCCACCGCCAGCGCGCCGACCCAGAGCACCTTCATCAGGCCGTGCCGGTCGGCCATGCGGCCGGTCCAGATGCCGCCGATGCCCAGGCAGACCATCATGAAGGTGTAGGGCAACGAGGCGCTGGCGCGGTCGATACCGAACTCGCGCTGCACCGTGGGCAGCACCACCGACACCACGTACATGCTGCTGTTGCCCAGCACCACCAGACCCAGCGCCACCAGCAGCCGCCAGGCGGCCTGGCGCGAATCGATGACGGAGGGATCGGCGTGCAGGGGACGGTTCATCACCGCAATCTAACGCAGCCGCCGCCCGGCCCCGTGTCCCGGGCGCGGCTGGTCCCGCGGATCGCGGCTCAGGCCACCCGGGCCGCCAGCTCGCCCTTGTCGTAGCGCTTCTGCATCGTCTCCAGGCTGTGCACCTGGGTGATCTTGCTGGCCATGCCTGCCGAGCCGAAGGCTTCGTAGCGCGCGGCGCAGATCGCCTGCATCGCCTTGGTGGCCTCCTTGTAGAACTTGCGCGGGTCGAAGTTCTTGCGGTCTTCGGCCAGGTGCTTGCGGATCGCGCCGGTGCTGGCCATGCGCAGGTCGGTGTCGATGTTGACCTTGCGCACGCCGTTCCTGATGCCTTCGACGATCTCTTCCACCGGCACGCCGTAGGTCTGCCCCATGTCGCCGCCGTGCTGGTTGATGATGGCCAGCCAGTCCTCCGGCACGCTCGACGAGCCGTGCATCACCAGGTGCACGTTGGGGATGCGCTGGTGGATCTCCTTCACGCGGTCGATGCGCAGCACCTTGCCACTGGGCTTGCTGCTGAACTTGTAGGCGCCGTGGCTGGTGCCGATGGCGATGGCCAGCGCGTCCACCTGGGTCTGGCGCACGAAGTCCGCAGCCTCGTCGGGATCGGTCAGCAGGGCCGAGTGGTCCAGCACGCCCTCGGCGCCGTGGCCGTCTTCTTCGCCGGCCTTGCCGGTCTCCAGCGAACCCAGGCAACCGAGCTCACCTTCGACCGAGACCCCGCAAGCGTGGGCCAGGTCCACCACCTGCTTCGTCGTGGCCACGTTGTATTCGTAGCTCGCCGGCGTCTTTCCGTCGGCCAGCAGGCTGCCGTCCATCATCACCGAGCTGAAGCCCGACTGGATGGAGCGGCCGCAGATCGCGGGCGTGGCGCCGTGGTCCTGGTGCATGCAGACGGGGATGTGCGGGTACATCTCGATCGCGGCGGCGATCAGGTGGCGCAGGAAGGGCTCGCCCGCGTAGGAGCGGGCACCCGCCGACCCCTGCAGGATGACCGGGCTGTCCACGGCCGCGGCGGCCTGCATGATGGCCTGCACCTGCTCCATGTTGTTGACGTTGAAGGCCGGCAGGCCGTAGCTGTGTTCTGCCGCGTGGTCGAGCAGTTGCCGAAGGGAAATCAGGGCCATGAAAGTGTCTCCGTTGGATTGAAAAAATCAGGGTGCGGCACGGCGCGCGAGGATCTCGAACGCCGGCAGCGTCCGGCCTTCGAGCACTTCGAGGAAGGCACCACCGCCGGTCGAGATGTAGCCCACGTCCTTCTCGATGCCGTACTTGGCGATGGCGGCGAGCGTGTCGCCACCGCCGGCGATGGAAAAGGCGCTGCTCTCGGCAATCGCCTTGGCAATGGCCCTGGTGCCGCCCTCGAAGGCCGCGAACTCGAACACGCCCACCGGGCCGTTCCAGACGATCGTGCCGGCGCCCTTGAGCTGCGCGGCCAGCCTGGCCGCCGTCTTCGGGCCGATGTCCAGGATCAGGTCGTCGTCGTCCACCTCGGTCGCGGCCTTCACCGTCGCGGCGGCGTCGGCGCTGAAGCTCTTGGCGCAGACCACGTCTTCGGGGATCGGCACCTCGGCGCCGCGCGCCTTCATGGCCGCGATCACCGCCGTGGCCTCGCCCAGCAGGTCGGGTTCGGCCAGGCTCTTGCCGATCTTCAGACCGGCGGCCAGCATGAAGGTGTTGGCGATGCCGCCGCCGACGATCAGGCCGTCCACGTTCTTCGCCAGGCTCTGCAGGATGCTCAACTTGGTCGAGACCTTGGAGCCGGCGACGATGGCCACCAGGGGTCGGCGGGGATTGGCCAGGGCGCGCGAAATCGCGTCCATCTCGGCCGCCAGCAGCGGCCCGGCGCAGGCGATCGGCGCGGTCCCGGCGATGCCGTAGGTCGTGCCTTCGGCGCGGTGCGCGGTGCCGAAAGCGTCGTGCACGAAGATGTCGCACAGCTGGCCCAGCTTGGCGGCCAGCTCGGGCTTGTTCTTCTTCTCGCCCACGTTCAGGCGGCAGTTCTCCAGCAGCACCACCTCGCCCGGGCCGACCGCGAAGCCGCCGTCGACCCAGTCCGGCACCAGACGCACCTCGAGACCCAGCAACTCGGACAGCCGCCGTGCCACCGGCGAGAGCGAGTCTTCGGGCCGGAACACACCTTCGGTCGGTCGGCCCAGGTGGGACGTGACCATCACCGCCGCACCGGCGTCCAGCGCCATGCGGATCGCCGGGATCGAGGCGCGGACGCGCGTGTCTTCGGTGATCTCGCCGCTGTCGTTCAGGGGCACATTGAGATCCGCGCGGATGAACACCCGCTTGCCGCGCGCAAAACCACTGGCGCAGACCTCGCTGAATCGGAGGAAGTTCATGCTGCCCTCCCCTCAGCCGCGCGCCACGACCCGTGCCATCTCCAGGCACTTGTTGGAGTAGCCCCACTCGTTGTCGTACCAGCTCACGACCTTCACGAAGGTCTTGTCCAGCGCGATGCCGGCGTCGGCGTCGAACACCGAGGTGCAGGTCTCGCCGCGGAAGTCGGTGGCCACCACCTTGTCTTCCGTGTAGCCCAGCACGCCCTTCAAGGCGCCCTGGCTCTGCGCCTTCATCTCGGCCTTGATCTCTTCGTAGGTGGCTTCGCTGTTGAGCTCGACGGTCAGGTCGACCACCGACACGTCGGAGGTCGGCACGCGGAAGCTCATGCCGGTCAGCTTCTTGTTCAGCTCGGGGATCACCACGCCCACGGCCTTGGCGGCACCGGTGGAGGACGGGATGATGTTTTCCAGGATGCCGCGGCCGCCGCGCCAGTCCTTGTTGGACGGGCCGTCCACGGTCTTCTGCGTGGCGGTCGCCGCGTGCACGGTGGTCATCAGGCCGCGCTTGATGCCCCACTTGTCGTGCAGCACCTTGGCCACGGGGGCCAGGCAGTTGGTGGTGCAGGAGGCGTTGGAGATGATGGACTGGCCGGCGTAGGTCTTGTCGTTGACGCCGAAGACGAACATCGGGGTGTCGTCCTTGGACGGGGCAGAGAAGATCACCTTCTTGGCGCCCGCGGCCAGGTGCTTCTCGCCGCCGGCCTTGTCCAGGAAGATGCCGGTGGATTCGATCACGATGTCGGCGCCGACTTCGTTCCACTTCAGGGCCGTCGGGTCCTTCTCGGCGGTCAGGCGGATCTTCTTGCCGTTGACGACCAGGGTGTTGCCTTCGACCGAAACGGTGCCCTTGAAGCGGCCGTGCACGCTGTCGTACTGCAGCATGTAGGCCAGGTAGTCGGGTTCGAGCAGGTCGTTGATGGCAACGATCTCGATGTCCGGGAAGTTCTGGATCGCGCTGCGCAGCACGTTGCGGCCGATGCGGCCAAAACCATTGATACCGACTTTGATAGCCATGTCCGATGTCTCCGAAATGAAATGGAAAAAGAAAAGGCGTTCAGACCGGCGCGGCGCTGGCGCGCAGGGCCGGCAGGGTGGTCAACGCCGAAAGATCGGGGATCACCCGGTCGGGCGCACAGGCCTCGATGGGTTCGCCCATGTTGTAGCCATAGGGCAGCGCCCAGACGCTGATGCCCGCGTTGCGCGCGGTGGCCACGTCGATGCTGGAGTCGCCCACGAACAGCGCGCGCGCCTGCAGCACGTCGAACATCTCCAGGCAGTCGTGCACGCCGGCCGGGTCGGGCTTCTTCACCGGCAGCGTGTCGCCGCTGATGACCCGGTCGAACAGCGGCGACAGGCCGTGCACGTCCAGCACCGTCTGCGTGTAGCGCCCTTCCTTGTTGGTCATCAGCACCAGCGACACCCCCGCGGCGCGCAGGGCCTGCAGGCTCTCCAGCACGTGTGGGTAGAGCCGGCTGCGGGTGCCGCAGCGCGCCTGGTAGTGGCGCGCGAACTCGGCTTCGATCCGCGGAAAGGCCTCCGCGCTGCGCACGGTTTCTGCCGGGGTGTCCAGCACCCTGGCCAGCGCCTGGATCAGCAGCTCGCGCGTGCCGTGGCCGATCCAGTCGTCCACCTCCTGCTGCGAGACCGCGGGGTGTCCGAGTGCGGTGAGCGTGTCGTTGACCGCATCGGCAATCTCCGGCGCGGTCTCGACCAGCGTGCCGTCGAGGTCGAACAGGATCAGGTCAAAGGGATACGCGCTCACGAAAGCCGCCCTTTCACCGCCGCCACCACCGCCGCGGCCGTGATGCCAAAGTGCGCGTAGAGGTCCTTGGCCGGGGCCGATTCGCCGAAGCTGGCGATGCCGATCACCGCGCCGGTGCGGCCCACATACTTGCGCCAGAAGTCCGGGTGCGCAGCCTCCACCGCCACGGTGGGCAGGGCCAGCGGCAGCACGCGGTCCTGGTAGGCCGCGCCCTGGCGGTCGAACAGGTTGGAGCACGGCATCGACACCACGCGGGTGCGCACACCGTCGAGGGCGAGCGCGGCCTGGGCCGCCAGCGCGATCTCGACCTCGGAGCCGGTGGCGACGATCACCGCCTGCGGTTCCTCCATGTCGCTGAGCACATAGCCACCCTGGCGGATCGCGGCGGTCTGTTCGATGGTCGCCACGCGCGGCAGGTTCTGGCGCGAGAGGCACAGCGCACTCGGGCCGTCGCGGCGTTCGATCGCGTGCGCCCAGGCCACCGCCGTCTCCAGTCCGTCGGCCGGTCGCCAGACGTCCAGGCCCGGGATGATGCGCAGGCTGGGCACGTGCTCCACGCTCTGGTGGGTCGGGCCGTCTTCGCCCAGGCCGATGCTGTCGTGCGTGAACACATGGATCACGCGCTGCTTCATCAGCGCAGCCATGCGGATGGCGTTGCGGCTGTAGTCGCTGAAGGTCAGGAAGGTGCCGCCGTAGGGGATGAAGCCGCCGTGCAGCGCCATGCCGTTCATGAGCGCGGCCATGCCGAACTCGCGCACGCCGTAGCTCAGGTGGTTGCCCCAGGTGTCCCTGCCCGCTTTGACACAACCCTTGAAGTTGGTCAGGTTCGAGCCCGTGAGGTCGGCGCTGCCGCCGAAGAACTCGGGCACCAGCGGCGCCAGCACGTCCAGCGCGTTCTGGCTCGCCTTGCGGGTGGCCACGGCGTCCGGCTTCGCGGCGATGGCGGCGAGCAACGACGGCAGCTGTTCGGCGAACGCGGGCAGCAGATCACCGGCCATGCGGCGTTCGAACTCGGCCGCCTCGGCGGGAAACGCGGTGCGGTAGGCCTCGAAGCGCTGGCGCCATTCGCGCTCGGCCTGCGCGCCGCGTTCCAGGGCGTTCCAGGCCGTGGCAATCTCCAGCGGGATCTCGAACGGCGCCGCCGTCCAGCCCAGGGCGTCGCGCGTGGCCTGCACCTCGGCCGCGCCGAGAGCGGCACCGTGCACGTCGTGCGTGCCGGCCTTGTTGGGCGAGCCCATGCCGATCACGGTCTGGCAGCAGATCAGCGTCGGCTTGCCGTCGGCGCGGGCGCCCTGCTGCTTCGCCGCGGCCAGCGCGGCCTCGATGGCCACCGGATCGTGGCCGTCGACCTTGGGGATCACGTGCCAGCCGTAGGCCTCGAAGCGCTTCGGTGTGTCGTCGGTGAACCAGCCCTCGACATGGCCGTCGATCGAGATGCCGTTGTCGTCGTAGAACGCCACCAGCTTCGAGAGGCGCAGCGTGCCGGCGAGCGCGCAGGCCTCGTGGCTGATGCCTTCCATCATGCAGCCGTCGCCCAGGAAGGCGTAGGTGAAGTGGTCGACGACGCGGTGACCATCGCGGTTGAATTCGGCCGCCAGCAGCTTCTCGGCCAGCGCCATGCCGACGGCATTGCTGATGCCCTGGCCCAGCGGGCCGGTGGTGGTTTCCACGCCGGGCGTGATGCCGACCTCGGGGTGGCCCGCGGTCTTGCTGTGCAGCTGGCGGAAGTTCTTCAGCTCTTCCATCGGCAGGTCGTAGCCAGTCAGGTGCAGCAAGGCATAGATCAGCATCGAGCCGTGGCCGTTGGAGAGCACGAAGCGGTCGCGGTCGGCCCATTGCGGGTTGGCCGGGTTGTGCCGCAGGTGCCGGTTCCAGAGCACCTCGGCGATGTCGGCCATGCCCATGGGGGCGCCGGGGTGGCCGGACTTGGCTTTCTCGACCGCGTCGACGGCGAGCATGCGGATGGCGTTCGCCATCGAGCGGGCGAGTTCAGGGGAAGGGTTCTGCATGGTTGTCTCCGGTTCCGATCAGGCGTGGCCGAAGGCGCGCTTTTTCCGTTCCATCATTCGCCAGATGAACGGCGTGAAGATCAGCTGCATCGCGATCTCCATCTTTCCGCCAGGCACCACGATGGTGTTGGCCCGGCTCATCCAGGAGCCGTTGATCATGTTGAGCAGGTACTGGAAGTCGATGCCCTTGGGCTTGGCGAAGCGGATCACCACCATGCTCTCGTCGGCGCTGGGAATGTCGCGCGCGATGAAGGGGTTGCTCGTGTCCACCACGGGGATGCGCTGGAAGTTCACGTGCGTCAGGCCGAACTGCGGCACGATGTAGTTCACGTAGTCGGGCATGCGGCGCAGGATGGTGTCGACCACCGCCTCCTGGCTGTAGCCGCGCTGGGTCTTGTCGCGGATCAGCTTCTGCGTCCACTCCAGGTTGATCGAGGGCACCACGCCGATCAGCAGGTCGGGGTACTGCGCGATGTCCACGGCGTCGGTCTTCACCGCGCCGTGCAGGCCTTCGTAGAACAGCAGGTCGGTGCCGTCGGGAATGGCTTCCCAGGGCGTGAAGGTGCCCGCCTCCTGCTGGTAGGGCGCGGCTTCTTCCGCGTTGTGCAGGTACTTGCGGCAACGACCGGTGCCGTCGGTGGCGTACTGGCGGAACAGGCCCTCGATCTCGTCGAACAGGTTGCCCTCGGCCCCGAAATGGCTGAAGTGCTGGTTGCCCTTGGCCTCTTCTTCGGCCATGCGCGCCTTCATGGCCTTGCGGTCGAAGCGGTGGAAGCTGTCGCCTTCGATGACCGCGGCCTGGAGCTCTTCGCGGCGGAAGATGTTCTGGAAGGTGCGGGTCACCGTCGAGGTGCCGGCGCCCGATGAACCAGTGATGGCGATGATGGGGTGTCGTTCTGACATGGCTTTGTCTCCGGAGATGAAAAATTCGGTGCGCGTTCAGTCGCGAAAGAGTGAGCGCTCGGCGAACAGGGGATTGGTTTCCTTGTAGGCGGCGGGCTCGCGGTGGTAGCGCTCGATGCGCTCCACCTCGTTCTTGCTGCCGAACACCAGGCCGATGCGCTGGTGCAGCGCGGTGGGCTGGGTGGCCAGCACCGGTTCGCGGCCGGTGCTGGCGCGGCCGCCGGCCTGTTCGATCAGCATGCCCACCGGGTTGGCTTCGTAGAGCAGGCGCAGGCGACCGTGCTTGCTCGGGTCCTTGGTGTCCTTGGGGTACATGAAGATGCCGCCGCGCATCAGGATGCGGTGCGCCTCGGCGACCATCGAAGCGATCCAGCGCATGTTGAAGTCCTTGCCGCGCGCGCCGGTCTTGCCGGCCAGGCACTCGTCCACATAGCGCTTCACCGGCGCTTCCCAGAAGCGGCTGTTGGACGCATTGATCGCGAACTCGTGCGTGTCTTCCGGAATCTGCAGGTTCGGGTGGGTCAGCATGAACTGGCCCAGGTTCGGGTCCAGCGTGAACCCGGCCACGCCGTTGCCCACCGTCAGCACCAGCATGGTGGTCGGGCCGTAGAGCGCGTAGCCGGCGGCGAGCTGCTGGGTGCCGGGCTGCAGGAAGTCGGCCTCGACCACGTCGCGGCCGGAGTCGATCGCGTCCTGCGGCGCGCGCAGGATGGAGAAGATAGAGCCCACGGTCACGTTGACGTCGATGTTCGAGGAGCCGTCGAGCGGATCAAACACCAGCAGGTACTTGCCGCGCTGCTGCGTCTCGGGAATCTGGTACGGGTGGTCCATCTCCTCGGACGCCATGCCCGCGAGGTGGCCGCCCCACTCCGTCATCTCGGTGAAGTAGGCGTTGCTGATCACGTCCAGGCGCTTCTGTTCCTCGCCCTGCACGTTGACGGCCGTCGCCACATCGGCCGCCGGATTGCCCAGCACGCCGCCGAGTTCACCGAAGGCGACCGAGCGCGCGATGGCCTTGCAGGCCAGCGCCACGTCGAGCAGCAGGGCATTGAAATCGCCGCTGGCACCGGGAAAGCGGCGGCGTTGTTCGATCAGGTATTGCGTGAGCGTGAAGCGGCGGCGCGTGGTCATGGGGAGCTTTCGGGGGTTTCAGGAATGGGAGGCTTTGGCAGCGTTGCTGCGCAAGGTGTTCATGACGTTGCGGTAGCCGCCGTCGTTGTCGGGCGCGCCGAACACGGCGCTGCCGGCGACCAGGGTGTCGGCCCCGGCGGCCACGATCTGCGCGATGTTGTCGACCTTGACGCCGCCGTCGACCTCGAGCCAGATGTCGCGGCCGGTGTCGGCGGCGAAGGCGTCGATGCGCTGGCGCGCGGCGCGCAGCTTGGACAGCGTGGACGGGATGAACTGCTGGCCGCCGAAGCCGGGGTTCACGCTCATGAGCAGGACCAGGTCCAGCTTGTCCATGACGTGGTCCATCCATTCGAGCGGCGTGGCCGGGTTGAACGCGAGGCCGGCCTTGCAGCCGTGGTCGCGGATCAGCTGCAGCGTGCGGTCGACGTGGCGGCTGGCCTCGGGGTGGAAGCTGATGAGGTTGGCGCCGGCCTTGGCGAACAGCGGGATCAGCGCGTCCACCGGCTCGACCATCAGGTGCACGTCGATGCCGATCTTCACGTGCGGACGGATCGCCTCGCAGACCAGCGGGCCGATGGTCAGGTTGGGCACGTAATGGTTGTCCATCACGTCGAAATGCACCAGGTCGGCGCCGGCGGCTTCGATGGCGCGCACTTCCTCGCCCAGGCGGGCGAAGTCGGCGGAGAGGATGGACGGGGCGATGCGGATGGCGGACATGGTGGTCGGTGGTGGAGGGAAACGGGGGTCTCGGCGGGCGTCTTCAGCGGGCGTGCCACTCGCGCAGCCGCGGCACGCTGACCTGGGTCAGGTCGGCGACGGTGCGCAACGCGCCCTTGAAGTCGTGGTGGGCGGTGAAGCGGTTGGGGGTGATCACGGTGTCCAGGCCGGCGGCCAGCGCCGCCTTCAGGCCGTTGGCCGAGTCTTCGAAGGCCACGCAGTCGGCGGCCCGCAGGCCCAGCTCGGCCAGCACCTTCATGTAGACCTGCGGGTTGGGCTTCTTGATCGGCGCGTTGCTGGCGTCGCCGACCGAGAGGAAGTGCTCGCGCCAGTCGGGGCCGATGGCGGTGCGCAGCAGGGCGGCGATGTTGACCGGCGAGGTGGTGGTGGCGATCGCCAGTTGCAGGCCCTGGGCACGCGCTTCGCTCATCAGCGCCAGCACGCCGGGCCGCAGGCTGACCGCGCCCTGCAGCACGGCGCTTTCGTAATAGGCGGTCTTGAGTTCGTGCAGCCGAGCGACCAGGTCCTGCACGGCGCCGTTGTCGACCTCCTTGAGACCGGCGTTCACACTGCGCCAATGGTGCATCAGGCGCTCGCGGCCGCCGGAGATCTCCAGCAGGCGGATGTACTCGTCCACGCCCCAGCGCCAGTCCAGCCCTTCCTCACGGAAAGCGTGGTTGAAAGCCTCCAGGTGCAGGCCTTCGGTATCGGCGAGCGTGCCGTCCACATCGAAGATCAGGGCCTTGAGCATGTCCGTTCACCTTTTTTCACACAATGGAATTTCAGGGGTGAGGCGGACTGTATGGCGCCGTTGAAATAAGGTAAATTCACAAGTAATTGACTTTCACTTAAGCAATCACTGAATGAAGAACGCCACCTTCCGCCAGCTCCGGGTGTTCAACGAGGTCGCCCGCCACCTCAGCTTCGCGCGCGCGGCCGAGGCCCTGCACCTGACACCGCCGGCCGTGACCATGCAGGTCAAGGAACTGGAAGGCCATGTCGGGATGCCGCTGTTCGAGCGCAACGGGCGCCAGGTCGCGCTCACGACCGCGGGCGAATACATGCTGGTCTACGCGCGCAAGGTGCTCGCCACGCTCAAGGACGCCGAGGACGCGGCCGCGCGCCTCAAGCAGGTGGAGGTCGGGCAGCTGACCATCGGCATGGTCAGCACCGCCAAGTACTTCCTGCCGCCGCTGCTGGCGCAGTTCCAGCGCGAGCACGAGGGCGTGGAAATCCGGCTGGCGGTGGGCAACCGCGAGCAGCTGGTGAAGATGTTGCACGGCAACGAGGTGGACATCGCCGTCATGGGCCGGCCGCCCAAGGAGCTGGCCACCCGCACCGAGCCCTTCGCGGCGCACCCGCACGTGTTCGTCGCGCCGGTCGACCACCCGCTGCTCAAGATCGGCCACCCGACCGTCGAGAGCCTGCGCCCCTACGGGTTCATCCTGCGCGAACGCGGCTCCGGCACGCGCGCGGCGATGGAGAACTTCCTGGAGAAATCGCGCATGGAGCCGCGCGTGGTGATGGAGATGGGCAGCAACGAGACCATCAAGCAGGCGGTGATGGCCGGCATGGGCATCAGCTTCCTCTCGCTGCACACCATCGGCCTCGAACTCGAACACGGCCTGATCGCCATCCTCGACGTCGAAGGCACGCCCATCGTGCGCGCCTGGAACGTGGTGCACACGCTCTCCAAGCTGCTCTCACCCTCGGCCGAAGCCTTCCGCTACTTCATGCTCGAACACGCCGAGGGCTATCTGGCCGACAAGTACGGCCGCTACCTGCGCCTGCAGCCCGCGGGCTAGGCGGCGCGCTAGCGTTTGGGCGCCCGGGCCTGGCGCTCGTGTTTGCGCCAGTACTGGAACTCGTCTTCGTGGACTTCCAGATCGATCTCCGAGACGCGCGTCTGCAGCCGCTCCTGCACATCCGCCACCGCCTTGTTGTAGACCACCGGGCCGATCTCTTCGAGGAAAAAACCCAGCAGGCCGCCCGCGGCGATGTTGCCGATCTTCTCGTCCATGTGTTCGCGGAAATAGCGTTCGATGGACGCGACGGCCTGGGCGCGCAGTTCTTTGGACAGTTCGATGGTCATGGTTCTTTTCCTTGGGCGGGACGGTTCAGAGCGCTTCGACCCGCGACAGGTCGGGCCGCGCCAGCCAGGCCGCAAACTCATCGGCGAGCTCGGTGGCGGCGGCGGTGGCGCCGTTCCAGACCTTCATGCGGGCCGCGAGGTTCTGGCCGTGGCGGGTGAAGTCGGTGCGGTCGGGCAGCTTGCCGCCGGGCAGCGTGTGCACCCACCCGGGGTCGGGCGCGATCACGAGCATGCGGTCGAGCGCGGCGCTGGAGACATGCCGCCGCTTCCAGGCCTTGTCGAGCCAGCCGGGCACCACCGCGCGCTGGAAATGCGGGTAGAGCACGATGGGCGAGGCGTCGGGCGTGCGGTAGCGCAGGTGCAGGTGGTAGTCGGTGATGCCGCCGTCCCAGTAGGCGCCGGCGGGCGCACCGGGAATCTGGTGCACCGCGCGCAGCACGAACGGGATCGAGCAGCTGGCCTGCAGCGCCGGCATGAAGTTCTCGGCGGTGAGCGCGACCTGGCGGGTGCGGAAGTCGCGCGGGTCGAACGGCAGCGGCGCCATCGCCCCCGCGTCGGCCGACGAGAAGACCACGCGCTCCAGCCAGTGCCCCAGCGCCTTGCGGCTCACCGCGTTGGCGGCGAAGGCCGCCGCGTAGCCCAGCGGCGTGCGCAGCCGGCCCTCCTGCGCGAGCACGTGGCGCCCGCGCGAGGTGACGATGTGCAGGCGGTAGCGCGGGTGGCCGAGCACCTCGGCGATGCGGCCGCCGTAGAACTGCCGCAGGTTGTGGCCGAACTGGCCGCTGACCTGGTCGGCGGTCGGCGTCTTCTGCCCGGGCGGCAGCTCGTAGTGCTGCGCGATGTAGTCGCGTTCGAGCCGGTGGAGCGCGGCGACGCTGTCCTGCAGGCAGGCCGTGGCCATGCGCCAGGCGCCGATGGAGGCGCCGATGAGATCGACCGGCTGGCTGCTCTGCGGCAGCCACTGGCCGAACAGGAAACGGTCCAGCGGCCCGAGGATCAGGCCCTTGGGACCACCGGCGGCGGCCGGAATGGCACCCACGTCCTGCGGACGCAGGCCGTGTTCGCGCAGGTGGCGCAGCGCGGCAGGACCCGCGTAAAGGCGCAAGGAAGACATGGAGACGGTGTTGAGTGATCCGGGTAAGTCCCGACGCCGCTGACAGCAGAGTGACAGTCGGCGTGACTGAAATGCCCATTTGACCTCAAACCGGAGGAGACCTGCGCATGAAACGTCGAAGCCTGTTGATCGCCGGAACGGTGGGCAGCGCCGTGTGGAGCACGGCCACGCCGCTGATGGCCCAGACCGCCGCGGCCCCGCGCGCCCTGCCTTCGGTGCGCATCTACATCCCCGGCGGCGCGGGCGGCGGCTGGGACCAGACCGGCCGGGCGCTCGGTGCCTCGATCCAGGCCGCCGGCCTCGCGGGCAAGGTCGAGTACGAAAACAAGGGCGGCAAGGGCGGCACGCTAGGCCTGGCCGATTTCGTCGCGCGGTTCAGCCAGGACCCTTCGGCCCTGCTGGTGGGCGGCATGGTGATGCTGGGGGCGATCGCGGTCGGCAAGCCGGAGGTCACGCTGGCCCGCGTGACGCCCGTGGCCCGCCTGACCAACGACTTCATGGTGCTGGTCGCCAAGGCCGGATCGAAGCTGACGACCATGCCCGCGCTGCTCGACGCGATGCGCAAGGATCTGGGCACGGTGGCGTTCACGGGCGGTTCGTCGGGCGGGGTCGACCACATGCTGGCCGGCATGATGGCGCGGCAGTTGCGGCTGGACCTGAACCGGCTCAGCTACCTGCCCACCGCCAGCGGCCGCGAGGCGGTCGCCCTGCTGGACAAGGGCACGGCGCAAATCGCCATCTCCAGCTACAGCGAGTTCCAGACGGACATCGAAAGCAAGGCGCTGGTGCCGCTGGCGATCTCGTCGCGCAAGTCCCTGTACGGTGTGCCCTCGCTCACCGAGCTGGGGGTGAACACCGAGCTGGGCAACTGGCGCGCGGTGTTCGGTCCGGGTCAGATCGCGGAGGCGGACCGCGAGAACCTGCGGCGCATCGTGGTCGCGGCCACGCAGCACCCGAGCTGGAACCAGACCCTGACGGAACGCAAGTGGATCGGTGCGCTGATGCACGGCAAGGACTTTGCCGAGACGCTGGTCATCGAGCAGGCGATTGCCAGCGCGGTCACCATGATGCTGCGGCTCAAGAGCTGAACCGCCGGCCGGGGCGCGTGGTCCGGCGCCCGGGGCAGACTCAGGAAATGTCGACCGTGTCTTCCTGCACCGTGCGGGTCAGCGACGGAATCTCTTCGCCGATCACGGTGTCGGGGTCGATGCCCAGCACCAGACCGATCGGATCGGGATAGGTGTTGATCAGGGCCTCGCTGCCCAGCGCCAGCTCTTCGGCCCGCGCGCGCCACGAAGCGATGTGGATCACGCCGGCAATCGGTTCGTAGACGTCGTTGTCGAACGGCGCGGCCTGGTGCTCGATCGCGTTGATCATCTTCTTGGGAAACTTCCACTCGCGGGCCAGCGCGGCGCCGACTTCGGCGTAGCTGTAGCCGAACAGGCCGCGCTCGGCGCGCGCCCGCTTGAGGTCGAGCATGGGAATGCTGCGGTCCAGGTCGATCATGGCCTCGGGCATGCCGGCGTGCATCACCAGCTCGCCGATGCCGTGCACCAGGCCGGCGGTGAAGGCGGTGCTTTCGTCGATGCGGATCGGCAGCGCGATGTAGCGGGACAGGTTGGCGCTGTTGATGCTGTAGCGCCAGAACTGGCCGAGGTTGACGCCGCCCAGGCGGTGAAACCCGTCGCCCAGGGCCGCGCCGATCACCAGTGCGCGCACCTTGATCAGGCCCATCATGTTCATCGCCTCGCGGGCGTTGGTGACCGAACGGTGCAGCCCGAAGAAGGCCGAGTTGGCGGTCTTGATGAGCTTGGCGGTCAGCACCGGATCGGACTCGATCAGCGCCGCCGCCTGCAGCAGGTCGACCTCTTCCTTGTCGAAGGTCTCCATCAGCTTGCGCACCACCTTGGGTGCGGACGGCAGGGCATTCGGTTGCTTGAGCAATTTATCGAGATGCATGGCGCGGTTCCCTTGGGTGGTGTTGGAGAGGGGGTGGTTAGAGTTTCGACCGTCGCGAGCGGGACTTGAGGGGTTGAACGGCGTTCAGCCGATGAAAGCGCCCAGGGCCTGGGAAATCGACCATTCCGACGGGTCCTTGCCCAGCACGCTGTCCAGCTCCAGGCCCAGCGTCAGGCCGACCATGTCCGGGAACGTCGCGGCCAGCCCGTTGTCGTCCAGCTGGAGCTCTTGGGCCCGCGCCCGCCACGAGGCCAGGTGCAACACCCCGGCCAGCGGGTCGTAGGCCTCGCCCTCGAACGGGGAAATCTGGTTGGCCAGGGCCGACACCATCTCGACCGGGAACTGCCAGCGCTCGACCAGGCCGGCGCCGACCTCGGCGTAGCAATAGCCCAGCGCCGCCTTTTCGGCCGCGGCGCGGTTGAAGTCCAGCGGAGAGGTCGAGAGGTCCAGCGGCGCCATGCGATCGGGCATGGCGATGTGCATGACCAGGATGCCGATGGCGTGGATCAGACCGGCCGTGAACGCGCCGCTCTGGTTCTGGTGCAGGGTCTCGGAGAGCGAACGCGCGATCTCGGCCGCCTGCAGGCTGTAGCGCCAGAACTGCTTGAGGTCGATGCCGGGCACGTTCTTGAAGCTGCCGCCGAGCGCGGCCGCCATCACCAGCGAGCGCGTGTGGGTCATGCCCAGCAGGGCCACCGCTTCGTCGGCGCTGCCGATCTTGCGGCTGACCCGGAAAAACGCCGAGTTCGACAGGCGCAGCACGCGGGTGGTGAGGGCCGGGTCGCGTCCGATGAGTTCGGAGACCCGTTTGGGGCTCGGGTCCTCCCGGTTCATCTCGACCAGCAGGTCCGACACAGCGCGCGGCATCGCCGGCAGGGCGCGCGGGTAATTGAGCAGGGCTTCGAGTTCCATGGTCAGAAGTCCGAGGTTCGGGTGGAGGAATGAACACCACCTCTATCGACCACCCGGACCCCGACTTGAGTCCCCGCCAACCCGCCCCCCGGCCGGCGTGACAGGCTTAACGCTTGTTCAGGCCCTGCAGCTTCGCAAAGGCCGAGGCCATGGCGCCGGCCTGTTCGGGCTGGCGCTGGCCGCCACCGTGGTTCCCCTGCCCCCGGCCGTGGTCGCCGCCGAGCGGGCCGCCGCGGGACGGCTCGAACCGGTTGTCGCGCGGGCCGTCCTTGCGGGCGGGCGCGGCGTCCAGCTTCATGGTCAGGCTGATGCGCTTGCGGGCCGCGTCGACCTCCAGCACCTTGACCTTGACGATGTCGCCGGTCTTGACCACCTCGCGCGCGTCGTTGACGAACTTGTGGCTCAGCTGGCTCACGTGGATCAGCCCGTCCTGGTGCACGCCCAGGTCCACAAAGGCGCCGAACTGGGCCACGTTGCTCACCGTGCCCTCCAGCACCATGCCTTCGCGCAGGTCGGCGATGTCGTCCACGCCCTCGTTGAAGCGCGCCACCTGGAAGTCCGGGCGCGGGTCGCGGCCCGGCTTTTCCAGCTCGCCCAGGATGTCCTTGACCGTGATGACGCCGAACTTCTCGTTGGCGAACAGCTCGGGCCGCAGCGTCTTGAGCATGTCGGCCCGGCCCATCAGGTTCGCCACCGGCTGGCCGGTCTTGGCGATGATCTGCTCGACCACGGGATAGGTTTCCGGGTGCACCCCGGTCATGTCCAGCGGGTTGTCGCCATCGCGGATGCGCAGGAAGCCCGCCGCCAGTTCAAACGTCTTGGCGCCCAGGCCGGTCACGTCCAGCAGCTGCTGGCGGTTCCTGAAGGCGCCGTTGGCTTCGCGCCAGCGCACCACCGCCTTGGCCACCGAGCCCGACAGGCCCGAGACGCGGGTCAGCAGCGGCACGCTGGCCGTATTCAGGTCCACGCCCACGCCGTTCACGCAGTCTTCCACCACCGTGTCCAGCGTGCGCGCCAGCTCGCTCTGGTTCACGTCGTGCTGGTACTGGCCCACGCCGATGCTCTTGGGGTCGATCTTCACCAGCTCGGCCAGCGGGTCCTGCAGGCGTCGGGCAATCGACGCCGCGCCGCGCAGGCTCACGTCCACGTCCGGCATTTCCAGGCTGGCAAATTCGCTGGCGGAATAGACCGAGGCGCCCGCCTCGCTCACCACCACCTTCTGCACGCCCTCGATGCCCGCCTTGGCCAGCATCTTGATCAGTTCACCGGCCAGCTTGTCGGTCTCGCGGCTGGCCGTGCCGTTGCCGATCGCGATCAGCTGCACGCCGTGCTGGCGGCACAGCAGCGCCAGCGTGTGAAGGGAACCGTCCCAGTCGCGCCTGGGTTCATGGGGATAGACCGTGTTGGTCGCCACCAGCTTGCCGGTCGCGTCCACCACCGCCACCTTCACCCCCGTGCGGATGCCCGGGTCCAGGCCCATCACGGCCTTCTGGCCGGCGGGCGCAGCCAGCAGCAGGTCGCGCAGGTTGTCGGCAAACACCTTGATCGCCACCGCCTCGGCGCTCTCGCGCAGGCGGGTGAACAGGTCGCGCTCGGTCGAGAGGCTCAGCTTCACGCGCCAGGTCCAGGCCACGCACTTGCGGATCAGGTCGTCCGCCTTGCGCCCCTGGTGGCTCCAGCCCAGGTGCAGCGCAATCTTGCCCTCGGCCAATGATGGTTTGCCCGGCTCGGGCATCTCGGGCAGCACCAGCTTGGCGTCCAGGATCTCCAGCGCCCGGCCGCGGAACACCGCCAGCGCCCGGTGCGACGGCACGCGGCCGATCGGCTCGTCGTATTCAAAATAGTCGCGGAACTTGGCCACATCGGCGTTGTTCTCGTCCTTGCCTGCCACCAGCTTGCTCTGCAGCAGGCCCTCGGCCCACAGCCATTCGCGCAGCGACTGCACCAGCGCCGGGTTTTCGGCCCAGCGCTCCGAGAGGATGTCGCGCACCCCGTCCAGCACGGCCTGCGGCGTCGAGAAGTCCGCGCCCGGCTTGCCGTCGTCCAGCACCTCGGGCGGCTTGGTGAAGGCGGCCGCCTCGGTCAGCGGGTCCAGCGTCGGGTCGGCAAACAGCTTGTCGGCCAGCGGCTCGATGCCGAACTCGCGGGCGATCTGCCCCTTGGTGCGGCGCTTGAGCTTGAACGGCAGGTAGATGTCTTCCAGCTCCTGCTTGGTCGGCGCCTGGGCAATGGCCACGCGCAGCGCGTCGGTCAGCTTGCCCTGCTCGTCAATGGCCTTGAGCACGGTTGCGCGGCGGTCTTCCAGCTCGCGCAGGTAACCCAGGCGGTACTCCAGCTCGCGCAGCTGGACGTCGTCCAGCCCGCCGGTCACTTCCTTGCGGTAGCGGGCGATGAAAGGCACCGTCGCCCCCCCGTCCAGCAACTCCACCGCGGCCAGCACCTGCCGCGGCTCAACCCTGATCTCTTGCGCGATCTGCGCGATGATTTTCTGCATGTCCCAAGGGGCGCCAGCGGCCCGGTTTTCAACGAAGCGGACGAGTTTGCCACAGGGGTAGAGGGGAACCTCAAGCCACTTAAAAAACTGAACGGCAAATCAACCAGTACCTGTGCTTGCACCACATCTTCGGTCGGCAGATAGATCGACTCCACGAGGTTCATCCAAGAATTAGGTGCTGATTTGCGAGCGACGCAGATCACATCGAATTAATCATCTCTAGGCGCAAGTGTTTTCAAATTCGACAACACCTAGCAAGCACCAGACATCCTTATTCGATCGCGTCAAAATGGTAAACCTCAAATCCAAAGCCATATTGCAACCATAGCTTAAACCGAAAACCACCAAGAATGCCTAACGGAAAGTCCAGCCTGCATCCGTCTTGAGCATCACACCTTCCGCCGCAATTTTAACCGAAACACCATTGATATATTGATTAACTGCATTTACAGGCCCTTCGCGTCGCAAAGTAGAGTGCAGCAGCCCAAAAGGTGTTGATTGGGAATAGTCGATACATTCGGTTGGAAAATCTGGCTCTTTAATTTTTTCGATCAATTTAATGGCCGGAGGAGGACCAAAATCATCACCAAGGGCAAACATCCCATCGGTCGAGCCAACAAATTTCTTAACGCGCTCATAGCGCTCAAATTCTACTAGCCGTTCCAGTCTGCGCGATTCAACCTCCTCGGCCTCATATTCCTCGTTCGAAGCGTTTGACGGAAGCCTTTCTCGGTGAATCCACTTATCCAATAAAACTTTAGATTCGCCGGGTTTATCATATAGTTCACCTATTTGTTTTTTAACTTCTTGCGACTTTTCCCAACGGCGAAGATCATCCACGTACCCACCGTCGACCTTAACCCCTAATTCATAAGAATATTTAACAACAACCTTATTGGAGTTACTCAATTCCGGCTGAATCACTTCATCCAGATTGACATCACTAATTTTCGCAAATTTACATTGTGAAACCAACTGTTTAGAAAGCGCCTCTTTCACATCCGAGGAACTAGGTTTTGACGAACATCCCAGCAAAAAAGCGGGCAACAAAAACGCAATCATAAGCCTCATTAAAATCACCTCCCGTTAGAAATAAATTCATATCGAAAATCATCATCTTCACAGTCACCCACCAATACATAATACAACCTCCAACATCAAATCGAAATCCAAATTCATTCAAACAAAATAGTGAAGCCAAATCATAGCACCCCAAGCTCGGCGAAAATCAAAATCGCAAAATTCGATCTAAATACGCGCGTTCCTCATAAAAATAAAACAATTATTTCAGGGCTCATGTCTTACCTTTTTCGGCAAGGGGTAAACACCCAAAGGCAATATCTCAAACAGACAATCGCTAATCTGAGCACAGAGATACTGTCAAGACCTTCCCACATTACGCGACGCGCCTCGCAAACCCTTACCGCCAAAAATCAACGACGTAGCCCGCAACCCGCTGATTTGAGCGAGCTTTGCAGCGGCGTCGGATGTAGATGGACCATGGCCTCCCTCCTCTGGTCTGGAATGTAATTGGTTGTTGTGCGTTCGAGCGACCATTCTGCAACGTCTTGTCACAAGCAGGCAACCGCCGCCCCCACATTCAACAGGTGGTGACCTGCAACAAGCGCGTAGGGCATCGTTCTGCCCCTTGACCGAATTTCTAACGTTTCTCTACAAATCTGGCCGTTTTCTATCAAAATGGTGTTCCTCCTATCCAAACACCACCATGGCCGACACCTTCCTCGGTTTCCAGCGCCTGGCCCAAGTCCACGGCATCCGCCTCGTGCAGCCGCTGTTCAGCCGCAGCCGCCTGGGGTCCGTGCGCCAGCGCGAGGTGGTGGACGGCCACGAGGTGCTGACCTGGCCGGCGCAGTACCAGCCGGACGATAGTTTCCGGGGGCATTTCGAGTTCGGGTTGAAGTACGAGCGGCTGCATTTCGAGTTTTTCTCGCGCCTGTTTGCCGCGCTGGACCCCGCCGAGGTGGCGGCCTGGGCGCGGGACGAACCCACCGGCCGCTACGCGCGCCGCACAGCTTTCTTGTATGAGTGGTTCACCGGGCGGCGGCTGGACGTGCCCGACACGGCGGCCAACATGGGCTACGTGGACGCCATCGACGCCGGGCAGTACCTTGCCGCGCCGCAGCCCGAGCGGGTGCGGCGCTGGCGGGTGAACGACAACCTGCCCGGCTCGCCGGAGTTCTGCCCGCTGGTCTACCTGGAGCCGGAGGCAGATCGTGGCTGGCTGTACGACGTGGCGGCCGGCGTGCAGCGGCTGGACGACACCTATGGCCCGGAGCTGCTGTTGCGCAGCGCGGCCTGGCTGACCTTCAAGGAGTCGCGTGCGAGCTTTGCCGTGGAGCACGAGGCCGACCAGGACGACAAGGTGCGCCGCTTTGCCGCCGCCATCGGCGAATTCAGCGGCCGGCTGGACGACCCCATGTCACCCGATCACCTGCTGACCTTGCAGCAGGCGGTGCTGGGTCCGTACGCGCTGCGGGTGGGGGTCCGCCAGTCGCCCGTGTTTGTGGGGCAGAGCAGTTTTCGCGCGCAGCTGGTGCACTACATCGCGCCGGGCGAAGACATGGTGCCCGGCATGCTGGACGCGCTGCGGCTGACCGAACGGCGCACGCGAGGCGCCAACAGTGTTGCGCGGGCGGCGGCGGTGTCGTTCGCGTTTGTCTACCTGCACCCGCTGGCCGACGGCAATGGGCGGGTGCACCGCTTTCTGGTGAACCATTTACTGGCGGCGGACCAGGTGGTGCCGCCGAACATCGTGGTGCCGGTGTCGGCCACGATCGCCGGCTCGGCCAAAGGGCGGGCGCAGTACGACCAGGTGCTGGAGGTGGTGTCCCGGCCGTTCATGCAGGCCTATGCCGACGGCTACCGCTTCGCGCAGCACCGGGTGTGCCCCGATGGGGTGGAGACCAATTTCGAGTTCCTGCAGTCCGACGACGCGCAGCACGTCTGGCGCTACCTGGACCTGACCGCGCACACACGCTACCTGAGCGAGCTGCTGCGCCAGACGGTGGAACACGAGATGGCGCAAGAGGCCCTGCTGCTGCGCCAGCACGACGCCGCACGTGCCGCCATCAAGCGCTGGGTAGAGATGCCGGACGCCGACGCGGACCGCATCATCCGTTCGCTCCACCAGAGCCAGTGGGTGGTCAGCGGCAAGCTGCGGCAGGAACTGCCGACGATCTTTGAAGAACGCGGTGTCTTCTACGGGGTGCACGGCCAGCTGGTGGAAGCCGTGCGCGCGGCGTTTGAGGACGGCGCAGGAGACGCGCCAGCCCGGTGAGCGGCAGGCCCGGACACACATGCAGGACGATCTGTTCGGCGCACCGCCGGCACCTCCACCGGCCAACCCGAAGCCGCCTGCGGTCGCGCCCGACGAGGCGGAAGACGACACCGCGCCCACCAAACCCCTCCGCCGCTCCAGCGAAGTCCACCTTCTTCCGCCAGACGACGCCACCCGAACCCTCGCCGCCCGCCTGAACCCGCGCATCCGCCTGGGCGCCTCGACCTGGAGCTACCCGGGCTGGGCCGGCATCGTGTGGGACGAAGGGCCTTACAGCGAGGCAGTGCTGGCCAAGAACGGGCTGACCGCCTACGCGCAGCACCCGCTGCTGCGCTGCGTGGGCATTGACCGGTCGTTCTACCGCCCGCTGACCGAGGGGCAGTACGCGCGCTTTGCGGATCAGGTGCCCGACGATTTCCGCTTCGTGGTGAAGGCGCCGGCGCTGGTGACGGACGCGCTGGTGCGCGGCGAACAGGGCCAGGGCCGCCAGCCCAACACGGCGTTTCTGGACCCGGTGCTGGCGACGCAGGAGTTCATCACCCCAGCGCTGGCGGGGCTGGGCGACAAGGTGGGCGCGCTGGTGTTCCAGCTCAGCCCGTTGCCGTTTTCGCAGTTGCAGCGCCTGCCGCTGTTGCTGGAGCGGCTGCGCGCCCTGCTGCGGGCGCTGCCCGATGTGCGCGGCGCCACGCCCGACGGCGTGGTGGCGGTGGAGGTGCGCGACCCGGAGTGGCTCTCGCCCGCCATCGCGCCGCAGCTGGCGGCCGTGCTCAAGGAGACCGGCGCCACCTACTGCCTGGGCCTGCACGCCAAGATGCCGCGCCTGGCCGAGCAGTTGCCCATCCTGCGCGCGCTCTGGCCCGGGCCGATGGTCTGCCGCTGGAACCTGAACCCGCTGCACGGCGCCTACGGCTACGAGGACGCGCAGCGCTCCTACGAACCCTACGACCGCATCCACGACGTGGACGCCGAGACGCGCGCGCTGATCGTGCGCACGGTGCGCGGCGTGACCGGCGCGGGGCAGAACGCCTACGTCACGATCAGCAACAAGGCCGAGGGTTGTGCGCCGCTGTCGGCGCGGGCGCTGGCGGAGGGACTGGCCGCCGCCTCGCAAGACGGCGACTGAGGGGGCTAGCCCCGAACTCTTTGCACCGGGGCGCCGTGCGCGGGCTTGCGCAAGGTGATCCAGCTCAGCGCCAGGGCAGAGAGGCCCCCGGTCGCCATGCCCAGCACCATGGGCAGCGGCAGGCCGTTGGCGAACAGGCCGACCACGCCCATGGCGGCCGAGCCGCAGAGCATCTGCAGCGTGCCCATCAGCGCCGACGCGGTGCCCGCGATCGCGCCGTGCTCTTCCAGCGCCAGCACCGACACGGTGGGGATCACCAGGCCCATGAAGGCCGTGGCCACGAAGTTGAGCGCGATCAGCACCACCAGGCTGTCACCACCAGAGAGGTAGTACAGCAGCAGCGCGAGCAGCACCAGCCCGGAGACGGTCACCGCGCCTTTGGCCAGCGCCGCCAGCCCGAAGCGCCGGCCCAGCGGCCCGGTCAGTTGCGCGGCGCCGATGAAAGCGGCCGCGTTGACCCCGAAGGCCAGGCTGTATTGCGTGGGCGTGAGGCCGTAGTGGTTGATCAGCACGAAGGGCGAGCCGGCGAGATAGACGAAGAACCCCGCCATCGCGAAGGCGCCGATGAACACCAGGCCCAGGAAGTGCGCGTCGCGCAGCAGCAGGCCGTAGCCGCGCAGCGCGCTGCCCAGGCTGCTGTCCACCCGCTCGGCTTCGCTGCGCGTTTCCACCAGCGCACCGCGCACCAGCAGCAGCCCGGCCACCGCCGCCAGCGCCACCGCCCAGAACACGCCGCGCCAGCCGGTCAGCGCGATCACGCCGCTGCCCGCCAGCGGCGCCAGGATGGGCGAGACGCTGAACACCAGCATCAGCAGCGACATCAGGCGCGCGGCCTCGGCGCCGGTGTGCAGGTCGCGCACGATGGCGCGCGGGATCGCCATGCCGGCGGCCGCGCCCAGCCCCTGCAGGAAGCGCAGCGCCACCAGGGTGTGGATGTCGGTGGCCAGCGCACAGCCGATGCTGGCCAGCGCGAACAGCACCAGGCCCGCGTACAGCGGCGGCTTGCGGCCCACCATGTCGGACACCGGGCCGTAGAGCAACTGCCCCAGGCCGATGGAAAGAAAGAACGCGGTGAGGGTGAGCTGGACCGGCCCAACCTCTGCCCCCAGGCTGCGCCCGATGTCGGGCAGCGCGGGCAGGTACATGTCGATGGCGAAGGGGCCGATGGCAGAGAGCAGGCCCAGCACCAGGGCCATCTTGAGGTAACGCGAAAGCATCGGGGGATTGTCGCGGCGCGGCCGGAACGCCGCCCGGCGGGCCCGGAACAACCCTGCGCGGCAGCCTGCGGGCGTCAGTCGAACAGCGAGGGCCCGCCGCCAGGCTGGTAGCCCTCGATCTCCAGCAGGCGCCACTTGGTGATGGCGCCGCCGCTGGCGGAGAAACCGCCGGGCTGGCCGCCCGCCGCGAGCACGCGGTGGCAGGGCACGACGGGCGCGAACGGGTTGGCGCCCATGGCCTGACCGATGGCGCGGGCCAGACCCTTGTCGCCCAGCTCGGTGGCCAGTTCGCCGTAGGTCATCACCTGGCCGGGCGGGATCGCGCGGGCGCGCTCGTAGACCCGCTGCAGGAAGGGTGTGAGACGCGACATGTCCAGCGGCAGGTGGCGCAGGTCGGCCGGTCGCTCGCCGCGCAAGGCCGCTTTCAGCTCGGTGATGGCCGACTGCACCGAAGGCGGTGGATCGCCCTCGGGGACGGGCGCCGGCAGGTGCCGCAGCATGCGCTGGCGCGTGCCCTCCGGCGTGGGCTCGGGCAGTTGCACCGCCGTGATGCCCGCCGGCCCCCAGGCCATGCCGCAGGTGCCGATGGCGGTGTCGAACAGCGCGTGACCGACGCCGTCCATGGCGCCCCTCAGCCCGCGCGCAGCGCCTGCCGCAGACCCACGCCGATCTCCGGCCGTTCGGCGAACGGGTCGGGCGGGTTGGTGCCGGCGACGATGGCGTCGAAACGCGACTTCGCGTTGCCCAGCGCCTTGGGGTGGCTGTAGATGTAGAACTGGTCGTGGCCGATGGCGTGGAACACCGCTTCGGCCATGTGCGTGGCCGTCACCTTGCCCGAACCGACCGCCTTGTCGGTCATGGCCTGGCCGATCAGCTGGCTCTGCGTCGGTTTCTCGTCGGCCATGTCGGCCGGCTTGTTGCGCTCGCTCTTGTTGATGCCGGTGGGCACGAAGTACGGGCAGAGCACGCTGGCGCTGATCTGGTCGGTCACCAGCTTCAGGTCCTGGTACAGCGTCTCGGTCAGGCTCACCACCGCATGCTTGCTGACGTTGTAGACGCCCATGTTGGGCGGCGTCAGCAGGCCGGCCATGCTGGCGGTGTTGACGATGTGGCCCTGGTAGGCGGGATCGGCCTTGGCGGCGGCCAGCATCATCGGGGTGAACAGGCGCACCCCGTGGATCACGCCCCAGACGTTCACGCCCATGACCCAGTTCCACTCCTTGACCGAGTTCTCCCAGATCAGGCCGCCGGAGCCGACGCCGGCGTTGTTGAACACGAAGTGCGGCGCGCCAAAGCGCTGTTGCACCGCCTGCGCCAGGGCTTCCATCTGCGCGGCGTCGGACACATCGACCTTGCGCGCCAGCACGGTCGCGCCGGCGGCTTCCAGCTCGGCCTGGGCCTTGTCCAGCGCGTCCTGCTGCACGTCGACCAGCACCAGGTTCATGCCCAGCCGGGCGCCGATGCGGGCGCACTCCAGCCCGAAGCCGGAGCCGGCGCCGGTCAGCACGGCGGTCTTGCCTTTGAAGTCGTTGATCATGGGTGTTGTCTCCTGTGAATGGCGGTATCAGGGTCTGAGCATCTCGATGTGCGGGATGCCGTCTTCGACGTAGGGCTTGTCGTCGGACACGAAGCCGTGCCGGTTGTAGAACGCTTCGAGGTGCGCCTGCGCACCGATGCGGATCGGTTGCGGCCTCCACAGCGCGGTCAGCTGCCGCACCGACTCGGCCATCAGCGCGTGGCCGATGCCGCCGCCGCGAGCCGCCGGCGAGGTCACCACGCGGCCGATGCTGGCCTCGGCGAACGACACGCCGGGCGGCACCAGGCGGGTGCTCGCGTGCAGATGGACCACGCCCTGCGCGTCCACCACTTCGCCCAGCACATGCAGGCACTGCGCATCCAGCCCGTCCATGTCCTGGAACAGGCAGTTCTGTTCGACCACAAAGACCTCGCTGCGCAGGCGCAGCAGGCGGTAGAGCGTGTCCGCGCCCATGGCGTGGAACGGCAGGCAGCGCCACTGCAGGGCGCCACCCGCACCGAAAACCGTCGGCCCGCTCAAGCGCGCACTTCCCGCAGCACGTAGCCCACGCGGGGGAAATGCACATGCAGGCGCCCGGCGCGTTCGTCGTGGCGCTCCAGCGTGTAGTGCGTGCGGGTGGCGGCCAGCAGGATGCCTTCGGTGGTCTCGGGGCCGAAGCTCTCGGCGGCCACGGTGACGCGGCTGCCCAGGGCGATGCCGTGGTCGTCCTGGAACACCTCGGGCGACAGGGGGGCGGGCTCGGCGGCGGCCGCGATCGCGATGGCGTCGCTGGCACCGAGTTTCGTGGGCTTGCCGTGGCCGATGGCCGCCATGCGGTCCATCCAGGCCAGCACCTCGGGCGTCGCTTCCAGGATGCCGGCCATCGGCGGCACCAGGTGGCGGGTGAACCAGAGCGGGTGGTAAGCCGCGAAGTCGGCGATGCAGGGCGCGTCGCCCAGCAGGAAGGACTGGCCGTGCAGCATGTGCGCCAGCCGCCGCAGGTAGCTGCGGTAGGCCGACGCGGCATCGCCCGGACGCACGCGGGTCATGCCGCTGCTCATGGCGCCGCGGTCGGCGGCAAAGGTCTGCGCCGCTTCGGGCGGCTGGTTGGCGAACAGGGCGGCGGCGCCCCTGGGGCCGAGGTTGTGCCCCATCGAGGCCCAGAACAGCGTGCTGTCGGCCCACTGGGCCACGATCCGCGCCACGCCCTTGACGGCGTCGGGAAACAGCGCCGGCGCCGGCTTGAGGTGTTCGAGCACCGTGGCGATCAGGGCGGTGTCGCACCAGATGTCGGCACCGATCTGCAGGATCGGTGTGCGGCGGTAGCCGCCGGTGAGCGCCACCACATCCGGCTTGGGCATCACGCTGGGGATGTAGACGCTCTGCCAGTCCAGCCCCTTGAAGCCCAGCATCAGCCGCGCCTTTTCCGCAAACGGCGACATCGGGTAGTGGTGAAGGATGGGAACGCTGCCCTCGGGCACGAAAATCGAAGCCATGTCTGCGGTACCTCGGGTCGGGAATGACGACCAGCCGCAGTGTGCATCAAACGCGAAAATCCGCGGTCACACCCACGACAATAGGAGCCATGGCCATTCTTCGCCCTTTCATGGACCTGCTGGACGACCCGCTGTCGGTCGAACGGGGTGTGCTTGCCAGACCCCGCTGGGTCATCAGTGCCCTGGTCTGGATCGCCGGCTTCGCCTGCATGGACTGGATGCAGAACACGCTGGAGCTGGGGCTGGCGGCCATCACGGTCACCCTGATCCTGACCTCGGCGCTGGCGTCGCTGTTCGTCACGCCGCTGATGGCCGTGGTGTTTGCCCTGGTCGCCGCGCTGGCCTTCAACTACCTGTTTGCGCCCCCGATCGGCAGCCTGCAGTTCAAGCTGGGCCTGCACCACGACGTGATCCTGATCGTGGCGCTGGGCGTGAGCCTGGTGGTGGGTGCCCTGACCTCGCGGCTGCGCATCGTCGGTCTGGCGCTGCAGCAGCGCATCGGCCAGCTCAAGACCCTCAACGGGGTCAGCAACACGCTCAACCGCAGCGAGGACCCGGCGCAGGTCTCGCCCTTCATCGGCTCGGCGCTGACCAGCATGGTCGATGCCCAGGTCAGCCTGATCATCGCGGCCGACGTGTCGGACTCCCCCGCCGATCCCCCGGATGCGGCGCGCGAGAGCGAGCCGGCCCACTGGGGCACCTTCGACGACGCCCAGCTGGCGGCCATGCAGCAGTGCATCTCGAGCCAGGCGCCGGTGTCGGCCGGCCCGCGCGGCATCTGCCTGCCGCTGACCGGACAGCAGTCGACCCTGGGTGCAGCGCTGCTGACCTGGCGGAGCGAAGGCGCGAAGTCCCGGGCCGATCTGGACGCGGCACAAACCCTGTGCAACCTGTTCGGCATGGCGCTGGAACGGGCCCAGCGGGCCCGCAAGGCGACCGCCGCCAGCAAGGCGGCCTTCCGGCGCCAGCACAGCAACCTGGTGCTGTCGGCGGTGTCGCACGAATACCGCACCCCGCTGACCACCATCCTGTCGCACGCGTCACAGATGCGGACCCACGAACAGCAACTGGGCCAGCGCGAGAAACAGCGCATGCTGGACAACATCATCGACGAGGTCGAGCACCTCAAGCGGGTCACCGGCAACATGCTGCAGCTGGCCCGCCTGGACGCCCAGGCGTTCTCGCTGCAGCTGGAATGGGAGTCGATCGAAGACCTGCTGGGCAGCGTGCTGCACCGCTTCCGCACCCGCGACCCCGAATGGCGCGCCACCGCCGACCTGGCCCCGGGCCTGCCGCTGATCCGGTGCGACGCCATCCTGCTGGCCCAGGTGTTCGACAACCTGCTGGACAACGCCCGCTCGTACGCGGGACGGCAACCGCCGCACATCCGGGCCTGGACCGAAGACCGCATGCTGCACATCGCCGTGATGGACCGCGGGCCCGGCATCGCACCGACCCTGCAGCTGCGCCTGTTCCAGGTGTTCGAGCGCGGGCGCGCCCTCAAGCAGGTGCCCAGCCTGCCCGAGGAGGACAACCGCCAGCGCATGGGCACCGGTGTGGGCCTCGCGCTGTGCCGCGCCATCCTCAAGGCCCACGGCGGCGAAATCCACTGGAAACCGCGGGACGGCGGCGGGTCCGTGTTCGAATGTGTGCTGCCGCTGTCGAGCGAAACCGCCATGACCGTCCCGCCGCCGATCATCGAAGAAGAACCGATCTCATGAAGCCGAACATCCTGCTGATCGAAGACGACTCGCGCCTGCGCAGCGCGCTGCTGCAACCGCTGCAGCTCGAAGGACATGAAGTCGTGGTGGCCACCCGGATCCAGGAGGCGCAGGCCCAGCTGCGGCAGGCCCGCGACCGCTTCCAGGTGGTGCTGCTCGACCTGAACCTGCCCGACGGCAATGGCGAGCAACTGCTGGACGAGCTGCTGCGCGCCAACCTGTCGGTGGTGGTGATCTCGGCCGAGCACAACGAGGACACCCGCATCCGCCTGCTGGACCGCGGCGCCGAAGACTACCTGGTCAAGCCGTTCTCGGTGCCCGAGCTGATGGCGCGCATCCGGGTGGCTGCGCGCCGTCGGCAACCCTCGGCACGTGGTCCGCTGGTGTTTGAAGCCGGCGACCTGGTCATCGACACCGGCAGCCACACGGTCACCCGCAAGGGCGAGCGGGTGCGCCTCACGCCGACCGAGTTCAAGTTGCTGGAAGTGCTGGTGCGCTCGGCCGACAAGGTGGTGCCGCGCCGCCAGCTGCTGTCGACCGTCTGGGGGCCGGGCAACGCCGAGCAGACCCACTACCTGCGGCTGTACATCGCGCAGCTGCGCGCCAAGCTGGAAGACCGGCCCGCCGACCCGGTCCACCTGATCAACGAACCGGGCGTGGGCTACAAGTTCTGCAGCAGCGCCACCGGAACGGCAGGGTCCGGGGAGCCGGTCGACGCCGAGGAGTGAGCGAAACGGGCCGGGTCAGGCGCCCGGCTTGAGGTGCGGCGCCAGCATGTCGGCCAGCTTGGCGTAGAAGCTGGCGCGCGGGTGGTCGTCGAGCCAGAAGTAGTCGTGCTTGTTGGTCGCGGTGGTGACGTCCAGCACTTCGAACTGCAGTTCGGGCAGCCTCTCGCGCAGCACCTTGGTGAACGAGTGCATGAAGCGCGTGTTGTTGCGGCCGTAGCTGGAGGACTCGTAGATGATCAGGCGCCGGCCCTTGAGGTAGTCCATGTGCCGCGCCAGGATGTCCGAGAACGCCTGCGCCTCGCCCTCGTAGTCGCGCGTGCGGTCTTCCTGCTTCATCTCCCAGCGGTTGGCGTACTCCCCCTCGCGGATCACCTGTGCAATGCCCCGGAAGGTGTCGCCCAGCGGCGTTCCCGCGGCCTTGCGGGCGTGGTAGACCTCTTTGGCCAGGGTGATGTTCTGCAGGATGCCCTTGCGGTTTTCGGGCTCCTGGTCCGCCGGCAGGGTCAGGTACTCGGCGTTTTCGCCAAGGTCGTTCTCGCAGTACTGCAGCACCAGCACCTGCGCGTTGGGCGCGTGGTCCTCGGCCGCGGCCAGCTCGCGGTAGGTGGCGTAGATCGGCACCCCCAGATTCAGCGCGTCGATGTTGTGCCGGCTCTTGAGCTGGGCGTTCAGCGTGTCCGCGTCGTTGACCGAGAAGCCGTAGGTGTGCGAGTCGCCGAGCAGCACCACCTTGGCGTCATACGGGACCTTCGGGTTCGCGTTGCGAAAGCCATTGGCATCGATGGTCTGGACCGTGCTGTACTCCGCGTTGTTGAAGTGGCATTCGCCGGACTTCATGCGGTAGACGTAGCGGTGGTCGGGCACCACATCGAAGCAGTCGAAATTGATGTTGCGGATGTACTGCCGGTAGGCCTGCGGAAACGCGTTGGTCAGGAAGGTGAAGTAGACCAGCACGCCCACGATCGCCAGCAGGGGCGACAGCGCGATGCCATAGAAGACCAGGTTGCGGACGCGGGACGGCTTCTGTTCCATGGTCAATCGAGTTCGTACAGGTCCTGGTAGTTCTCGCGCAGGCTCTCGGGCTGGTCTTCCTTGCGCAGGATGGCGTTGCCCACCACCAGCACGTCCAGCTCGGTGCCCATGAAGCAGCGCAGCGCGTCCTGCGCCGTGCAGACAATGGGCTCGCCACGCACGTTGAACGAGGTGTTGACCAGCACCGGACAGCCGGTGAGTTCCTGGAAGCGCTTGATCAGCGCGTGGTAGCGCGGATTGGTCGACGCGGTCACCGTCTGGATGCGCGCCGAGTAGTCCACGTGCGTCACCGAGGGAATGCTCGAACGGGGCACGTTGAGCTTCTCGATGCCGAACAGGGCGTCTTCCTCCGCGGTCATGGCCCGGCGGTGTTCCGGCTTCACGTCGGCCACCAGCAGCATGTAGGGGCTGTCGCCGTCGAGCTCGAACCAGTTGGCCACCTCTTCGCGCAGCACGCTGGGGGCAAAGGGCCGGAACGATTCGCGGTACTTGACCTTGAGGTTCAGCTGCCTCTGCATGTGCGGCGAGCGGGGATCGGCCAGGATGCTGCGGCCGCCGAGCGAACGCGGGCCGAACTCCATGCGTCCCTGCATCCAGCCGATGGCCTTGCCGCTGGCCAGCGCTTGCGCCGTCTGCTCGATGATGGCGTCGTCGTCGAGCACCGTGTAGACCGAACCCTGCAGGCCGGCCTCGATCTCGGCCATGCCGTAGGCCGGGCCCAGGTAGGAACCGGCCATGCCGTCGCCACCCGGCACCAGCGCACGCGGCGCCTTGTTGTGCAGGTGCGCCACGGCCAGGGCCGCCCCCAGGGCACCGCCCGCGTCACCGGCGGCCGGCTGGATCCAGACATGGTCGAAGCTGCCGTCGCGCAGCAGCTTGCCGTTGGCCACGCAGTTCAGCGCCACGCCACCGGCCAGGCACAGGTTGCGTTCACCCGTTTCTTTGGCCAGGCTGCGCGCCATCTTGAGGACCACGTCCTCGACCACAGCCTGGATCGAGGCGGCCAGGTCCATTTCGCGCTGCGTCAGCTCCGACTCCGGTTCGCGCGGCGGGCCGCCGAACACATCGTGGAACTTCTCGCTGGTCATGGTCAGACCGGTGCAGTAATTGAAATACGACATGTCCAGCGTGAAGCTGCCGTCGTCCTTCACATCGATCAGGTGGTCACGGATCAGTTTGGCAAAACGCGGTTCGCCATAAGGCGCCAGACCCATGACCTTGTATTCGCCGGAATTGACCTTGAAACCGGTGTAATAGGTCAGGGCCGAATAAAGCAAACCCAGCGAATGGGGAAACTGGATTTCGCGGGCAATCTGCAGATCGCTGCCATTGCCGATCGCCAGCGAGGTCGTGGTCCATTCGCCCACACCGTCCATGGTGAGCACGGCGGCGCGTTCGTACGGCGATGGAAAGAACGCACTCGCGGCATGGCTCAGGTGGTGCTCGGAGAACAGCAGGCGCTCGCCCCAGCCCACCTTGTCGCCCAGCGCCTTCGCCAGATCCTGCTCGATCACCCGGCGCTGGAACAGCTTGTCCTTGACCCAGACCGGCAGCGAGGTCGCAAAGCTCTTCAGGCCCCTGGGGGCGAAGGCCAGGTAGGTCTCGAACAGGCGCTCGAACTTCAGGAACGGCTTGTCATAGAACACCACCTGGTCGACCTGCGACGGCGCAATGCCGGCCTGCGACAGGCAGTAAGCCACGGCCTTCGAGGGAAAGTCGCTGTCGTGCTTCTTGCGGGTGAACCGCTCTTCCTGCGCCGCAGCCACCACCTTGTTGCCCATCACCAGGCAAGCCGCCGAATCGTGGTAGTAGGCGGAAATGCCCAGAATGTTCATGGATCAGAACAACGTGTAGATGAACGGGGCCAGGACGGAGCCCTGGGCCAGGATCAACAGGCTTCCGATCAGGACAATCACCAGAATCAGCGGCAGCAGCCAGAGCTTCTTGCGGGTGCGCAGAAAAGCCAGCAGTTCAGAGAAAAAAGACATGTGAAGGCGCCCGGGATCGATGGATGTCAGTAGGGATGCTTGAAGGAGTCGGGATCGATGGTCTTCACTTCGCGCTCGATCCAGTAGCTGGCGCCGGACTGCCGTCGCATGCGCAGGGGATCACGACCGAACAGGCGCCCCACCAGCGCCACGGGTGTGATCAGCAGGAAATAGATCGCGCCCAGCACGATGGGCTGCACCACCCGCCCCATCGCTTCGCCCAGCCGCATCCACAGCCGTTCGACGGGCATCAGCCACGCTGGACGCGCCAGCGCCAGCCCGCCCAGGGCGAACATCAGCGCCAGGCTGATGTTGCGCGAACCGGCGTGACCACGGTAGTGCGCCAGGCCAGCCATCACCGCCAGCGCGAAGGCCATCAGCGCACCGAATTTCTGCGCGCTGTTGACGGATGGGGATGCGTGCTGTTCGCTCATCGCCGGTCAGCGCTTGGCCTGGCCCTTGAACTGGGCCTTGGCCCGCCAGTCGCGGATGCCGCGCCAGATCACGGGCGGCACCCAGTCCTGGATCTTGTGCAGTTGCAGACCACCCAACTGCTCACCCGGGCGAGCCTTGAAGATGGTGGTGTGCGCATCCGCTTCGGAGGTCTTCTGGCGACCGTTGGTGTAGTAGTACAGCGCGATCGACTTGCGGCTGTTGCCGGGCGGGCAGGTCAGCGGGTCCGGATGGCCGTGGAACGACTCGCTGGTGGTCGAGAACATGCCCAGGCGGTTGAACATCGGCGCAATCTTGTTGCCCATGCGCTTGCAGTCCTTGTCCCACAGTTCCAGGTGGCCGCCCCACTCGTCCTGCCAGTCCTTGTTCATGTAGATCAGGATGTTGACGCGGCGGTCGAGCTTGAGCTCGTTGTGCAGGTTGAAGTCGGCGTGCAGCTTGAGCAGGCCGCCCGGCAGGGTCTGGTGCAGACCGCCACCGGACATCGAGGGATCGGGAATCAGGTTCTTGATGCCGGTCAGCTTCTCCAGGAAGGCCAGGAAGCCGTTGGAGTTGAACTGGTACATCAGCTGGCGGGTCACCGGGCCGAACTCGCGCTCGTCGGCGCAGAGCATCTTGGTTTCGTCGGGACGGCGCAGGTCGTTCCAGTCGGCCTGGTCGGGCTTCGGAAACTCCTGCCAGACCGCTTCCGCCACATCCAGAGGCAGGAAGTTGTCGAAATAGATGCTGGGGAACGGGTCACCGTTCTGGTACCGCTCGGCGTTTTCTTCCGCGAGCTTCAGGTACTTGGGGTCGTCGAAAATGAAGCGATCGGCGAGGGGGTTGTTGCTGCTCATATGGAAAACTTTCGTCGCAAGAACACGGGCGCCCATGGCAGGCGCTCCAAAGCTTTCTAATTTATGCAGCACAGCGTATGGAATACGTATGGGATACGGTTGCGCTTGTTGGTCGCTCCTTGATCGAAATCAAATTCGGAAAAATTCGGGGCGTTTCATCCCTCCGACGGGGGAAGGGCGCGCGCAATCAATCCATCCATATCGGCCCCTTCGCCCAGCGAGCCGAAGCACAGACCCCAACGCCCACCCAGGCGCGAATCGCAGAACGCGCCAAACACGGCGGAGGGGGCCGTCCGGGCCAGCAGGGCCGCCTGCACCGCCAGCGCCACGTCCTGCGCCAGCCGCCGGGCTTCCATCTCGCTGGCCATCTGTTCGACCCGAACCGGCAGGCGGTCGGCCAGATGGTCCAGCGCCGGGTGCAGGCCCCGCGCGGGCGCGAGTTCGTGCGCCAGCGCGGCCGCGGCGTCGGCCTTGCGCAGGGCCCGCAACAGGTCCAGCGCCATGATGTTGCCCGCGCCCTCCCAGATCGAGTTCACCGGCATCTCGCGGTAGATGCGGGCCATGATGCCTTCGCCGCCCTCCTCCACGTAGCCGTTGCCGCCCAGGCACTCCATCGCCTCCTGCGCGAAGTAGCTGCCGCGCTTGCAGATCCAGAACTTGGCCACCGGGGTCAGCAGGCGCTGCATCACGCGTTCGTGCTCGTCGCCTGCCGCGCGGTCAAAGCTGCGCGCCAGCCGCATCGACAGCGCGGTGGCCGCCTCCGACTCCAGCGCCAGGTCTGCCAGCACGTTTTTCATCAGCGGCTGCTCCACCAGCTTCCTGCCGAAGGCCGAGCGCTGGCGGGTGTGGTGCACGGCGATCGACAGCGCGTGGCGCATCAGCGCACTGGTGCCCAGGGCACAGTCGAGCCGCGTCATGGTGCCCATCGCCAGGATCTGCGGCACGCCACGCCCTTCTTCGCCCACCAGCCAGGCGGTGGCGCCGGCAAACTCGACCTCCGAACTCGCATTGGCCTTGTTGCCCAGCTTGTCCTTCAGGCGCTGGATGAACAACTGGTTGAGCGAACCGTCGGGCAGCACGCGCGGCAGGAACAGGCACGACAGGCCACTCGGTGTCTGCGCCAGGATCAGGAACGCATCACACATCGGGGCCGAGAAGAACCACTTGTGGCCGGTGACGCTGAAGCGCTGGCCCCAGCCGTCCGAGCCATCGGGCACGGCCTGCGTGGTGTTGGCGCGCACGTCCGAGCCGCCCTGCTTCTCGGTCATGCCCATGCCCATGGTCACGCCGGTCTTGTCCTTCCACAACGTCAGTGTCGGGTCGTAGGCGCGGCTGGTGAGCTGCGGCGCCCAGTCGCGGTAGATCGCCGGGTTGTCCCTGAGCGCCGGCGTGACCGCGTAGGTCATCGAGATCGGACAGAGGACAGACGGCTCCAGTTCGGTGAACAGCATGAAGGCGGCCGCACGGAGGGTGTGCGCCCCCACGCTCCCCACTTCGTGTGGTTCGCTGCCCCCCGAGGGGGCTGCCGCGCCTTGGGGCGGCCCGGCGTCGCGGCTGGTGTGCGCCCAGGGGGTGCCATGCAGGCCGGCGGCGGTGGCCGCCGACATCAGCGCGTGGTAGCTCGGGTGGAACTCGACCTGGTCGATGCGGTGGCCGAAGCGGCTGTGGCTCTTGAGCTGCGGCGTGAACACATTGGCCAGGCGCGCATGTTGCTGCATCTCCGCGCTGCCGACCTGCTGGCCCAGGGCATGCAGCGGCGCGGTGTCGAGCGACGGCGCGTTGAAGCGCAGCGCATCCTGCAACGCCCGGTTGCCCTCGAACAGGTTGACATCCACCAGCGGCGCAGGCTGGTTGAAGACTTCGTGGGTCGCACGCATGAAGACACCTCCAACGAAAGCGGTGACTTCGGTCGAGGCCACCGTGGAACCGGCTCCGCCGGGCCGCCAGTGGCGTCCCCTGGGGGGTGACGCCGCAGGCGGCGCGAGGGGGGGGGGCTAAATGAGCTTCACCAACTGCTTGCCGAAATTCTTGCCCTTGAGCAGGCCCATGAAGGCTTCAGGGGCGGATGCGATGCCTTCGGCAATGGTTTCGCGCGGCCGCAGCTTGCCCTGCGCCACCAGCGTGCCCAGCTCGGTCAGCGCCTCGGGCCAGACCTCCATGTGTTCGCTGACGATGAAGCCTTCGATCTTGAGGCGGTTGACCAGGATCAGCGCCGGGTTGGCCAGCGGCAGCGGCTGGCCGTCGTAGCCGGCGATCATTCCGCAGACGGCAATGCGGCCGAAGGCGTTCATGCGCAGCAACACCGCGTCCAGGATCATGCCGCCCACGTTCTCGAAGTAGCCGTCGATGCCGTTGGGGCACTCCTGCTTGAGCGCCTTGGCCAGCGAGTACATGTCCTTGTGCTGCTTGTAGTCGATGCAGGCGTCGAAACCCAGTTCCTTGACCGCATAGGCGCACTTCTCGGGACCACCGGCAATGCCGACCACGCGGCAGCCACGCGCCTTGGCCAGCGCACCGAAGGCGCTGCCGACCGCACCCGTGGCCGCGCTGATGACCACCGTGTCGCCGGCCTTGGGCGCGATGATCTTCACCAGACCGTACCAGGCGGTCACGCCCGGCATGCCGACCGCGCCCAGGTAGTACGACAGCGGCACGTGCGTGGTGTCGACCTTGCGCAGCGCGCCGGGCTGCACCGCGTCGACCACGCTGAATTCCTGCCAGCCGCCCATGCCGACCACGCGGTCACCCGGCAGGTACTTGGGATGGCGCGAGTCGACCACCTCGCCGACCGTGCCGCCGATCATCACCTCGCCCAGCGGCTGCGAGGCGGCGTAGCTCTTGCTGTCGTTCATGCGCCCGCGCATGTACGGGTCCAGGCTGAGGTAGTGGTGGCGCACCAGCACCTGGCCGTCCTTGAGCGGCGGCGTCTCGGTGGTGACGAGTTTGAAGTTGCCGACAGTGGCTTCGCCCTGCGGGCGGTTGTCGAGAAGGATCTGCTGGTTCTTGGCCATGGTGTGTCTCCGTGTTTTGAAAAAGCGCTGCGCTACTCAGTCGGTGCGCAGGTTGTTGAGTGGCTGGGTGGACCTGCCGACCGGCAGGCGCGGCACGAACTTGAAGGTGCCGGTGGCGTGTGCGCAGAGCTTGCCCGCGGCGTCGACGATGCGGCCTTCGGTGAAGGCCATGGTGGCGGTGCGGTGCAGCAGCTTGCCGTGCGCCGTGATCGCACCCTTGGCCGGGCGCATGAAGCTGGTCTTCATCTCGATGGTGACGCAGCCCATGGCCGGCTCGACCGAGCGCGCGGCGTGCGCCATCACCACGTCCAGCAGCGTCATGCTGGCGCCGCCGTGCACCACGTTGAACGAGTTCTGGTGCTCGGGCTTCGAGTGGAATCCGATCTGCGCCTCGCCGTTCTCGAACCGCTGCAGCTCAAAGCCGAGCAGTTCGACGAAGGGAATGTGGACTTCGAATTTCATGGGACAACGATACAGCCATTCGGGGCTGCCGCTGTCCCTTCGGAGTCAGGAAATCACTGTGTCTTGACGTGCCCCAGATTGCCGGTGTTGGCGACCTGCGCGTCGTCGGTGTGGTTGGTGTAGAGCAAGCCGCCCGAGAAGCCCGCCCAATGGAAGTGCGGTTGCGACCCCTGCCATGGCACCCGCTCGACCACGCCGTTGCAGCGGGTGTACTCCACATAGTTGGCCGTGTCGAGCAGGTATATCCTGCCCGCGTTGGCCGCGTCGCTGATGGACCCCACCACACCGTAGCTGCCCTGGTGGTAGGCGACGGCCTGGCGGAACGCGATGCAGCTGGCGGTCGGGCCCTTGTAGATCAGGGTGTAGTCGAAGTAGCCGTTGGCGCCGAAGGTGTAGAAGCTGCCGTACTGGGTGCCGTCCAGGAAGGTCGTGATGTATTGCCACCGGCCCGTCAGCCGGTTGTCCAGGTAGGACCCCGCCGGCAAGGTGGGCGGCGGATTCACACAGGCGGTGCCATCGCTGTTGGGCACCAGTGGCGGCGTGCACGTGATCTGCGGCACCGGGATGTAGTAGGCGGGACCGTCCAGGCTGTAGCCGTTGCCCGCGCCGAGCAGGCTGTTCTTTTCCGTCTCGCTGGCGGTGTAGAAATGGAAGCCACCGACGGTCTGGTAGAAGCGGTAGACGGGGCGCATGCCCGATTGCTGGGTCGTGCTGGCGTAGAACGCGACACCGTCGAGCGAGAAGTACGGGTAGTTGGCCAGGATCGCGGATTTCTCGGTTTCGCTGATGGTGTAGAGATGGGTGCCCGTGTTCCGGTTGAAGAAGCGGTAGACCGGACTCAGCCCGGCTGCCGCCTGCCCGTACACCTCGTAGGCCGCGCCTTCGTAGGTGAAATACGGCAGGGTGGCCTGGATGTTGTCGCGCTCGGTGGTGCTGACGGTGTAGAAGTGGGCACCGGTCCGCGTGTTGTAGAAGCGGTACATCGTGACCTTCACGAAGGCCTTGCGCTCGGGCGCCGCCGCGGGTGCGGTCCCGGTGTCCGAATCGATCGCTGCAGCCGCCAGCGTCTGTCGGTTGAGGCCGGCCAGCGCCCCGGCCTGCTGGCTGGTCAGCCCCTGGGTCTTGCTCTCCGCCACCGGGCTGGGGGAATCGGCGGCAGCGCCGCCCCCGCAAGCGGCGAGCCCGAGGGTCGCGGCCAGCGCGCCCCAGAGGCACACGCGCCGCAGGGCAGGAAGGGCTGCCGCAGCGGCGGCGGCACCGAAGAATGGCTTCATGACAATGGCTCCCGGGATCGTGGATGGGACGGAGTTCATCACGCCGTCCCGGGTCCCGGGGAGTGCCAAAAGTCACGACCTGCGGGCGACCCCCGCAGGCAGGGAAGGGTCAGCCCCCGGTGATCACCGACACCCCGCCATCCACCGCCAGCCACTGGCCGGTGATGTGTTTGCCGGCGTCGGAGGCGTAGAGCACGGTCAGGCCCTTGAGGTCTTCGTCGTCGCCCAGGCGGCGCAGCGGCGCATGGGCGGCCAGTTGCTCCTCGCCCATGGCCTTCAAGGTGCCGGCGGTCATCTTGCTCGGGAAGAAGCCCGGGCAGATCGCGTTGACGCGGATGCCATGTTCGCCCCATTCGGCGGCCAGCGCGCGGGTGAAGTTGATGACGGCGCCCTTGGAGGTGTTGTAGGCAATCGTCTTCATGCCCGAGGGGTTGCCGCCCAGGCCCGCGATGGAGGCGGTGTTGATGATGCTGCCTCGCTTCTTCGGGATCATGCTGGCCTTGGCGATCAGCTGGCTCAGGAAGAAGTAGCTGCGCACGTTCAGGTTCATCACCTTGTCCCAGGCTTCGAGCGGATGGTCCTCGGCGGGCGCGCCCCAGGCGGCACCGGCGTTGTTGACCAGGATGTCGACGTCGCCCGCGCGCTGCAGCGTCTCGCTGACCAGGCGGCGGATGTCTTCCTCGTGCTGGCAGTCGGCGGCGATCCAGCGCGCGTCGATGCCGGCGGCCTGCAGTTCGGCTGTGGCCTCTTCGAGGTCGCTGGCCTTGCGCGAACTGATCACGACGCGGGCGCCGGCTTCGCCCAGGGCGTGGGCCATCTGCAGGCCCAGGCCGCGCGAGCCGCCGGTCACCAGGGCGGTCTTGCCCTTGAGGTCAAAGAGTTGGGGAATGGTGCGTGTCATGGATGTCTCCTTGGAATGGTGGGAAATCAGAAAGCGTCTTCGGCCAGCCCGGCGCAAGTCAGGTCGCGCTCGCGCACCACCTGCAGCCAGGCGCCGATCTTGGGCAGCTCGTAGTGGAAGAAGAAGCGCGCCGCGGCCAGGCGGCCGGTGCGTGCGCTGCTGTCGGCCGCGGCGTGCGCGGCCAGGGCGACATCGAGCCAGACCCAGGCCAGCACCGTGTGGCCGAAGGCCTGCAGGTAGGGCACGGCGTTGGCCAGCGCCTCGGTCGGATTCGCCGTGGCCCAGGCGGCCTTGGTGGTCGCGCCCACGGCCTGCAGCGCCTGGCCCAGGGCGCTGGCGTGCGCAGCGAATTCGGGGATCTGGATCGCACGTTCGATGGTGGCGTTGACACGGCCGGCCAGCAGCTGCAGGCCCTTGCCGTTCTCCATCAGCACCTTGCGACCCAGCAGGTCCATGCCCTGGATGCCGTGCGTGCCCTCGTGGATCATGTTCAGGCGGTTGTCGCGCCAGTACTGCTCGACCGGGAAATCGCGCGTGTAGCCGTAGCCACCATGCACCTGGATCGCCAGCGAGTTGGCCTCCAGGCACCACTCGCTGGGCCAGCTCTTGGCGATCGGCGTCAGCACCTCCAGCAACAGGCGCGCGTCGTCGGCCGCCTCGGGCGCACCGGTGTGCTGCTCGTCGACCAGACGGGCGCAGTACAGCTCCAGCGCCAGCGCACCTTCGGCATAGCTCTTCTGCGCCAGCAGCATGCGCTTGACGTCGGCGTGTTCGATGATCCGCACCTGCGGCGCCGCGGCGTCTTTTCCGCCGGAGGAGATCGGCCGACCCTGCGGCCGGTTCTTCGCGTAGTCCAGCGAGGCGTGGTAGCCCGCCATGCCCAGCATGGTCGCGGCCAGGCCGACGCCGATGCGGGCCTCGTTCATCATGTGGAACATGCAGTACAGGCCCTTGCCGGGCTCGCCGACCAGGTAGCCCACGGCGCCGGCACCAGCGCCATCCAGGCCACCGCCGGCACCGCCGCGCACCGGGTACTTGCCCTCGCCGAAGTTCAGCAGCGTGTTGGTCGTGCCGCGCCAGCCGCACTTGTGGTTCAGTCCCGCCAGCGCCACGTCGTTGCGTTCGCCGGTCAGCTGACCTTCGGTGTCGACCAGCTTCTTGGGCACGATGAAGAGCGAGATGCCGCGCGTGCCCGGCACCAGCTTGCCGTGTGCATCGGGGATCTTGGCCAGCACCAGATGAATGATGTTCTCGGTCAGCTCGTGCTCGCCGGCCGAGATCCACATCTTGTTGCCCTTGAGCCGGTAGCGCGGACCGAGCGGATCGGTCTCGAAGCCCTCCCCGTCCGGCACGGCGCGGGTCGCCACGTCGCTCAGCGACGAACCGGCCTGCGGCTCGCTCAGGCACATGGTGCCGGAGAAGCGCCCGCCGAACTCGTTGAGCGCGAACACGCGCTTCTGCGCCTCGGTGCCGTGCTTCATCAGCAGGTTGGCGTTGCCGGTGGTGAGCATGCCCGATCCGATGCTGACCGAGGCCATGGCGAAGAAGGCGTTGGCCGCCGCCTCCACGGTGTAGGGCAGCTGCATGCCGCCGATGTCGTAGTCCTGTGCGGCGCTCAGCATGCCGCTCTCCGCGTACGCCTTCTGCGCGTCGTGCGTGGCCTGCGGCAGGATCACCTTCTCGCCGTCGAAGTGCGGCTCCTGCGTGTCCACCACGCGGTTGAACGGTGCGTACTTCTCGCGCGCGATGCGCTCGCAGGTGTCGAGCACCGCGTCGAAGGTCTCGCGGCTGTGGTCGGCGAAGCGTTCGCGCTGGTTCAGGCGCTCGACGGACAGCCAGTCGTTGAGCAGGAAATCGATGGTGGGGCGCAGGCTCATGGTCGGAGGTCAGGTCTTATTGCGGTTCGATCTTGGCGTCTTTGATGGCCTTGGCCCACTTGGCGGTCTCGCTCACACCGCGTCTGGCCAGGTCCTCCGGCGTGCCGGGCTCCACCGCAAAGCCGATGCCGGCGAACTTCTCCTGCACCTCCTTGCTGTTGGCCGCGGCGTTCGCCGCCCGGTTGAGTTTGGCGACCACGTCGGCGGGGGTGCCGGCGGGCACGTACATCGCGAAGTAGGCGATCAGTTCGTAGTCCTTGATGCCCAGCGCCTCGTTCACGGTGGGAATGTCGGGCACCGCCGCCGAACGCCTGGTCGAAGTCACCGCCAGGCCACGCACCTTGCCCGCTTTGACCTGCGGCAGCATGACGGCGAAGTCGGCGCTGAACATCTGCACCACGCCACCGATCAGGTCGGTCATCGCGGCCGGGCCGCTCTTGTAGGGCACGTTGGTCAGTTCGATGCCGGCCATGCCGGCGAACATCTCGGTCGACACCAGCTGCGAGGTGCTGGCACTGGCGAAGTTGACACTTCCCGGCTTGGCCTTGGCCATCGCCACCAGTTCCTTGAGCGTCTTGGCCGGCACGTCCGGGTGCACCGCGATGATCAGCGGCACCGAGCCCATGTAGGCCACCGGCGCGAAGGCCTTGTCCTGGTCGTAGGGCAGCTGCTTCATCAGGCTCTTGAGTGCGGCATTGGTGCTGTTGGTGCCGATCAGGAGGGTGTAACCGTCGGGTGCGGCCTTGGCCACCGCGTCCGCGCCCAGCATGCCGTTCACGCCCGGCTTGTTGTCGATCACGATGGGCTGGCCCAGCGCTTCCTGCATCTTCTGCGCGAAGGCGCGGCCGATCTGGTCGGTGGCGCTGCCGGCGGCGAACGGCACCACGGCCTTGATCGGCCGGTCGGGGTAGGTCTGCGCCAGCGCGGCGGTGCAGGCCAGTGCGGCGGCCGCCGTGGCCAGGACTCGGGTCAGTGAACGCATGGGGTGTCTCCTCGTATGTGGTGTCAAACGGAACTCATTCGGGCAACGGCATGTCCAGCAGCGCCGCGCTCAAGGTCTTGCCGTGCGCGTCCAGTGCCAGCGACCGCGTGACGCCGCCCGCCAGGGCATCATGCAGCACGAAGTGCACCGCCGACAGCTGCGGCAGCGGGTAGCGATCGACGGCGCCATGGACCAGGCCCTCGAAATGGAGGCGCACCCGTTCGGCCGTCAGCCAGCGGTCGATGACCGGAAAGTCGGCGGCGTCCAGCGCGATCACGCTGAGCGTGGCGCGGTTGCCCTTGTCGCCCGAGCGGGCGAGCGCGATGTCGCGCAGGATGCGTGGGGGCGGGTTCATGCCATCCACTCCAGGATCTCGCAGCGGGGCCGCACCGCCTCGCGCGGAATGAGCATCGACGCCACCGCGACCACCTCACGCACCGACTGCGTGACGCCGCCGCCGGCCGCCGGACCGTTGAGGTACAGCGCTTCGACCTCGTGGCCCACGCGCTCGGCCTGGGCTCGGTTGTCGCAGCGCACCGCCAGCCGCACGCGCACCTCGTAAGGCTCGCGGTCCGCGCCAAGTGCCGGGCCATGCATGGCGTTGACACCGATCAGCTCGGCGCGCTGTTCGAGCCCCGCGAGCGATGGCGACAAAGCAGCGTCTGCCAGCCGATGCCGCAGAATCTCCAGCGCCAGCTCACCCCGCCCACGCGCACCCGGACCGGCGTAGGAAATCTGGCCTTCGCCGATGAAGCCGTCCGCGTACCCGAGCGTCACCTTGAGCCGGTCGGGGCGCGCATGGCCGGTGGCACCGGTCACGCTCACCCGGTCGCTGCCCGCTTCGGTGAAGCGAACCCGGGAAAAGTCGCCGGTCACATCGGCCTGCAGGTAGGCCGCCGGGTCTTCGACTTCGTACAGGAGCTGCGCTGTGCAGCCCAGCCGGTCCACACGACCGCCGGTGCCCGGCAGCTTGGTGATGACCGCACGGCCATCGGCCTGCACCTCGGCCAGCGGAAAGCCCACCCGGTGCAGGTCGGGCACGTCCACCCGGCCCGGGTCGGCCAGGTAACCGCCGCTGACCTGCGCCGCGCATTCCAGCAGGTGCCCGACCACCAGCCCCTGGCCCAGCCGGTGCCAGTCGTCGTGGGCCCAGCCGAAGTGCTGCATCAGCGGTGCGAGAAACAGCGAGGGATCGGCCACGCGCCCGGTGATGACCACATCGGGCTTCGCCGCCAGCGCCGGCAGCAGGGCGTCGGCACCCAGGTAGGCGTTGGCGGAGATCAGCCGGCCATCCAGCGATCGCACCGTGTCGGCGCTGTCCAGCAGCGGCGCATCGTGCTGCCGCACCCAGTCGAGCACGTCGTCGCCCAGCACCACCGCCACCCGCAGGCGCGGCAGCTTCAGTTCGCGCGCCACCGCCAGCACCGCGTGGCCGGCCGCCAGCGGGTTGGCCGCACCCATGTTGGTGATGACCGTCGTGCCCTGCGCCATGCAGGCCGGCAGCACCGCCCGCATGCGGGCCATCAGCATCGGATCGAAGCCCGCATCTGGGTCGGCGCGGCGGCGCAACTGCGCGAGAGCGATGGTGCGTTCGGCCAGGCACTCGAACACCAGCGCATCGAGCTGCCCGCGCTGTGCCAGGTCCAGGGCCGGGTCGATCCGGTCCCCGGCGTAGCCTGCGCCTGCGCCGATCCGGTAGGGGTTCACGTCCGGGTGCTCCGCGTCAGGGGGCCGGAGCGGCCGGCGGCAGGGCCGCGATGGTGCCCTGTGCCACCGCGCAGAGCTTCTCCTCGCCGTTCTGCACCACGAACACGTCGCAGCGGCAGACCGCCTGCGTCTTGCCGGTGTGCACGGCCTCGGCGCGCGCGATCAGGCGCTCGCCGATGGCGGGGCGCAAGTAGTTGATCTTGAACTCCGAGGTCACCACCGGCACCCGCAGCGCGGTACCGCCCGCGTAGGTCAGCGCGTTGTCGGCGGCGTAGCTCACCACGCCGCCATGCACGAAACCGAACTGCTGCTTGACCGACTCCGACACCGGGACGTGCAGCTCGCAGCGCCCGGGCGAGAGTGCGGCCAGCTCGGCACCGATCAGCACCGAAAACGGCTGCTTCGCCAGGACCTCGCGGCCCATGGCGAGGAAGACCTCGGGGCTGACCGTGACCGGCTCCGCCATGTTCAGAGAACCTCGAAAACCCCGGCAGCGCCCATGCCGCCGCCGATGCACATGGTCACGCAGACGCGCTTGGCGCCGCGGCGCTTGCCTTCGATCAGCGCATGGCCGGTCAGGCGCTGGCCCGACACGCCGTAGGGGTGGCCCACGGCGATGGCGCCGCCGTTGACGTTCAGGCGGTCGGCCGGGATGCCCAGCTTGTCGCGGCAGTACAGCACCTGCACCGCAAACGCTTCGTTGAGTTCCCACAGGTCGATGTCGCTGACCTTCAGGCCCAGGCGCGCGAGCACCTTGGGGATGGCGAACACCGGGCCGATGCCCATTTCGTCGGGCTCACAGCCGGCAACCGCGAAGCCCAGAAAGCGGCCCAGCGGCTGCAGGCCACGCTTTTCGGCCAGGGTCTCGTCCATCAGCACGCAGGCACCGGCGCCGTCGCTGAACTGGCTGGCGTTGCCGGCCGTGACCAGGCCGCCCGGCAGGGCCGAACGCAGACCGGAGATGCCTTCCTTGGTGGTGCCGGCGCGGATGCCTTCGTCGTTCTCGACCGTGACCTGCTTGGTCATCAGACCCATGACCTTGTCGGCCACGCCGGCGGTCACGGTGATGGGCGCGATCTCGGCCTTGAACAGGCCGGCTTCCAGCGCGGCCGTGGCACGTTGCTGGCTGGCGGCGCCGTACTCGTCCATCGCGTCGCGGCCGATGCCGTAGCGCTTGGCCACCTGTTCGGCGGTCTGCAGCATGTTCCAGTAGATCTCAGGCTTGATCTTCTCCAGCGCGAGGTCCTTGAGCATGTGCACGTTCATTTCCTGCTGCACGCAGGAGATGCTTTCCACGCCACCGGCCACATACACCGAGCCTTCGCCGGCGATGATGCGCTGCGCGGCCAGGGCGATGGTCTGCAGGCCGGACGAGCAGAAGCGGTTGACGGTCATGCCGGATACCGTGATCGGCAGGCCGGCCTTGAGCGCGATCTGGCGCGCGATGTTGGCGCCCGTCGCGCCCTCGGGGTTGGCGCAACCCATGATCACGTCTTCGACTTCCGAAGCGTCGATGCCGGCGCGCTGCACGGCGTGCTGCACGGCGTGTCCGCCGAGCGTGGCGCCGTGGGTCATGTTGAAAGCGCCCTTCCAGCTCTTGGTCAGGGGTGTGCGGGCGGTGGAGACGATGACGGCGTTGGTCATGATGGGTTCCTCAAATCTTGATTCGTGCGGTCATCAGAAAGTTTTTCCCTCTGCGGCCAGCTTGGCCAGCAGGGGGGCAGGCGTCCAGAACTTCGCGTCGTCCAGCGGGTTCTTCGCAAAGCGCTTCATGGCCTGGACCACGTTGAACAGGCCGACTTCGTTGGCGTAGTTCAGCGGGCCGCCGCGGTAGACCGGGAAGCCGTAACCGAAGATGTAGACCACGTCGATGTCGCTGGCCTTGTTGGCGATGCCCTCTTCCAGGATGTGCGCGGCTTCGTTCACCAGGCTGAACACCAGGCGCTGCACGATCTCTTCGTCGGAAATCTTGCGCGGCGTGATGCCGGCGGCGGCCCGGTGGTCCTCGATCATCTTCACCACCTCGGCGTTCGGGATCGCGTCGCGCTTGCCCGGCACGTAGTCGTACCAGCCGGCGCCGGTCTTCTGGCCGAAGCGGCCCTTCTCGCACAGCAGGTCGGCGGTCTTGCTGTACTTCATGTCCGGCTTTTCCTGGTAGCGGCGCTTGCGGATCGCCCAGCCGATGTCGTTGCCGGCCAGGTCGCCCATGCGGAACGGGCCCATGGCCATGCCGAACTTCTCCATCGCCTTGTCCACCTGCTCGGGCGTGCAGCCTTCGTCGAGCAGGAAGCCACCCTGGCGGCCGTACTGCTCGATCATGCGGTTGCCGATGAAGCCGTCGCAGACGCCGGAGACCACGGCCGTCTTCTTGATCTTCTTGGAGATGGCCATCACGGTGGCCAGCACGTCCTTGGCGGTCGCGTCACCACGCACCACTTCCAGCAGCTTCATCACGTTGGCGGGGCTGAAGAAGTGCATGCCCACCACGTCCTGCGGACGCTTGGTGAAGTTCGCGATCTTGTTGACGTCCAGCGTGGAGGTGTTGGAGGCCAGGATGGCGCCGGGCTTCATCACGCGGTCGAGTTCCTTGAACACCGCTTCCTTGACGCCGATCTCTTCGAACACGGCCTCGATCACCAGGTCGGCCGCACCCAGATCGTCGTAGCTCAGCGTGGTGGAGAGCAGGCCCATGCGCTGCTCGTACTTGTCCTGCTTGAGCTTGCCCTTCTTGACCTGGGCTTCGTAGTTCTTGCGGATGGTCGCGATGCCGCGGTCCAGCGCCTCCTGCTTCATCTCCAGCATCTTCACCGGGATGCCGGCGTTGAGGAAGTTCATGGTGATGCCGCCGCCCATGGTGCCGGCGCCGATCACGGCCACCGACTGGATGTCGCGCTTGGGCGTGTCTTCCGGCACGTCGGGGATCTTGCTGGCGGCGCGCTCGGCCGTGAACAGGTGGCGCAGCGACTTGCACTCGGGCGTCCACATCAGATTGATGAAGATCTCGCGCTCGAACACCATGCCGTCGTTGAACTTCTTCTTGGTCGCGGCTTCGACCGCGTCCACGCACTTGGCGGGCGCCGGGAAGTTCTTGGCCATGCCCTTGACCATGTTGCGCGCAAACTGGAAGTAGGCGTCGCCGTCCTTGTGTTTGCAAGGCAGATTGCGCACCAGCGGGAAGGCCGAGCCGTCGGCGTGTTTGGCGGCCATCTCGCGGGCGAAGGCCAGCGCTTCTTCGGCCAGCGCTTCGGGCGAGGCGGCCAGCTTGTCGAACAGCTTCTGACCCGGCAGCTGAGCCAGCATCTCGCTCTTGACCGGCTCGCCGCCGACGATCATGTTCAGCGCGGCTTCGACGCCCAGCACGCGCGGCAGGCGCTGCGTGCCACCAGCGCCGGGGATCAGGCCCAGCTTGACCTCGGGCAGGGCCACGTTGCAGCCGGGGGCGGCGATGCGGTAGTGCGCACCGAGAGCGAGTTCGAGGCCGCCGCCCATGCAGACGCTGTGCACGGCCGCGATCACCGGCTTGGTGGTGTTCTCGACGCGGACGATGACGGAGAGCAGGTTGGGTTCCTGGATCGCCTTGGGCGAACCGAACTCGCGGATGTCGGCACCGCCCGAAAACGCCTTGCCGGCGCCGGTCAGCACGATGGCCTTGACGGCCGGGTCGTTCTCGGCCTTCTCCAGCCCGTCGACGATGGCTTGGCGGGTGGACAGACCCAGGCCGTTGACCGGCGGGTTGTTCAGCGAAATGACGGCCACATCGCCGTGGACCTGGTACTCAGCGGTCATGGAATCTCCTCTGGGGTGAAGCGGAAAAACGATTCAAAAACGAACGGTCGTGCGATTTTAGGAAAATTGTGCGCTGCGGCAAGCGCCGCTTGTCGCCAGCGGGTCACTCAGACCTCCAGCCACTCTTTCCGGGTATAGGGGTCTGCGCGCAGGCCGTCCGGCGTGCCTTCGAACACGATGCTGCCGTGGCCCATCACCAGGGCACGGTCCGAGATGTTCATCGCGATGGTGAGCTTCTGCTCGATCAGCAGCACCGAGAGACCGCGCGCCTTGAGCTTCTGCAGGTACTCGCCCACCAGCTCCACGATCTTGGGCGCCAGGCCCTCGGTCGGCTCGTCGATGATGATCAGATCGGGGTCACCCATCAGCGTGCGGCACAGGGTCAGCATCTGCTGCTCGCCGCCCGAGAGCACGCCGGCCTCGGTGTGCTGGCGCTCCTTGAGGCGCGGGAACATGGCGTACATGTCGTCGAAGCTCCAGCGCGCGCCCTTGCCCTTGCCTTTCTGGCCCAGCAGCAGGTTCTGGTGCACCGTGAGCTTGGGGAAGATGTCGCGGTTCTCGGGCACGTAGCCAATGCCCAGGTGGGCGACTTCGAAGGGCTTCTTGCCGCGGATGGGCTGGCCCTTCCAGTCGATGCGGCCTTCGCAGTCGACCAGACCCATGATGGCCTTGGCGGTGGTGGAACGGCCCGAGCCGTTGCGGCCCAGCAGCGCGACGATCTCGCCCTGCCCGACGCCAAAGCTCACGCCGTGCAGCACATGGCTCTTGCCGTAGTAGGCGTGGAGGTTCTCGATGTTCAGCATGTCGGGGCCTCCTTCAATGCCCGGCCTCGGCGGCCTGCTGGTCGGCCAGCACCGATCCGAGATAGGCCTCCTGCACCTTCGGATTGGCGCGCACCGCCTCGGGCGTGTCGAAGGCGATCACCTCGCCGTAGACCACCACCGCGATCTTGTCGGCCAGGCCGAACACCACGCCCATGTCGTGTTCCACCGTCAGCAGGGTCTTGCCCACCGTCACCTCGCGGATCAGGTCGATGAAGCGGCTGGTTTCGCTCTTGCTCATGCCGGCCGTGGGTTCGTCCAGCAGGATCACGTTGGCGCCTCCGGCGATGGTGATGCCGATCTCCAGCGCGCGCTGTTCGGCGTAGGTCAGGCTCATCGCCAGCGTGTCGCGCTTCTTGTCGAGCCGGATCATGCGCATCAGTTCTTCGGCCCGTTCGTTGGCGTCGGTCAGGTCGGCGAGAAAGCGGAACAGCGTGTAGCGGTAACCCAGGCTCCACAGCACGCCGCAGCGCAGGTTCTCGAACACGCTGAGCTTGGGGAAGATGTTGGTGATCTGGAAGCTGCGCGAGAGGCCAAGGCGGTTGATCTCGAACGGCTTCCTGCCGTCGATGCGGGTGCCGTTGAGCAGCACCTCGCCGCTGGTGGGCGCGAAGCGGCCCGAGATCAGGTTGAACAGCGTGGACTTGCCCGCGCCGTTGGGGCCGATGATGGCGATGCGCTCGCCGGCGCGCACCGCCAGGTTGGCACCGCGGATGATCTCGGTCTTGCCGAAGCTCTTGCGCAGGTCGCGCAGTTCGAGGGCGTATCCGCCCGCGTGCACATGGCTCATGCCCTGGTCGAACCGCTCGGGGTTGGCGGCGTGGGGGGTGATGCTCATTCCGTCTCCCGGCGCTTGATCTCTTTTTCGATGTCGGTCTGGATCGCCGACCACTGGGCGGTGAAATGCCGGCGCGCGATCTCGAACACGCCCAGGCAGGTCAGCGTCACGAACAGCGCGCCGAACCAGGTCGCCCCGGCCTTGGTGTTGAGCTCCACGCCCAGGTATTTCACCGAGTCGCCCATGGCGGCATTGAGCTTGAGGTGGTAGATCATCTCGACCATCGACCCGGCACCCAGCAGCACCAGCAACGCCGTCACGCCCAGCGCCAGGTAGGCCACCCAGATCTCGCGCAGCCGCCCGAACGAGGCCACACGCAGGTTCATCATGATCAGACTGGCGATGCCGCCCGGCGCGTACATCACCATGAACAGGAAGATCAGGCCCAGGTAGAGCAGCCAGGCCTTGGTCAACTCCGACAGCAGCACGGCCGCCAGCACCATCAGGACGCCGCCGATGATCGGACCGAAGAAGAAGGTCGCGCCGCCCAGGAAGGTGAACAGCAGGTAACCGCCCGAGCGCGCGGCCCCCACCACCTCGGCCGTCACGATCTCGAAGTTGAGGGCACCCAGGCCGCCCGCGATGCCGGCGAAGAAGCCGGCGATCATGAACGCGAGGTAGCGCACCTTCTGCGTGTTGTAGCCGATGAACTCGACCCGCTCGGGGTTGTCGCGCACCGCGTTCAGGATGCGGCCCAGCGGCGTGCGGGTGAAGGCGAACATCAGCGCCACGCAGACGAAGGTGTAGAGCGCGATCAGGTAATAGACCTGGATCGGCGGACCGAAGCTGATGCCCAGGAAGGGCTCACCGATCACCCGGTTGCCCGAGACACCGGCCTCACCGCCGAAGAAGTCCGAGAACATCAGCGACATCGCGAACACCAGCTCGGCCATGCCCAGCGTGATCATCGCGAACGGCGTGCCGGCCTTCTTGGTCGTCACATAGCCGAACAGGATCGCGAAGAACAGCCCCGCGAAACCACCGACGATCGGCACCAGGCTGACCGGAATCGGCCAGGAGCCACCGGCGGCCGCATTGAGCGCGTGGATGGCGACATAGGACCCGAGACCGGTGTAGACCGCATGCCCGAAGCTGAGCATGCCGCCCTGCCCGAGCAGGATGTTGTAGGACAGGCAGGCGATGATCGCGATGCCCATCTGCGCCAGCATGGTCACCGACAGGCTGCTGGTGAACACCCTGGGTGCCACCAGAAGGACCAGCGCGAACAGCGACCAGATGACCCACCGCCCGACGTTCCAGGGTTTGAATTCGTAGTACTGCTTGGACATGTCGGCTTACCCTTCGCGCGTCCCGAGAAGACCCTTGGGCCGGAAGATCAGGATCAGCACCAGGAACAGATACGGCAGGATCGGCGCGACCTGCGACAGCGTGAGCTTGAGCACCGAGCTGTTCTGTGCCGCAGCCGACAGGGTCCAGCCCAGCTGCTGCGCCACGCTGACGAACGAGTGGTCCAGCCCCACCGCAAAGGTCTGGATCACACCGATCAGCACCGAGGCCAGGAAGGCTCCCGAGAGCGAGCCCATGCCGCCGACCACCACCACCACGAAGATCACCGATCCCACGGTGCCGGCCATCGCCGGCTCGGTCACGAAGGTGCTGCCGCCGATCACGCCGGCCAGACCGGCCAGGCCGGTGCCCGCACCGAACACCATCATCAGCACGCGCGGCACGTTGTGGCCCAGGCTCTCGACCATTTCCGGGTGCGTGAGCGCGGCCTGGATCACCAGACCGATGCGGGTGCGCGTGAGCAGCAGCCACAGCGCCACCAGCATCAGCACCGCGATGCCCATCATGAAAGCGCGCGTGGCCGGGAACGGTGTGCAGATCACACCCTCGGCGCTGCAGGCCGCCTGGCTGGCGGCGCCCATGACCAGGTGCAGGCCCTCGGTCGCGTGGTGCACCAGCGTGAAGGCGGGGCCACGCAGGGCCTCGGGCGGGGTGAACTCGACCGCCGTGCGGCCCCAGATCAGCTGCACCAGCTCCAGCACGATGTACGACAGGCCGAAGGTCACGAGCAGCTCGGGCACATGGCCGAACTTGTGCACCTTGCGCAGCGACAGCCGCTCGAACAGCGCTCCCAGCACACCGACCGCCAGCGGCGCGACGATCAGCGCGGGCCAGAAGCCGATCAGGCTCGACACCGTGTAGCCGATGTAGGCACCGATCATGTAGAAGCTGGCGTGCGCGAAATTGAGCACGCCCATCATGCTGAAGATGAGCGTCAGCCCCGAGCTCAACATGAACAGCAGCAAGCCGTAGCTCACGCCGTTGAGCATGGAGATGATGAAGAACTCCATGAATGGCCTTTCGAGGGCGAATCGGTTGGGGGAAGGTAAGCGAAGGCAGGCCGAGTATGGCCCGTCAGGAGCACTGGTTTCACATCATCCAACCCAGCACATGGGCGGAGCAAAGTGCCTGCATCCAGAACGCGGCGGAACCGGCTCCGCCGGGCCGCAACGCGTTGCCCCCTGGAGGGGGTGACGCGAAGCGGCGCGGGGGTGACTCCTTATCCAGGCCGCTTCATCTGGCAGCTGGTGGGCGTGCTGGAGATGTAGGCCGGGAACTCCTTGACCGGGGCCAGCGTCATGCCGGTGTTTTCCGGGCTGTACGGGTACTTCTTGTCGGCCTTCTGCCAGACCGTCAGGAACAGCGGCTGCAGCAGCTGGTGGTCCAGCTTGCGCATTTCGACCTCGCCACTGAAGCTGTTGAACTTCATGCCTTCCAGCGCCGCGGCCACCTTCACCGGGTCGGTCGACTTGGCCTTGGCCATGGCGCTGCCCAGCGCGTTGTAGATGTGGATCACCGAGCCGGTGTAGAAGTCGTCGTTGAACTTGGTCTTGAATTCATCGGCCCACTTTCCAACCTGCCCACCCATGTTGTAGTGGTTGTAGGCGATCTGGAACACGCGGCCTTCGGCGGCGGTACCCAGCGCGGTCGGCGTGCCGGTCACGCCGGTGTAGTAGGTGAAGAACTTGCCGGTGTAGCCACCTTCGTTGGCGGCCTTGACCAGCAGCGCGAGGTCGGAGCCCCAGTTGCCGGTGATCACGGTGTCGGCGCCGGAGGCTTTGATCTTGGCGATGTAGGGCGAGAAGTCGCGCACCTGGGCCAGCGGGTGCAGGTCTTCGCCGACGATCTGCACGTCGGGGCGCTTGCGGGCCAGGGTTTCCTTGGCGAACTTGGCGACCTGCTGACCGTGCGAGTAGTTCTGGTTGAGCAGGTAGACCTTCTTGACGTCGGGCTTGTCCTTCATGAAGGTGGTCAGCGCCTCCATCTTCATCGAGGTGTCGGCGTCGAAGCGGAAGTGCCAGTAGCTGCACTTGCTGTTGGTGAAGTCGGGGTCCACGGCCGAGTGGTTCAGGAAGATGACTTCCTTGCCCGGGTTGCGCTCGTTGTGCTTGTTGACGGCATCGATCAGCGCACCGGCCACCGACGAACCATTGCCCTGGGTGATGTAGCGCACACCCTGGTCCAGCGCGGCCTTGAACGCGTTCAGGCTTTCGGCCGGGCTGAGCTTGTTGTCCAGGCCAATGACCTCGAACTTCACGCCGGCGGGGTTGTTGGCACTGAACTTCTCGGCGAAGAACTGGAAGCTCTTGAGCTGGTTGGAGCCGACCGGCGCCATCAGGCCCGAGAGCGGATCGATCCAGGCAATCTTGACGGTTTCACCCTTCTGGGCGTGGGCGGCACCGAAGGCCAAGACGAGAGCGGCAGCGGCAACAGACTGGTGTGCGAACTTCACGTGACATCTCCTGGAGAAAGGGAAGGCGTCAGCGTAGCGTCGGACCCCGGCAGCACGCTCAGGGAATGCCCTAGGCGCTATCGCGCAGGCGACTCTGCTTTCAGTTCCGTAGCACCGGCGCCAGGCTGCGGCCGCTTTTGCATCCATGGCATCAGACACATATAATGATAATCACTGTCATTCTCATGAAGCCTGTTTCCCCTCTCCCATTCTCTTGAACCCTCCAGGAACGTCCCCATGAAATTCGCGCTCGCCGCCCTGTCCCTCTGCGCAGCCTCCTCCGCCATGGCCGCGGACGACGTGATCACGCTGACCATCGACAACCACGTCTTCTCGCCCAAGGAAGTCAAGGTGCCGGCCGGCAAGAAGTTCGACCTGAAGGTGGTCAACAACGACGGCACGCCCGCCGAATTCGAGAGCAAGCCACTGAGCCGCGAGAAGGTCATTCCCGCCAAGTCCTCGGCCGTCGTCCACCTCGGCCCGCTCAAGCCCGGCCGCTACAACTTCGTCGAAGAGTTCCACGAGAAGGAAGCCGGTGCCCAAGGCACCATCGTCGCCGAATAAGCGCACATCCCCGGAGCGCCCCCCATGTTCGCCGCTGCACTCATCGTTTTCCGCGAATCGCTGGAAGCCGCCCTCATCATCGGTGTGATGGCCGCGGCCACGCGCGGCATTCCGCGGCGTGAACGCTGGATGGGTGCGGGACTCATCGCCGGCTTGCTGGGCGCCGTGGCGGTCGCCTCCAGCATGGGTGCGATTTCCAACTGGGCCGATGGCGCCGGACAGGAACTGTTCAACGCCGGCGTGCTGATGCTGGCGGTGTGCATGCTGGCCTGGCACAACATCTGGATGTCCAGCCACGGCCGCGAGATGGCGATGAACGTGAAGAACATGGCCAAGGCCATCCAGGACGGCAACAAGGCGCATTCCGCGATCTTCCTGGTGGTGGCGCTGGCCGTGCTGCGCGAAGGCGCGGAGACGGTGCTGTTCCTGTACGGCGTGGCCACCAGCAGCGAAAACGGCCTGCGCGACACGTTGGCCGGCGGCGCAGCCGGCATCGCAGCGGGCGCCCTGGTCGGTGGCCTGCTCTACGCCGGCATGCTGCGCATCCCGCTCCGGTGGTTCTTCGGCGCCGCCGGCGTCCTGGTGCTGCTGCTCGCGGCGAGCATGGCCTCGCAGGTGGCGCGGCTGCTGGTGCAGGCCGACGTGCTGCCCAGCCTGGCGACCCCGCTGTGGGACACCAGCGCCCTGCTCTCCGATTCATCGGCGCTGGGCACGCTGCTGCACGGCCTGATCGGCTACGACCCGCAGCCCTCGGGCATGCAGATGGTGTTCTACGGCATCACGCTGGCCACGATCGCGACCGGCATGTGGCTCGTGGGCCGGCAAGGGTCCACGAGCCCCCGCACTCAGAGCGTCGGCAGCTTGTAGTCGGCGAGCTGCTGGCGCAGCGTCATCTTCTGCATCTTGCCGGTCGCGCCCAGCGGGATCGCATCGACAAACACCGCGTCGTCCGGGATCTGCCACTTGGCGATCTTGCCCTCGTAGAAGGCCAGCAGTTCCTCGCGCGTGACCTCGGTGCCGGGCTTCTTCACCACCACCACGATCGGGCGTTCGTCCCACTTGGGATGCTTCATGCCGATGCAGGCCGCCATCGCCACCGCCGGGTGGGCCATGGCGATGTTCTCGACGTCGATCGAACTGATCCACTCGCCGCCGGACTTGATCACGTCCTTGCTGCGGTCGGTGATCTGCATGAAGCCGTCGGCGTCGATGGTCGCGACGTCACCGGTCGGGAACCAGCCCCGGCCGGCCTTGTCGTACTGCAGCGGGTCACCACCCTCACCCTTGAAATAGCTCGCGATGATCCAGGGACCACGCACCAGCAGGTCGCCGTAGGCCTTGCCGTCCCAGGGCTGCTCCACCCCCAGTTCGTCGACGATCTTCATGTCGACGCCGAACACGCTGCGACCCTGCTTCAGGCGCACCTTGAGCTTCTCGTCGGCCGGCAGCACGACCTGCGAATTCTTGAGCGTGCACACGGTGCCCAGCGGCGACATCTCGGTCATGCCCCAGGCGTGCAACACCTCGACACCGTACTGGTCGTTGAAGGCGTTGATCATGGCCGGCGGACAGGCCGAACCACCGATCACGGTGCGCTTGAGCGTGCTGAACTTCAGCCCGTTGGCCTGCATGTGGCCCAGCAGCATCTGCCAGACCGTGGGCACACCCGCGGCCATGCTCACCTTCTCGCCCTCGATCAGTTCGTAGACCGACTTGCCGTCCAGCGCCGGGCCGGGGAAGACCAGCTTGCAGCCGACCGCCGCCGCGGAGTACGGCAGGCCCCAGGCGTTGACGTGGAACATGGGCACCACGGGCAGGATGGAATCGCGCGCCGAGCAGCCCAGCGCATCGGGCAGCGCCGCGCCGTAGGCGTGCAGCAGCGTGGAGCGGTGCGAATACACGGCGCCCTTGGGGTTGCCGGTGGTGCCACTGGTGTAGCACATGCTGGACGCGCAGTTCTCGTCGAACTCGGGCCAGGTGTAGGTGTCGTCGGCGCCGCCGACCCAGGCTTCGTAGCTGCGCAGGTTGGGGATGCCGGTGTCGGCCGGCAGCTTGTCGGCATCGCACAGCGCGATCCAGTGCTTGACGCCCGGGCACTTGCTCCAGACCGCCTGCACCAGCGGCAGGAAGGTCATGTCGAAACACAGGGCCCGGTCGTCGGCGTGGTTGACGATCCAGACCAGCTGCTCGGGGTGCAGGCGCGGGTTGAGCGTGTGCAGCACGCGACCCGAGCCGCTGACACCGAAATACAGCTCCAGGTGGCGGTAGCCGTTCCAGGCCAGCGTGCCGACGCGCTCGCCGAATCCCAGGTGCAGGCTGTCCAGTGCATTGGCCACGCGGCGCGCGCGGGCGGCGATGTTGCCCCAGGTGGTGCGGTGGATGTCGCCCTCGACGCGGCGCGAGACGATTTCGGTGCCGTGGTGGTGGCGGTCGGCGTGGACGATGAGGTTGGAAATCAGCAGCGGTTGGCTTTGCATCTGGCCCAGCATGGGGGTTGTCTCCTTGGCTTGATAAAAAAAGAACGGTCGTTCGTTTTCAAACCCCACATCATGCCTGAAACCACCCCGGAGCGACAATACGGTCCCACCCCAGACACCACCAACCGGAGCCGCACATGAGCCAATTTCCGATCCAGAAGACCGAGGCCGAATGGCGCGCCCTGCTGGCCGAGAAGGGCGCCGAACCGGCCGCGTTCGAGGTGACCCGCCGTGCCCACACCGAACGACCCTTCACCGGCAAGTACGAGGAAGTCTGGGCCGACGGCAGCTACCACTGCGTCTGCTGCGGCAACCACCTGTTCGACTCGGGCACCAAGTTCGACGCCGGTTGCGGCTGGCCCAGTTTCTGGAAGGCGATTCCCGGCGCCATCACCGAGATCACCGACCGCAGCCACGGCATGGTGCGCACCGAGACCGTGTGCAGCCAGTGCGGTGCCCACCTGGGCCACGTGTTTGAAGATGGCCCTGCGCCCAGCGGGCTGCGATACTGCATGAACTCCGCCTCCATCGACCTTCAACCCAAGGACCCGACATGAAAGCCCAGAACATCCTCCAGACCATCGGCGGCACGCCGCACATCCGCATCAACCGCCTGTTCGCCGGCGCCAGCCAGCAGGTGTGGATCAAGTCCGAACGCAGCAACCCGGGCGGCTCGATCAAGGACCGCATCGCGTTGTCGATGGTGGAAGACGCCGAAGCCTCGGGGGCCCTCAAGCCCGGCGGCACCATCGTCGAGCCCACCTCGGGCAACACCGGCATCGGCCTGGCCATGGTCGCCGCCGTCAAGGGCTACAAGCTGGTCCTCGTGATGCCCGACAGCATGAGCGTCGAGCGCCGCCGCCTGATGCTGGCCTACGGCGCCAGCTTCGATCTGACGCCGCGTGAAAAGGGCATGAAAGGCTCGATCGCCCGCGCACAGGAGATCGTGGCCAGCACGCCCGGCGCCTGGATGCCGATGCAGTTCGACAACCCGGCCAACATCGCGGTGCATGCCAAGACCACGGCGCAGGAAATCCTGGCCGACTTCCCAGAGGGCCTGGACGTGCTGATCACCGGTGTCGGCACTGGCGGCCACCTCAGCGGTTGCGCCCAGGTGCTCAAGGCCCAGTGGCCGCAGCTCAAGGTGTATGCGGTCGAGCCCACCGCCTCGCCGGTGATCTCGGGTGGCGCCCCCTCGCCCCACCCGATCCAGGGCATCGGCGCCGGCTTCATCCCAGGCAACCTCAAGACCGAGCTGCTCGACGGCGTGATCCAGGTCGACGCAGAGCCCGCGCGCGAAATGGCCCGCCGCTGTGCGAGCGAAGAAGGCATGCTGGTCGGCATTTCCTCTGGCGCCACGCTGCAGGCCATCGCGCAGAAACTGCCCGAGCTGCCGGCCAACGCCCGCGTGCTCGGCTTCAACTACGACACCGGCGAGCGCTACCTCTCGGTCGAAGGTTTCCTGCCGGCATGAGCGCCGACACCGACGAACGCCTGGCGCAGCTGGAGATCAAGATCAGCTACCTGGAAGACCTGGTCGACACGCTCAACACCATGGTGGTCAAGCAGCACGACCAGATCGCCATGCTGATCCACGAGGTCAGCCGGCTGCGGCAACACCAGGACGATTCGCAGCCGCCGGGCTTTCGCAGCCTGCGCGACGAGCTGCCGCCGCACTACTGATCCCCGACGTGCTCACTGCCGGCCGGTGGCCGCGTAGTGGGCCGCCAGGGCTTCGGCCCGGCTCATCTCGCGCACCGTGCCATGCTCCAGCCGGAAGAAGCGGTTGCAGTAGCGCTCGATCAGTTCGTCGTTGTGGGTCGCGAAGACGAAGATGCCGACCTTCTGGATCAGGCTCTCCATGCGCCGCTTGGCATTGACCTGGAACTCGGCATCGCCCATGCCGAAGATCTCGTCGACCAGCAGGATTTCCGGCTGCACCGTGGTCGCCACCGCGAACATCAGCCGCGTCGACATGCCCGAGGAATAGGTCCGCACCGGCAGGCGAAGGAAGTCGCCGAGCTGGCAGAAGGTCTCGATGTCGGCCACATGGGCCTCGATTTCCTTCAGGCTCATGCCCAGCAGCACGCCCATGCGCGTGATGTTCTCGTAGCCCGAGAGTTCGCCGTCGATGCCGGCCCCGAGTTCGAGCATGGTGGAGACACGGCCCTGGCGTTCGATGCTGCCAGAGATCGGCGTGTAGACCCCCGCCAGCGTGCGCAGCATGGTGCTCTTGCCGGCGCCGTTGTGGCCCATCAGCGCCACCGCGTCGCCATCGCGCAGGTCGAAGGACACGTCCTTGAGCGCCGTCACCACGCTGACCTGTCCGGCGTCGCGCTCGATGCGCCCGCCGGTGCTCACGCGCAGGATCTGGTTGCGCAGCGAGAAGCTGCGGCTGTTGTAGATCGGGTATTGCACCGTCACGTTCCGGAGCGTCAGTCTTGCCATGCTCAGATCCAGAACGCGATGCGGTCGCGCTTGTCGTTGAAGAGCCAGAACGCCAGCGCCAGGCCGGCGGCCAGCGCTCCCAGGTTGGCCCAGACCACGAACATCGGTGGCGCGTGGCCCAGCAGGGGCGAACGCACCAGCTCGATGGCGTGCGACAGCGGGTTGAACCAGAGGATCTTCTCGCTGAACGGCAGGTAGTTGGGCCGGTAGAACACCGGGCTGATGAACATCAGCAGCGGCAGCACGGCGCCGATGATGTGCTCCAGGTCGCGAAAGCGCGCACCCAGGATGCTCACCACCACACAGACCCAGTAGAGGTTCAGCACCAGAAGCAACAGCGCCGGCACCACCAGCAGCGTGGCCCACCCCACGGGCAAGCCGTACAGCAACCCCACGACGAGCAGGATGGGCAGGTTGTGCAGCAGGTTCACCACGTGCCGCAGCACCAGCTGAGGCGGGTAGATCGACAGCGGCAGGCTGAGGTTGCGGATCACCGACGACTGGCGCGCATACACGGTGCTGGATTCGCTGAGCACACCGGCAATGAATTGCCAGAGGATCAGACCGGCCGTCAGGGTCGGCACGAACTGCGCGGCCGGGATGTGCATCAGCTCGCTCCAGAGCAGGCCCAGGCCGATGGAGCCGAAGGCCGTGCCCAGCGTCAGCCACAGCGGGCCGAGCACGCTGCGCTTGTAGCGGGCGCGCACGTCGCTGAGCGCCATGAAACTGATGATGGGCCAGCACCGCAGGCCGGCGGTGATGTCCTTCACCGCCGGAGACCGACGCCAACCGCCAGCGACATCCATGCAAACACTCCGTTACAAAAGTCGGCGTGAGGCTATCACAGGGTCACGCCAGGGAGCCGTCAGAAAGTCAGAAGCCGAGGCGGCTGCCCGCCCCCAGCAGGGTCGCCACGCCCAGCACCGCAAAGATGCCGGCGGCGATCGAGTGCACCAGCTTCATCGGGATCTTGTTGGCCAGGCGGTCGCCGACGAACACCGCCGGCACGTCCGCGATCAGCATGCCCAGCGTGGTGCCGATGACCACCAGCAGCGGCGTCGCATAGTGCGCCGCCATCGCCACCGTGGCGATCTGTGTCTTGTCGCCCATCTCGGCCAGGAAGAAGGTGATCAGCGTGGCGCCGAACACGCCCAGCTTCTGCGCGACCTGGGTTTCTTCTTCCTCGATCTTGTCGGGAATCAGGGTCCAGATCGCCATGCCGATGAACGAGGCGCCGAGCACCCAGCGCAGCACCTCGGGGCTGACGTTGGCCGTGATCCAGGCGCCCAGCGCACCGGCCAGGCCGTGGTTGACGATGGTCGCCAGCAGGATGCCGGCAATGATGGGCAGCGGCTTCTTGAAGCGGGCCGCGAGGATGAAGGCGAGCAGTTGCGTCTTGTCGCCGATTTCGGCCAGGGCAACGACACCGGTGGAGACGAAGAGGGATTCCAGCATGGGATCTTTCACGGGCCGGCGCAGAACGCGTTTGACCACGACGCACCCCCGGCCTCATGCGGGGCATCGTGGTCAAAGGTCTTGCCAGGTGCGGGACTGTCGGCGCCATGTCCTGGAACGGACAAGTGTGTTGACGCAAACCTCTTCGGGGTGAAGAGCGGCTACTCCCCAATGACCCGGCGATTGTAGCCGGCGCTGGCCGGCCTCCCGGTCAAAGGGCCTGTTGCGGCGCGTCGTCCTCGCGCCAGGCCGGTCCGGCCTTGGCCAGTGCCATCCAGACGTGGAACGGCAGCCGCTCCATCGCGCGCCGGGGCGCCTCGCGGGCCACCCGCAGCACGCCGCGCTCGACCAGCATCACGCCACATTCCGGCGGGATCTCTTCGGGCCCGCCGATCGGCCGCCCCTTCGCGTCTTCGCCCAGCACGTACCAGCAGGCGCCGGCCATCCCCAGGTAGGCCGCGCGCTTGGCTGGCCGCTTGAGGTCGCCCAGCAGGTCGGATCGGTGCACCTTGATCTCGTGCACCACCGGCTCGAGGTAGGCCTCAACCGAGCTGTGCCGGATCGAGAACACGTCGGGGCAGGCCATGCACCAGCCGTGCGCCGGTGGCGGCTCGGGTGCGGCCAGCTCGGTCCACAAGCCCGCGGGGCGGGGCTCCTGCACCACCAGGTCGGCGGGTTCGCCGAGCAGCAACTCCATCGGCAGCGCCACCCGCAGCGCCAGCCCGCGCCAGGCCAGGCGCCCGGCCCGAGCCATCGCGGTGGCCACCTGCTCGACCAGGGCCTCGTGCGCCGAGCGCGCGGCCTTGTTGCCGGCGAACACGCGCGCGAGCAGCTGGATGCCGGCATCGGTCACGCGCAGCCGCTCGCGCCCCTCGTCCAGCTGGCGCTCCAGCAGGCCGGCGGCCAGCAGTTCGACCTCGACCATGTCCTGGCAAGGCCAGCCGGCCGAGCGGTGGATCTCGCGCAGACGGCGGTGGTGCACACGGCCGATGGGGGGGAGGGCGTCGGGGCTTTCTGGCACGGGGGACTGACTATATATCCAGTACCATCGCTGTCAATCAGGCCGACGCCCCGTGACCGATCCCGCCTCCCCTCCTGCCGCCGCCGAGGCGGCTTTCCTGACGGACGAGCCGCTGCTGGTCGCGGTGCGCACACTCTGCCACTTCACCGCCCGCAGCGGCGACCTCGACCTGCGCTTCACGCCCTCGCCCACCGGCACCGAAGGCATCGCCGGCCACCAGACCGTGACCGCCCGGCGCGCCGCCGGCTACCAGCGCGAAGTGCCGCTGAGCGCGCGGCACGGACCGCTGACGGTGCAGGGCCGCGCCGACGGCTTCGACAGCGTCGCGAAGCGGGTCGAAGAGATCAAGACCCGGCGCGGCGACGCGGGCCTGGTGCCGCCCAACCACCAGGCGCTGCACCGGGCGCAGGCCCGCGTGTACGGCTGGATGCTGTGCGAGCAGCTCGGGCTGGCGCACATCGAGGTGGCGCTGGTGTACTTCGACATCGACAGCGGCCAGGAGACGGTGCTCAGCGAGTCCTGCAGTGCGGAAGAACTCCAGGCCTTCTTCGGCGACCTGTGCCGGCGCTACCTGGACTGGGCGCGCGCGGAACAGGCGCACCGCCGCCAGCGCGATGCGGCACTGTCGGCGCTCGCCTTTCCGTTCGACGCCTTCCGGCCGGGCCAGCGTGAACTGGCCGCCGATGTCTACCGCGCCCAGGTCCGCAGCCGCCACCTGCTGGCGCAGGCGCCGACCGGCATCGGCAAGACCCTGGCCACCCTGTTCGGCGGCCTGCGTGCCGCTCCGTCCCAGCACACCGACCGCCTGCTGTTCCTGACCGCGCGCACGACCGGGCGCCAGCTCGCGCTGGACGGATTGGCGCGCCTGGGTGCGCCGCAGCGCCTGCCGCTGCGGGTGCTGGAGCGGGTTGCGCGCGACAAGGCCTGCGAACACCCCGACAAGGCCTGTCATGGCGAGTCCTGCCCGCTGGCCAGGGGCTTTTACGACCGCCTGCCCGCCGCGCGCGCGGCCGCGGCGCAGACCGCCTGGCTGGACCGCGACACGCTGCGCGAGACCGCCCTGGCGCACGGCATCTGCCCCTACTACCTCGGGCAGGAGATGCAGCGCTGGAGCGATGTGCTGGTGGGCGACTACAACCACTGGTTCGATGTGGGCGCGCACTGGTTCGCGCTGGCGCAGGAAGAAGGCTGGCAGGTCACGCTGCTGGTCGACGAGGCGCACAACCTGATCGAGCGGGCCCGCAAGATGTACAGCGCCACGCTCGACGCGAACGAGTTCCTTCGGTTGCGCCACAGCGCACCGCCCGATGTCAGAAGGGCGATGGACACGCTGCACCGGCGCTGGAGTGCGCTGGCGCGCGAGCTGGAAACGCCGGACAGCGACGCCACGCCGCTGCCCGGGGGCGTGCCGGCCGACTGGCTGACCACGCTGCAGAACACCGCCGCCGCCATCACCGAACAGCTCGCGACGGCCCGCGACACCGCAGCCGACGCGCCGCTGCTGCTGTGGGCTTTCGAGGCGATGCACTTCGTGCGCATCGCCGAACAGTTCGGCGAGCACTCGCTGTGCGAAGCCGGCCCCTGGGCCGCGGCGCCCGGCGGGCGCGGGCGGCGCCTGCCGACCCTGCGCATCCGCAACGTGGTGCCCGGCCCCTGGCTGCAGGAGCGCTGGCAGGGTGCGCGCAGCGCCACGCTGTTTTCCGCCACGCTGGCCCCGGTCGGGCACATCCGTTCCATGCTTGGCCTGCCCGAGGACACAGCACACATCGACCTGCCCTCGCCGTTCGCGGCCGAGCAGTTGCAGGTGCGCATCGCACCCTGGATCTCGACCCGCTACCGCGACCGCGAGCGTTCGCTGGACGCGCTGGTGCAGGTGATCGCGGCGCAGTACCACGAGCGGCCGGGCAACTACCTGGCGTTCTTCAGCAGCTTCGACTACCTCGACCGCGCGCTGCAGCGCCTGGGCCAGACCACCACCGACATCCCGGTCTGGTCACAGACCCGGGGCATGGCCGAGGCCGACCGCGACGCCTTCATCGCCCGCTTCGCCGACGGCGGCCGCGGCATCGGTTTCGCCGTGCTGGGCGGTGCGTTCGGCGAGGGCATCGACCTGCCGGGCGAGCGCCTGGTGGGCGCCTTCATCGCGACGCTGGGCATGCCGCAGGTCAACGCCGACAACGAGCGCATGCGCGAGCGGCTGCAGGCGCTGACCGGCAACGGCCACGACGCCACCTACCTGTTTCCCGGCGTGATGAAGGTGGTGCAGGCGGCCGGGCGCGTGATCCGTTCAGAGCAGGACCGCGGCGTGGTCTGGCTGCTGGACGACCGCTATGCGCGGGCCGAGGTGCGCCGGCTGCTGCCGGCCTGGTGGCAGGTCGCGATCGCCGCGCGGCCCTGAATCCTTCAGTTGCGTCCGCCGCGGTTGCGACCACGCCCGGAGTCGCCACCGGAATCGCCGCCCGAAGAACCACTGCTGCCCGAAGACCCGCTCCCGCTGGACGATCCGCTGCTGCCCGAGGAGCCACTGCTCCCCGAAGAACCGCTGCTGCCCGAGGAGCCGCTGCCCGATGAGCCACTGCTGCCCGAGGAGCCGCTGCCCGATGAGCCACTGCTGCCGGACGACCCACTGCCAGAGGAACCGCTGCCAGAAGAGCCTCCGGACGAGCCACCCGACGAGCCGCTGCCGCCCGAGGAACCACTGCTGCCCGACGAACCGCTGCCACCAGAAGAACCTCCACGGCCGCTGCCGGACGAGCCACTGCCCGAAGACCCGCTGCCACCACGGCCCCGGCCTCCGCCATCGTCCGAGACGCCATTGCGCGAGGCATTGCCGCCGGAGGCATCGCCGCCCGAGCTGCCGGTCGCCGCCGGGGTGGTCGAAAGGATGGCTGCCGAGGCGGCGGTCGCTGGTGCCGAGGCGGTGGACGAACGCACGAACTCGCCGCGCCGGCCCTCCGTCCGCAGCTCGATGCGCTGCACCGTCAAGCGGTGCTGCTCGTCCACACGCGCCCGCACCTGCACCGACTGGTCCACCTTCAGCGACTGCAGGTTGCCGCCGAACACCTTCACCTTGTCGTCGAGCCGGAGCGATTCGTAGCCCAGCTGCAGTTCGCCACCACGCAGACCGTGCACATAGCCTTGTAGCAGCACGTCGCGGGTGCCGTCCAGCGCCTGGCGCGTGGGCTGGATGCGCCACTCGCGCACCCGCAGACGGCCGGCTTCCCAGTCGCCGCTGACGCCCACCTCCTGCCCTTCGCGCAGACCCGGCGGCAGGTCGGCGACCGTCAGTGGCGTTCCGCCCACGGACAGCCCGGCAACACCCGCCACCGCATAGGTGCCGGACACGAAAGCCTTCGCCGGGGTCGCGACCCGCTGCACCCGCGTCGCACGGATCTCGCCACTGTGCACGCGCTGCCCGCTGACCCGCACCCAGTCGCCGGCCGCCAGCCCCTGCAGGTCGCCTTTTTCGAGCGCCAGGGCCGGCTGGCCCATGACCGCGAACCGGCCCGTGGACAGGTCGACCGCGGTCAGGGGACCGACCGCCGCGTCGATCACCACCACGCGGCTGGCGCGCAACTGGTCGCCCTCGCCGCTGGCCTGCAAGGCCACCAGCTGTCCGACGTCGAGCGCCGAGAGGGACGCGGCTTCCCCGTCGCGCTCCAACGGCGTCGACGGGTCGTATTCCACCTCGACACCGTTGACACAGATGCTGGCAAAGCCGGTCACCACACCCACGATGCCGGTACCGCCCAGCCCCTTGTCGCCCGAGGCCAGCGGTTTGCCGGTGCCCCCGATGCCACTGCCGCCGCCCTGCGCCACCACCGGTGCGCCGGTGCCGCCCAGGCCGTTGCCCACCGCCGCCTGCAAGGGCTGCCCCGTCCCGCCGATGCCACCGGGGTCCGGCCCCCGCGCCACCGGCGCCCCGCTGCCGCCCAGGCCGGGCGCCATCTTTGCCGGGTTGGTCAGCGAAGCGACGCTGCACGCGGCCGCGCCGGGCGTCTGGGGCGCATTGGCCACCGTGCCGCAGGCCACCAGCGCCAACAGGGGCACCAGTGCGCCCAGCCGGCGCAGCGCGAGCGAGAGCGTCATGGCGCGCGGCCTCCCTGGGTCGGCTCGCCGGCGGGCTCATCGGCGACACGCTCGGTGAAGAAATAGGTGCCAAAGGTGAAGCGCTGGTCGGCCGCGGCACCACCGGCCTCGGCGGCCGCCTGGTCCTGGGTCTCGGCGTCCATCGCAGCCTTGTTGATCGCCAGCAGGGCCTTCATGCCCAGCTGCTCGGACATCTTGTTGAGCTTCTCGACCGAGGCCGGGGTCAGCGCGTTGTAGTGCACGCTGCGCTCCATGAACGGCGGCTTGCCGGCCAGCAGGTTGTGCACCGCGGCGGCCGCGTGGTCGTGCAGGTTGTGGCCCAGGTAGAAGGCCTTTTCGTCGGCGCCGTGCGTGGGCACGAAGGCTGCGGTGTTCAGGCAGACGCGCCCGACTTCATCGAGGTGCACCACCCCCAGGCTCAGCCATTCGTCGAGCACCACGCGCGAGCGGATGTCGCTGTTCACGCTGGTGACCAGCGCCTCGAACGACAGCTCGCCACCTTCGCTGACCAGCCGTGCCAGCGGCCGCGGGCTGCCGTCTTCCAGCAGGTATTTGGGTTGCCCCATCCAGTGCGCCACCAGCTGGGCGCCGCGCGGCACCACCGACGGTTCGATGGGCTCCGCGCTGTCCAGCAGGCTGCGCAGCCGTGCCACGTCCTTGCGGTGCACGCCGCTGACCAGGCTCACGCGGCTGTCCGTGGGCGGCTTGTGGTCCAGCCGGAAGTCCTGCTCCGCCACCTCGACGAACAGTCCCTTGAGCAGGTCCGACAGATAGGGATAGGTGATGCCGTGCGCCAGCATCAGGCGCACCAGCGGACGCAGCAGCTTGCGCAGTGCCCGCACCAGCGCAGGCGAAGGGCCACCGGGTGCGGCGCCGCGCAGGGCAGCAGAAGGTTCGGGAGAGGCAGACATGGCTGGGACCGGCGGGCTCTGGAGGGGATGACACGAAGTTTAACACTTCATGTGGGAAAAATTCACACAAACACTTGACGTGGGAAATTTTCCCACCCAAAATGCCGCCATGCGTGAGAAAACTTCCCACACATACAGATCAGTTCCCCGTTCACACACACCTCAGGAGAAAACCATGGTCACCTTCAAGAAGACCCATCTCGCGACCCTCATCACCGCCGTGGCGCTGGCCATGGCTTCCGCAACCGTGCTGGCCAAAGACGGTGGTTCGGGCAGCTCCGGCAGCGGCGGCGGTTCCAGCGGCTCGTCCTCCGGCGGCAGCAACAGCGGCAGCGGCAAGGGCGGCGATTCCAAGGGCGGCTCTTCCGGGGGTTCCTCGGGCGGTTCGTCGGCCTCGGGCGGCGGCTCCAGCTCCGGCGGCAGCTCCGGCGGCGGCTCCAACTCGGGCAGCGGCAAAGGTGGTTCCTCGGGTTCTTCCAGCGGCGGTTCATCGAGCGGCGGCTCTTCCGGCGGCGGCGCCTCGAGTGGCGGCTCTTCCAGCGGAGGTTCGTCGGGCGGCGGCTCCTCGGGCTCTTCCAGCGGCGGGCGTTCGGGCTCGGACAGCAGCGGCCGTTCCGGTTCGAGCGAAAGCCGGGGCCGTAGCAGCGACGACTCCCGCTCGTCCAGCAGCGCCACGACCTCCAGCTCGACCTCCTCCAGCAGTTCCTCGTCCTCGAGCACCACCACCACCAGCAGCGACGACCGCGGCCGTGGCCGCGGCACCGACGACGGCCCGAACCACCACGCCGACGGTCACATCAGCGGCCGCGACCGGCCCCGTGGCGTGGAAGACAACGGTGTGGCGGATGCACCGGACGACAGCGACGGCCGCGTGCGCGGTCGCGGCACCCTCACCGCCCCGGGCCTGAACACCATCGGCACGGTGAACGCCCCCGGACAGACCACCCAGGGCAGCGTGACCGCCCCGGGCCAGACGCGGACCCGCACCCGCGGCGCCGATGACGCCCCGGGTCACACCCGCACCCGCACCCGTGGCGCCGACGACGCCCCGGGCCATGTGCGCCACACCGGTCTGGACGATCTCGCGTCGCGCGTCGGCAACTGAACGCGCGAGGCGGTACTCTTCGCCCGGCTTCGGCCGGTTTTTTTTTGTCTCAGCGGTAGCTGTTGAGCAGGATGCTGGTCTCCGTGCCGCGGATGCCGCTGACCAGGCGGATGCGCTCCAGCGCCTGGGACAGCTCGGCCATCGAGCCCACCTCCAGCTCGGCCAGCAGGTCCCAGCGGCCGTTGGTGTCGTGCAGCGCCGCCACCGCCGGTTCGCCCAGCAGGCTGGCGATCACCAGCCGCGTCTGGTTGCCCTCGACCAGCACGCCCATCCAGGCGCGGATGCGTTCGGTCTGCGCTTCGGGTTTCAGGCGCACCGTGTAGCCCACGATCACCTGCGTGTCTTCGAGCTTGCGCAGCCGGTTGGTGACGGTGCCGCGCGAGACCCTGAGCTTGTGCGCCAGGTCGGCCACCGAGAGGCGGGCGTCCTGCCGCAGCAGGGCGATGAGTTGCTGGTCGAGGTCATCCATGATCAAAACGCCATTCAGGCCTACCGAAATGACAGATTTTCTGCCATTTTCATAAAGAGTTGCCACTTTTCATTGCCATCACCGGCCCGCACACTGCCTGCTCCCCCAGTCATTGCCTGGGCTTTTGCCGGAGACGACCATGAAAACCACTGTCCACAACCCCGACCTCGCCCGCTTCGTCGAAGCCGGCACCTTGTACCTGGGTGCCCCCGAAGCCGCCGAACTGGTGCGCCGCCACGGCGTGGCCGCCAGCATCGAAGCCATCGCCGCCAACATCCGCGCCGACTTCGGGCGCTGGGCCGACTTCGACAAGACCGCCCGCGTGGCCGCGCACTCGGCCGGCGGCGTGATCGAGCTCATGCCCGTGGCCGACGACCACCGCTACAGCTTCAAGTACGTCAACGGCCACCCCGGCAACACCCGCCTGGGCCTGTCGACCGTGATGGCATTTGGCGTGCTGGCCGACGTGGACACCGGCGCGCCGCTGTTCCTGAGCGAGCTCACGCTGACCACCGCGCTGCGCACCGCCGCCATGTCGGCCCTGGCCGCGAAGACCCTGGCCCGCCCCGACAGCCGCGTGATGGCGCTGATCGGCAATGGCGCGCAGAGCGAGTTCCAGGCCCTGGCCTTCCAGCACCTGGTCGGCATCACCGACCTGCGCCTGTACGACGTGGACCCGGCCGCCAGCGCCAAGCTGGTGGCCAACCTGCAAGGCAGCGGCCTGCGGATCACGGTGTGTCAGAGCACGGCCGAAGCGGTCAGGGGCGCAGACATCGTGACCACCGTCACCGCCGACAAGGCGATGGCGCTGATCCTCACGCCCGACATGATCGAGCCCGGCATGCACCTCAACGCCGTGGGCGGCGACTGCCCGGGCAAGACCGAGCTGCACGGCGACATCCTCGACGCCGCCAAGGTCTTCGTCGAGTACGAACCGCAGTCGCGCGTGGAGGGCGAGATCCAGCACAAGCCGGCGGACTTCGCCGTCACCGAACTCTGGCAGGTGCTGCGTGGCGAACGCGCCGGACGCGACAGCGCCGGGCAGGTCACCGTGTTCGACTCGGTCGGCTTCGCGCTCGAAGACTTCTCCGCCCTGCGCTTCATGCAGCAGACCGCCGAAAGGCTGGGCTTGGGTGAGCGCATCGCGCTGATCCCGCAGCTGGCCGACCCCAAGAACCTGTTCGGCACGCTGCGCGCGCCCGTGGCCGCGGGGGCAACCACCAAGGTGGGCGCCTGATGGACGCCACCACCGCCCTGCCCCGCACGGCCCAGCCCATGTCCATCCAGGCGCCGCCGGCGGTGGTGATGGTCCGCCCGCGCCACTTCAGGCCCAACCCGGAGACCGCGGCAGACAACGGTTTCCAGCGTTCACCCGACCGGCCCGCCGACGAAGTGGCGCAACGCGCCTTCGACGAAGTGAGCCGCGCCGCCGACACGCTGCGCAGCGCGGGCGTGGCGGTGCACCTGTTCGACGACGACGGTCGCGACCAGACGCCCGACTCGGTGTTCCCCAACAACTGGTTCTCCACCCACCCGGGCGGGCACGTGGCGGTCTACCCCATGTTCAACCCCAGCCGCCGGCGCGAGCGGCGCAGCGACGTGCTGGAATTTCTGAAGCAGCACTACCGCGTGCAGGACGTGATCGACTACAGCGGGCTCGAACACGACGGCCTGTTCCTCGAAGGCACGGGCGCGATGGTGCTGGACCACCTGGCGCGCATCGCCTTCACCGCGCGCTCGCACCGCGCCGACCCGGTCGCGCTCGAACATTTCGCGACGCACTTCAACTACGAGCCGCTGGTGTTCGACACCGCCGACACACAGGGCCGGCCGATCTACCACACCAACGTGCTGATGTGCATCGCCACACAGTTCGCGCTGGTCGCGCTCGACGCCATCACCGACCGCGCCCGCGCGCAGGAGCTGCGCCAGCGGCTGGAAGAAACCGGGCGCGAGGTGCTGCCCATCACGCAGCAGCAGGTGGCCGACTTCGCGGGCAACGCGATCGAGCTGTCCACACCGAACGGCCGCGTGCTCGCGCTGTCGGCCCGCGCCGCCGCGTGCCTCACGGACCACCAGCGCCGCGCCATCGAACAGTCGGCCCGGCTGCTGCCACTGGATGTGCCGACCATCGAACTGGCGGGCGGCTCGGTGCGCTGCATGCTGGCGGGCGTGCACCTGGCACCGCGTCGCGCCGCCTGACTGCGCGACCCGACCGGCGACTCACTCCGCCCAGGCGCCGGGCGCCAGACCCTCAAGCGTGTGTGGCCCGATGGCCGCGCGGATGAGCCGCAGCGTGGGATGACCCACCGCGGCGGTCATGCGCCGCACCTGGCGGTTGCGGCCCTCGCGGATGATGAGTTCGATCCACGCGGTGGGGATGGCCTTGCGCTCGCGGATGGGCGGGTGGCGCTCCCACACCACCGGGGGCGGCTCCAGCAGGCGCGCTCTGGCGGGCAGCGTGGGGCCGTCGTTGAGCACCACGCCGCTGCGCAGCGCCGCCAGCGCGGCTTCACCGGGCAGGCCCTCCACCTGCACCCAGTAGGTCTTCTCCATCTTGAACCGCGGGTCTGCGATGCGGGCCTGCAACTGGCCATCGTCGGTGAGCAGCAGCAGGCCTTCGCTGTCGGCGTCCAGCCGCCCGGCCACGTAGACGCCGGGCAGGTGAATGTGGTCCTTGAGGCCTCGCCACTTGCCCTCGGCCGTGAACTGGCTCAACACGCCATAGGGTTTGTTGAAGCGGATCAGGCGGGCGGTCATGAGGAGGCTGGGTCGAGGTCGGCGGGGAGCTGCCGAGCATAGCCGCAGCGCGTGCGCTGGCGTGCCGGGCGCTGGCCCGCATCCAGCGCTTGGCGCGGGACAGCGGCCTCAGTCGTCGTCGCCCAGCTCGGCGTCCCAGCCCATCGATCTGGCCCGCGTCACCGCTTCGGCGTGGATGCGCTCGTGGCGCTGCGCCAGTTCGGCTGGCAGGCGGCTGGGCAACTGGCCGTAGCGCTCCCAGGCCTTGTGCACGGCCTCGAACAGGTTCTGCAGATCGCCCGCGCTCTTGCCCGCAAAACCATCGCCCTCGGGCAGCAGGCCGAACACCCAGGCGTCGCGGACGATGCGCCCGGTCATGGTCATGCCGTGGTGCTCTTCGTGGGCGATGCCGGCGTAGGTCTGCTGGCGGCTGTGGATCATGCTCATGGTGGGGTTCCGGGTTATCGCGTCAGGCCAGCGTACAGCACCGGCAGTTTTTCGGGCAGTCGTTCGACCTTGTCCACCACCAGGTAGTGGCGCTCGCCGAAGATACGGCGCACGTACTGATCGGCGCGCGGGTCCAGGCTCATGCAGTAGGTGATGACCCCGTGGCGGCCCGCTTCTTCCACCGCCTTTTTGGTGTCGTGGCGCAGGTACTGCGGATCGCGCACGTCCACGTCGGCCGGTTCGCCGTCGGTGATGACGAGCAGCAGCTTCTTGCCGCTGCGCTGCGCCTTCAGCGCGGCGGTGGCGTGGCGGATGGCCGCGCCCATGCGGGTGGAGAGCTGCCCTTCCATGCCGGCCAGGCGGGCCTTGGCCAGCGCGTCGTAGGGCTGGTCAAAGTCCTTGAAGCGCCAGTAGTTCACGTCGTGCCGGCCGTCGGAGCAGAAGCCGTGGATGGCGAACGGGTCGCCCACCTTCTGGATCGCGTCGGCCAGCAGCGCGCAGGCCGCGCGCGTGAGTTCCAGCACCGTGTGCTCCTGGCCCGCGACCTTGTCGTTCGTCGATTGAGAGAGATCGAGCAAGACGAGGACCGAGATGTCACGCGTCTTGCGCACGCTGCGCATCATGATGCGCGGGTCGGGCTGGCGCCCCATGCGCATCTCGATCACCGAGGCCAGCGCGGCGTTGAGGTCGATCTCGTCGCCGTCTTCGAGCTGGCGGATGCGCTGCACGCCCTGCGGCTGCATCGCGTCCAGGATGTGTTTCATGCGGCCGATCAGGCGCCGGTGTTCAGTGAGGATGCCGTCGATCACCGCCGCGTCGCCGGCCCTGGGGCGGCGCTCCTGCACCGTGGCCCAGGCCGGGCGTTCGAGCTGGATCAGGTGGTCCCACTCGCCGTAGTGCACCGGCGGCAACACCGGCTCGCGGCCTTCGCTTTCATTGAAGGACACGCCCAGGTCTTCGTAGGGGAAGAGTTCGGTGCCAAGCACCCAGACCTCCTGCGCGTCGTCGCCCGCTCCTTCGACCTCCAGCTCGTTGACGAATTCCATCAGGTTGACCTGCTTGCGCAGCTGCTGCGGCGGTTCGTAACCGGCCGCGATGGAGCGCTCGAAGTCGAAGCCGTCGAAGGCCCAGAAGTAGCGGTTGTCGTCGCGGTAGGCCGCGCTCTGCAGGTCGGTGCGCGGCTGGAAGCTCGGGCCTTGCGTGAACTCGCGGTAGCGGTGTGCCAGCTGCACGCCGATCTCCCAGGACACGGTGGGGTCGTGCGGATCGGTCTGCATGCGCGGCAAGGCCTCGGCCAGCAGCGCGCGGCCCTGCGCGATCCAGGGATGCGCGTCTTCAAAGGCCGGGTCGAGCAGCGCGCGCGCCAGGCGGTTCAGCCAGTCACCGGCCGTCTGGTTTTGCGCAGCCTGCGCGGTGTGCAGCTGCGCCCAGAGCGGACGCAGGCCGGGAAAACGCGCCAGCGTCAGCGCTTCCACCCGCGCGTCCTCCACCAGGCCGATCAGCGCCATCTGCCAGGGGCTGAGCGACTCGGCCGAGATCGGCCGGCGCGTGAACACCAGATGCGCAGCGGCGTGCGCGGCGGCGGCGCGGTACAGCTGCGTGGCGTCCACGTTGCCGGCATTGCCTTCGATCGCGTCGTAGGCGTCGGGCAGGTGGATGAAGTGGTCCTCGATGAAGGGGCGGTAGCCGTCGCGGGATTCAAAATCCCCGGCCGTGGGGCGCATGTAGAAGTCGCGGCCCCAGAGCGCACGCAGGTACATGTTGATGCGCCGCTGCACGTCCACCAGCAGCGTGCCCTTGCGCTCCTTCTGCAGCATGGCCAGCGACTCTTTGGACTGCAGGCCGAAGTAGGCGATCTGTTCCTCATAGTTCGTGCGGTGCGCCTGCGCACCCCAGGTGGCCCAGCGCCGCAGACCGCCGAGTGTGAGCTGGCCGAACAGCGCGTCGAGCTGCCCCAGCATGGGCCGCAGGCCGCGCGGCGCCTGCGCCACGAGCGTGTTGAGGAACTGCAGGTACTGCAGGAACAGCGCGCCATCGGCCAGGCGGCGTGCGGCAGTGGGCGCGGTCGCCAGCACCAGCTCGATCACCGATCCGGAGGTCTTGGACGAGAGCAGCAGCGCGGTGGTCGCCAGTTCACCGACCACGTCCTCGCCGATCTCCTGCGCCACCTGCGGCGCGCCATCGATCCAGGCGTTGACCAGCTCGTGGCCCCGGCCCAGGCCGCGCAACGCGGCGGCACCCTTGACGTAGTTGTCCAGCCCGCGCGCGGAGAACACCTTGGTCGCATCCGGCCAGCAACGCTCCAGCAGCTCGCGCGAGGAGGGCTCCAGCGGGTCGGTCCACTCGGCGTGGTCGTGGAGGTGGACGCTCATGGCGAAGCCTGCCGTATCAGAAGAACGTCGCGACGGCTGCATCCAGCGCATCGCGCATGTCCGGATCGTCCGTGATCGGGCGCACCAGGGCCACGCGGCAGGCGGCCTGCGCGGCCACGCCCTGGGCAATCAGGCTGCCCGCGTAGATCAGCATGCGGGTGGAGATGCCCTCGTCCAGGCCGTGGCCCTTGAGGTTGCGTGCGCGCTCGGCGATGCCGACCAGCTTGCCGGCGACGTCCAGACCCACGCCGGTTTCGTGCGCCACGATCTCGGCTTCGACAGCGTGTTCGGGGTAGTTGAAATCGAGCGCGCCGAAACGCTGCTTGGTCGACTGCTTCAGGTCCTTCATCAGGCTCTGGTAGCCCGGGTTGTAGGAGATGACGATCTGGAAGTCGGGGTGGGCCTTGACCAGCTCGCCCTTCTTCTCCAGCGGCAGCACGCGGCGGTTGTCGGTCAGCGGGTGGATCACCACCGTCGTGTCCTGCCGCGCTTCGACGACTTCGTCGAGGTAGCAGATGGCGCCGTGGCGCGCGGCGGTGGCCAGCGGGCCGTCCTGCCAGCGGGTGCCGTTGGCGTCGAGCAGGAAGCGGCCGACGAGGTCGCTGGCCGTCATGTCTTCGTTGCAGGCGACGGTGATGAGGGGCTTGTTGAGCTTCCAGGCCATGTGCTCGACGAAGCGGGTCTTGCCGCAGCCGGTGGGGCCCTTGAGCATCATGGGCATGCGCACCGAATAGGCCGCCTCGAACAGCTCGACCTCGTCGGCCACCGGGCGGTAGTAGGGTTGTTGCGCGACGCTGTAGGCGTCGATGGTGTTGCTCATGTTCGTCTCCTGTACTTCGTTGGCCTGCACCGCGTGGCACGGGGCGGCCGACTCCGTTCGTGTCCTCCGCCGGCCTGCGGCCGTCTCCCCCTTGACCTCACTGCGTCAGCCACCCCGCGCCCCGCTCTTCGGAGCGCGGCGCGGAGAGGTCAACCATCAGACCGTTTTTCCCCGGAAGATGACCATCGAAGCGCCCTGCGACTGCTTGAAGTTGTCGTAGCCGATCAGGCGCACGTGGTTGTCGGGGTTGGCCTGGCGGCAGGCCTCGCACTCGGCCAGCACCTTGTCCACATCGGTCTCGCCGAACATGGGCAGCTTCCACATGTACCAGTAGGAGTCCATCAGGTACTGCGGCTCGGTGTGTTCGATGGCCGGGTTCAGGCCCTTCTTCACGAGGTATTCCACCTGCTTTCGGATTTCTTCGGTGGTCATCGCGGGCAGGTACGAGAAGGTCTCGAACTTGCGGCTGGCGGGGTCGGAGAGGCGGCTGTGGTAGTCCTGCATGCTCATGGTGTGTGTCCTTTCAGAATCGGTGGGGCGTGATCACTTGTGGGCCAGGTCGAGCTTGTCGACCGTGTCGAACTCGAACTTGATCTCTTTCCAGGTTTCCATGGCGATCCTGAGTTCGGGCGAGTGTTTGGCGGCCTCGCTCAGCACGGCCTTGCCTTCCTTCTCCACCGCCACGCCTTCGTTGCGTGCCTTGACGCAGGCTTCCAGCGCGACGCGGTTGGCGGCGGCGCCGGCGGCGTTGCCCCAGGGGTGGCCCAGCGTGCCGCCACCGAACTGCAGCACCGAGTCGTCACCGAAGATGTTGACCAGCGCCGGCATGTGCCAGACGTGGATGCCGCCGGAGGCGACCGGGATCACGCCGGGCATGGAGCCGAAGTCCTGGTCGAAGAAGATGCCGCGGCTGCGGTCTTCCTTGATGAACGCGTCGCGCATGAGGTCGATCCAGCCCAGGGTGGAGGCGCGGTCACCTTCGAGCTTGCCCACCACGGTGCCGGAGTGCAGGTGGTCGCCGCCCGAGAGGCGCAGCACCTTGGTCAGCACGCGGAAGTGGATGCCGTGGTGCGGGTTGCGGTCGAGCACGGCGTGCATGGCACGGTGGATGTGCAGCAGCATGCCGTTGTCGCGGCACCAGTTGGCCAGCCCCGTGTTGGCGCACAGGCCACCGGTCAGGTAGTCGTGCATGATGATCGGCGAGCCCAACTCCTTGGCGTACTCGGCGCGCTTGTACATCTCTTCGGGCGTGGGCGCGGTCACGTTCAGGTAGTGGCCCTTGCGCTCGCCGGTCTCGCGCTCGGCCTTCTCGATGGCTTCCTGCACGAAGTCGAAGCGCTGGCGCCACCGCATGAAGGGCTGGCTGTTGACGTTCTCGTCGTCCTTGGTGAAGTCCAGGCCACCGCGCAGGCATTCGTACACGGCGCGGCCGTAGTTCTTGCCCGAGAGCCCGAGCTTGGGCTTGATGGTGCAGCCCAGCAGCGGGCGGCCGTACTTGTTCATGATGTCGCGCTCGACCTGGATGCCGTGGGGCGGGCCGCCGCAGGTCTTCACGTACGCGATCGGGAAGCGGATGTCTTCCAGCCGCAGGGCGCGCAGGGCCTTGAAACCGAACACATTGCCCACCAGCGAAGTCAGCACGTTGACCACCGAACCTTCTTCGAACAGGTCGATCGGGTAGGCCACGAAGGCGTAGAAGCAGGTGTCGTCGCCGGGCACGTCCTCGATGCGGTAGGCGCGGCCCTTGTAGTAGTCCAGGTCGGTCAGCAGGTCGGTCCAGACCGTGGTCCAGGTGCCGGTGGACGACTCGGCGGCCACGGCGGCGGCCACTTCCTCGCGGTCCACGCCGGCCTGCGGCGTGATCTTGAAACACGCCAGGATGTCGGTGTCCTTGGGGGTGTAGTGGGGTTCCCAGTACGTGCTGCGGTATTCCTTGACGCCCGCGTTGTAGGTCTTCGTCGCCATCTGCATTGCTCCTTGTGTTGGATGGAATGGGACGGATTTTTGGGCGGATCAACAATAAATAAAAGTAAAATGTTCTTACGATGACGTTTTGATTTTCAAAACAATATGAGGCCATCTTGAACCTGCGCCACGCCACCCTTCACCAGTTGCGCATCTTTCACGCGGTCGCGCAGCACAACAGCTTCGCGCGCGCGGCCGAGGCCCTGCACCTCTCGCCGCCCACGCTCTCGCTGCAGGTCAAGCAGCTGTCGGAAACCGTGGGTCAGCCGCTGTTCGAGCAACTGGGCAAGAAGATCTACCTGACGGCGGCGGGTCAGGCCCTGGCCGAGGCCTGCGGCGACATCCAGGCGCGGCTGGAACGGCTCTCGGAAGACCTGTCGGCCTTGCAGGGCATCGAGCGCGGCAGCCTCAAGCTGGCCATCCTGACCACGGTGAAGTACACGGTGCCCAAGCTGCTGGGCGGCTTCTGCGCAGCGCACCCCGGCATCGACGTCGCCATGGTGGTGGGCAACCGCGAGAACCTGCTGCAACGCCTGGCGAACAACCAGGACGATCTCTACATCATGGGCCAGCCACCCGAGCAGCTGGACGTGCTGAGCGAGCCGTTTGCCGACAACCCGCTGGTGCTGGTGGCGCCACCCGGACATCCGCTGGTGGGCCGGCAACGCATCGCGCCCGCGCGCCTCAGGGACGAGCCTTTCATCCTGCGCGAGGCCGGCTCGGGCACACGGCTGACCACCGAAAAATTCTTCGCGACGCACGGCATCACGCTGAAGAACCGGCTGGAGGTGGGCAGCAACGAGGCGATCAAGCAGACTGTGGCCGGCGGCCTGGGTCTGGCCGTGCTGTCAGCGCACACGGTGACGGCCGAACTCGCGCTGGGCGAACTGGTGCAGCTGGATGTGAAAGGCTTTCCGCTGATCCGCCGCTGGCATGTCGTGGTGCCGCGCGGCAAGCGTCTGTCGGCGGCGGCGCAGGCGTTCCGGGAGTGGCTGTTCACGCACCGCTGAGGGTGTGGGCGAGCGTGCGGATCTGCACCTGGTCGATGCGACGCCCTTCGAGCTTGATCACCTCGAAGCGCCAGCCCGCACAGTCGATGTGGTCGCCCTGTGCCAGCAGTTCGCCGGCCACGCTCTGCATCAGGCCCGCCACGGTGTTGTAGCGGCCGCGGTCTTCTTCCGGCAGTTCGTCGATGTCCAGCCGGGCCTTGAGCTCGGCCACCGGCATCGCGCCATCGACCCGCCAGGAGCCGTCGTCCTGCCGGGTCGCCCAGGCGTCGACCGGCCGCTCCGGCGACAGCTCGCCAGTGATGGCTTCGAGCAGGTCCAGCGGCGTCATCAGGCCCTGCACCACGCCGTACTCGTCGACCACGAAGGCCATGCGCGTGGCGCGGGCGCGGAACTGCTCCAGCAGTTCCATGCCCGTCAGCGTCTCGGGCACGAAGGTGGCGGGCTGCGCGTGCTCACCGATGGTTCCCGCCGCATTCGACTCGCGCAGCGCCAGCAGGCGCGGCAGATGGATCACCCCGACCACATCGTCGAGTCCGCCACGGCACACCGGGTACCACGAGTGCCCGTCGGACCAGGCCCGGGCCGCCCCATGCTCCACGCTGTCCGACGCGTCGAGCCAGCGGATGTCGGCGCGCGGCACCATGATCGAAATCAGCTGCCGGTCGTCGAGCAGGAACACGTTGCGCACCATCTGGTGCTCGTGCGCCTCGATGATGCCGGCGTCCACCCCCTCCTCCAGGCTGGCGTTGATTTCTTCTTCGGTCACGAACTGCTGCGCATTGGTGTCGATGCGCAGCAGCTTGAGCACCCACTGCGTGGTGTGCGTCAGCAACCAGACAAAGGGTTTGGCCGCCTTGGCCACGAAAGCCATGGGCCGCGACACCCAGCGCGCCACGGTTTCCGGATAGAGCTGGCCGATGCGTTTGGGCACCAGTTCGCCGAAGACGATGGTCACGAAGGTGATGACCGCCACCACGATGCCGGTCGCCACGGCCTCGGCGGTGCGCGCCGCGAGACCCCAGCCCACCAGCGACGCCGCCACGCCATCGCTGAACGCGGCCTCGCCCACGATGCCGTTGAGCATGCCGATCGAGGTGATGCCCACCTGCACCGACGACAGGAACTGGGTCGGGTGCTCCAGCAGCAGCAGCGCGGTCTGCGCGCCCTTGTCGCCCGCCTCGGCCATCGCGGTGAGCCTGGCCTTGCGGCTGGCCGCCAGCGACATCTCGGACATCGCGAACGCGCCGTTGAGCAGGGTGAGGAAGATGATGAGCAGGGTATCCATAATCGGGCGATGGCACTTTACCTGATCGGCGATGTGCAGGGCTGCGACGCGGCCCTGGGCCGCCTGCTCGACGAAATCGCGTTTTCACCCAGCCGCGACACCCTGGTCCTCCTGGGCGACCTGGTCAACCGTGGCCCGCAATCGCTGGCGGTGTTGCGGCGCATGGTGGCGCTCGACGGCGCGGCGGACTGCCTGCTGGGCAACCACGACCTGCACCTGCTGGCGGTCGCACACGGCGTGCGCAAGCCGCACCGCAGCGACACGCTGGACGACATCCTGCAGGCACCCGACCGGGACCCGCTGCTCGACTGGCTGCGCAAGCGACCGATGGCGCTGCAGGTGCAGGGCTGGCTGATGGTGCACGCGGGCGCGCTGCCGCAATGGGACGCGGCGCAGACGCTGGCGCTGGCCCGGGAACTGGAAAACGAACTGCGGGGACCGGACTGGGGCGTGTTCCTGCACAACATGTACGGAAACCGCCCGGACCGCTGGAGCGACGATCTGCGGGGCCTGGACCGCCTGCGCGTGATCGTCAATGCGCTGACCCGGCTGCGGTTCTGCAGCTCCGATGGCGTGATGGAGTTCGAGACCAAGGACAGCGCCGCGTCGGCACCCGAGGGGTTCATGCCCTGGTTCGAGGTGCCCGACCGGCGCAGCGGCGGCGAACGGATCGCATTCGGCCACTGGTCGACCCTGGGCGATGTGCATCGCAGCGACCTGCTGGCGCTGGACACAGGCTGCGTCTGGGGCGGTTGCCTGACGGCGGCTCGGATCGGTACCGGCGGCGTGGAACGCATCCACGTACGCTGCGAGCAGGCCCAGAAACCCGGGCTGGCCTGAGCCAACGCTCAGGCGTTTTCCGTCGGGGTGCTCTCGGTCGGCTTGAACAGCGCAGCCACCTTCTTGCGCGTCTTGATGTTCGGCGAGAGGCGGCTCGGCTTGGGCGCCGCCTCTTCCCACGCCGGCTTGGCGTCGTTGGCCGGTGTCGGTTCGTAAGGTTTGTCGAACAGCGGATCGGCCGGCGCGCGCGCAGGCCGCATCGGGCGGCGGTCGGCGGCCCGGTCCTCGCGGCTGGAACGGCCTTCGCGGCTCTGGCGCGCTTCGCGGATTTCGCGGCCTTCACGCCCGCCATCGCGCGGGCCTTCGGCGTTGCCCGCATCGCCCTCGCGCCAGGCGCGCTGCCCGTCGTTGAAACGGCCGGCCGGGCGCTTGTCGGCCTCCAGTTCCACCGCTTCGAGCTCGAACTTCTTGCCGATCAGCTTCTCGATGTCGCCCATCAGGCGCGTGTCCTTGCCACTCACGAAGGAGACGGCCAGGCCGGAGGCGCCGGCGCGACCGGTGCGGCCGATGCGGTGCACATAGTCTTCGGCGTTGAACGGGATGTCGAAGTTGAACACCGCCGGCACGTCCTTGATGTCCAGGCCGCGCGCGGCCACGTCGGTACAGACCAGCAGATCGACCTGGCCCTGCTTGAACGCGTCCAGCGCCTTCAGGCGCTCGTCCTGGCTCTTGTCGCCGTGCAGCGCCGTGGTCTTGAGACCGTCGCGCTCCAGCGAACGCGCCAGGCGGGCGCAACCGAGCTTGCTGTTGACGAACACGAAGGCCTGCGTCACGCCTCGCTCGCGCACGATCTGGCGCAGCACGGCGCGCTTGTCGTCGTCGTCGACGCGGTAGAAGTGCTGCTCCACGGTCGAGGCCGTGGCGTTGGAACGCGCGACCTCGATGGTGATCGGGTCCTGCAGGTAGCTGCCGGCCAGGCGCTTGATTTCGGGCGAGAACGTCGCCGAGAACAGCAGCGTGGTGCGGGTCTTGGGCAGGTAGCTCAGGATGCGCTGCAGGTCGGGCAGGAACCCGATGTCCAGCATGCGGTCGGCCTCGTCGAGCACCACGTACTCGACCTGGTTGAGCACCGCGTTCTTGGCCTCGATGTGGTCCAGCAGCCGGCCCGGCGTGGCCACCAGCACCTCGACGCCCTTCTTGAGCTCCAGCGTCTGCGGCTTCATGTCCATGCCGCCAAACACCACGGTGCTGCGCAGCTGGGTGTACTTGGCGTACTGCTTGATCTGGTCGGCCACCTGGTCGGCCAGCTCGCGCGTGGGCAGCAGCACCAGGGCGCGCACGGGATGGCGGGCGGGGGAGGTGGAGGCGTTCTCGTGCTTGAGCATGCGCTGCAGCAGCGGCAGCGAGAAGGCCGCCGTCTTGCCGGTGCCGGTCTGCGCGGCACCCATCACGTCACGCCCTTGCAGCACGACCGGAATGGCCTCTGCCTGGATGGGCGTCATGCTCTCGTAGCCCATCTCCGCAATGGCGCGGGCAAGGTTGGGAGAGAGCTGGAGTTCGGAAAAGGATTGGGTCATGGACTTTCGGGTTAGCCCCTTATTGTCTCACTTTGACCCTTTCAGGCCCAGATGCCACTTACAAGGCCGCCGCCAAGGGTCTCCCCCAGACCGCCGGGACAGGGTCAGAGCTGGCGCGTGTTGAAGGTGTCGCAGGCCTGGACGTTGCCCGCTTCCAGTCCCTTGTGGAACCAGCGCTGGCGCTGTTCGCTGGTGCCGTGGGTGAAACTGTCGGGCACCGCATAACCCTGGCTGCGTTTCTGCAGTGTGTCGTCGCCGATGGCCGCCGCGGCATTGAGCGCTTCCTCGACGTCACCCGGCTCCAGGATCGCCTTGCTCTTGTGGTTGTGGAACGCCCAGATGCCGGCAAAACAGTCGGCCTGCAGCTCCAGCCGCACCGACAGCGCGTTGTACTCGCGCTCGCTCACACGCTGCCTGGCCTGCTCGACCTTGCCGGAAATCCCGGTGAGGTTCTGCACGTGATGGCCGACCTCGTGCGCGATCACGTAGGCCTGGGCAAAGTCGCCCGGCGCGCCGAGCTGGCGGCGCATGGTGTCGTAAAACGCCAGATCGATGTAGACCTTGTGGTCGCCCGGGCAGTAGAACGGCCCCATGGCCGACTGACCGGTGCCGCAGGCGGTGGGCGTGACACCGCGGTAGAGCACCATGTGCGGCTTCTCGTACTGGCTGCCACTCTGCTGGAACAGCGTGGTCCAGACGTCTTCGGTCCCGGCCAGCACCGAGGACACGAACCGTCCCATCTCGTCGTCGGGCTTGTCGGTCCTGCCCGATGGCGCGGGCGCGGTCTGGGCCGAGTCGGGCGCCAGGTCACCGCCACCGCCGAGCACGCCCAGCACGGTCAGCGGATTGATGCCGAAGATCCAGCTGGCCAGCAGCGCGATCACGATGGTGCCGAAACCGATGCCCCGGCCACCCACACGGCGTGGCGCACCACCTCCACCACCGAACATGCCACCCATGCCGCCGCTCTCGCTGCGGCGGTCTTCGATGTTGTCCGACTGGCGGTTGTTTTCCCATTTCATCTGTGCGCTCCTCGGGCCACCAGCGTCGGGGCCAACGCTGCATTATGCAAACGAAAGCAGCAACAAAAAGCGCTGCCGAGGCAGCGCTTGCGAAAGTACCGGAGCTGTGGTCTTCAGGCCACCGCGGGCTTGAAGTCGCTGGTCGGGCGGCCCTGGAAGTCGGTCCAGCAGCGGCGCGTGAAGTCGTAGAGCTTGCACTTGCGCGCGGTCTCGAAGTACCAGCGCCAGGAGAAGCGCTGGATGATGATGCGGCCGGGCAGCGTGTCTTCCAGCAGCTTCTGCGCGTTCTTGAGCTTGTACAGCGGCACGCTCATATCCACATGGTGGGCGGTGTGCTCCATGATGTGGTGCATCAGGGCGCCGATCTTCATCGGGAAGGTCAGGTGCACCGTAGTCGAGACGAAGGGAGCCGCCCTGGCCCAGGCGTGTTTGTCGTCGTGCCACTGCACGGCGGTGTGCGTGTGGTGCACGTAGACCACGAAACCGATCATCGCGTTCCAGAACAGGAACGGCACCACGAAGCCATAGCCCACCAGTGCCCAGGCCGACTGGCCGGTGCCGTAGGCGGCGCCGATCAGGGCGGCGATCCACAGCACGGCATAGACCGTCACCAGCACGCCGTCGCGCGTGAACTCCGGGCGGTTGGTGCCCATGTAGGTCTTGCGCGGGAAGTACATGCGGTTCCACCACATCTCGACCAGGTAATACAGCGCTGGGCCCCAGCCACTGCGGTAGATGCGCTCCATGAAACGGCGACCGGGCTTGAGGCCATCGAACTCTTCGCGGGTCAGCGGCGCCCAGACGAAGTCCACACCCTTGAGGTTGGTGTAGCCGTGGTGCACGACGTTGTGCCCGACTTCCCACAGGCTGTAGGGGGTGAGCGAGGGCATCATCGCGATGCGGCCCAGGATGCGGTTGAGGCCGCGGTGCGGGGTGTAGCTCTGATGGCAGGCGTCGTGGCCGATGATGAACAGGCGGCCGATGACAAAGCCGGCGACCAGGCCGCACAGCAGCTTGGCCCACCAGGCGTCCAGCAGCACCGTCCCGACGATCAGGGCCAGGAACACCGCCCAGTCGACAGCCAGCAGCACGATGCCCAGCGCCGTGCGTTGCTCGGCGATCGGTGTCAGCCAGCCGCGGATCACTTTGCGGTGCGGCAGGGGCTGCCCGAGCGGAATCGGCTCGGGGGGCAAGGCGTGGACGTTCGGGTCGGACATTCTGGGTCGGTAGGAGCTAACACCCGGCTGGCGGGCACCATGTGAGGCCTCAATTTCGCCGCATTCCGGCGCCGAATCGAGAGATCTCCCTAATTTTATCTGGCGCGCGTGAAGACTGCCTGACAAATATCAAGGCAGAAATAGGGCCTTTCCGGCCAAAAGCAAGCGCTCAGGTCTTGGGCAGGGTGACGCCGACCTGGCCCTGGTACTTGCCGCCGCGGTCCTTGTAGCTGGTCTCGCAGACCTCGTCGCTCTCGAAGAACAGCACCTGGGCGCAGCCTTCACCGGCGTAGATCTTGGCCGGCAACGGTGTGGTGTTGGAGAACTCCAGCGTCACATACCCCTCCCACTCAGGCTCGAAGGGAGTGACGTTGACGATGATGCCGCAGCGGGCGTAGGTGCTCTTGCCCAGGCAGATGGTGAGCACGCTGCGCGGGATGCGGAAATACTCCATCGTGCGGGCCAGCGCAAAGCTGTTGGGCGGGATCACGCAGACATCCTTGTTGATGTCCACGAAGCTGTTCTCGTCAAAGTTCTTCGGATCCACCACGGTGCTGTGGATGTTGGTGAAGACCTTGAATTCGGGCGCGCAGCGGATGTCGTAGCCGTAGCTGCTGGTGCCGTAGCTGACGATCTTCTGGCCCGCGGCGTTCTGCCGGATCTGGCCCGGCTCGAAAGGCTCGATCATGCCGTGCTGCTCGGCCATGCGGCGGATCCATTTGTCGCTCTTGATGCTCATGCTGCGTGCTCCGTGAATAGCCCGCAATTGTAAGGACGGCGCACCCGGCGCCGTCTCCAGACATCACGCCGTGTGAGCGCGCACCACGACCCGGTCGTCGCCCAGCACGATCAGCGCGAACAGCAGCTCATCCAGGCTGCCGGCCTGCGCCGTCTTGCGCGCCAGCAGTGGCGTGGCCTTCGGGTTCAGCACCACGAAGTCGGCTTCGTGGCCCGGCTGCAGGTTGCCGACCACGCCGTCCAGACCGAGCGCGCGCGCGGCGCCCGCCGTGTGTTGCCACCAGAGCTGGCCCGGCGAGAGACTCAGCCCCGGCTTGGTGTGCCCTTCGCGCCCCACGTAGTAGGCGGCCATCATGGTGTGGAAGGGCGAGAAGCTGGTCCCGCCGCCCACATCGCTGGCCAGGCCGTAGCGCATGCCGGCCGCGTCGGCCGCGGCGTAGTCGAAGAAGCCGCTGCCCAGGAAAAGGTTGCTGGTGGGACTGACGGCCGCGGCCGTGCCGGTTTCACGCATGAGAAGCCGGTCGTGCGCATCCAGGTGGATGCAATGGGCGTAGACGGCACGCTCGCGCAGCAGGCCGAAGTCGCCGTACACCCCCAAGTAGCTGCGCGCCTGCGGGTACAGCTCGGCCACCCAGCGCACCTCATCGTGGTTTTCGGCCACATGCGACTGGATCCACACGTCGCCGTACTTGGCCGCCAGCTCGCCCGCACCACGCAGTTGCGCCTCGCTGCTGGTGGGCGCAAAGCGCGGGGTGATGGCGTAGCCCAGCCGGTCCACGCCGTGCCAGCGCCGGATCAGTGCTTCGGTGTCGATCAGGCTCTGCTCGGTCTGGTCGCGCACGCCGTCGGGGCTGTGACGGTCCTGCAGCACCTTACCGGTGATGAAGCGCAGACCCCTTGCCTGCGCCGCGTCGAACGCGGCGTCGACCGACGCAGGGTGCGAGGTGGCGAAGGTCAGCGCGGTGGTGACGCCGTGGCGCGCCAGCTCGTCGAAGAAGAACTCGGCCACGCCGCGTGCGTAGTCCTTGTCGGCGAAGCGCGATTCGTGGGGAAAGGTGTAGTTCTCGAGCCAGGGCAGCAGGCCGGCTGCGGGCGCACCGATCACGTCGGTCTGCGGGTAATGCACGTGCAGGTCGATGAAGCCCGGTGCAATCAGATGCCCTCGAAGGTCTTCCACCGCCACACCGGCAAAGCGGTCGATCAGCGTGTCGTGGTCGCCGACGGCGCGCACTACCTTGCGGCCATGCGCATCGGGCCCGACGACCAGCAGGCCGTCGGATTCATACAGGGGTTGGTGGTCGTCGCCGAATCGGAGCAGTGCAGCGCGGTAGGCTTTCATCACCGGCGAAGCTTATCCGCCACGCCAGTGCCGCGCATACCGCCTGTTGCATAACCCTCATCGGGCCGTGCAACCTGTCACACAACCGTGTCCTGCTTCAGCGCGAGATCTTGCCAATCACACCGTCGACAAACCAGTTCATGCCGAGGATGGCCTCGTCCTGCAGCGACTGTCCGGGAGCGATCACGGTCTTGCCTTCGTTGTCCTTCACGCCGTGCTGGCCACCGGTGAACACCGCCAGCTTGCCGGCAGCCATCTCGGCCTGCCGCTTCTGCACCTCGGCCTGCACGGCGGCGGGCACCTTGCTGCCGAAGCTGTCGACGCGGATCATGCCCTCGCGCACACCGCCCCACACCTGGCCGCTTTTCCAGCTGCCGTCCAGCACCGCCTTGACGCGGCGCGTGTAGTAGTCGCCCCACTGGTGCGTGACCGCCGCCACCTGCGCGTCGGGCGCGACCTTGCGCATGTCGGAGTGGTAGGCCACGGCGAGTTTGCCGCGCTCCTGCGCCGCCACCATCACCGCGTTGGAGCCGGTGTGGAACGCCAGCACTTCGGCGCCCTGGTTCATCAAGCTCAGCGCAGCGTCGCGCTCGCGCGGTGGGTTGAACCACTCGCCCAGGAACACCACGCGCACGGTGGCCTTGGGGTTGACCGAGCGCATGCCCAGGGCAAAGGCGTTGATGCCCTGGATCACCTCGGGAATCGGGAAACCGGCGACATAGCCGGCCTGCGTCGCCATCCGCCCTGCGGCGATGCCGGCGAGATAGCGGCCTTCGTAGTAGCGCGCGTTGGACGCGGCCACGTTGGGTGCCGTCTTGAAACCGGTGACCGACTCGAACTTCACGCCCGGAAACTCCTGGGCCACCTTGAGCGTGGGCTCCATGTAGCCGAAGCTGGGCGTGAAGATGATCTGGTTGCCCTGCATCGCCAGGTCACGGATCACGCGCTCGGCATCCGGGCCTTCGGCCACGTTCTCGACGAACGTGGTCTTGACCTGACCGGGCAAGGCGGCCTCGACCGCGAGGCGGCCCTGGTCGTGCTGGCGCACCCAGCCCGCGTCGGTCAACGGTGCGACGTAGACGAAGGCAGCCTTGACCGGCGGGGCCGGCGGTTGGGAAAAAGCGGGGGAGAAAAAACAGGCGGCCGCGAGTGCGGCTGCGAGGTTTTTGTACATGGTGGTCCTCTACATGGCTTCCGGGGGACAAAAAGAAGCGAGCCGGGGAAGCACCGGCTCGCTGCCTGAGATTTTACCGGAGCGGATCAGGCCGCGGTCACGCGCTCCAGTTCTTCCAGACAGGCCGTCCGCCGCTCTTCACTGACGAAGCTGGCCTCGAAACTGTTCTTCGCCAGCCGGATCACGTCCTCGCGGCTGAGTTGAAGCGCCTGCACGGTCTGTTCGAAGTTCGCGTTCATGTAGCCGCCGAAATAGGCCGGGTCGTCGGAGTTGACCGTGGCGCACAGCCCGGCGTCGAGCATCTTCTTGAGCGGGTGGTCGCGCAGGTCCTTCACCACGCACAGCTTGAGATTGGACAGCGGGCACACCGTCAGCGGCATGCGCGAACGCGCCAGTTCCGCCATCAGTGCGGCGTCCTGCATCACGGCCACGCCGTGGTCGATGCGCTGCACCTGCAACAGGTCGATCGCCTCGCGCATGTAGGCTGGCGGCCCCTCCTCGCCGGCGTGTGCGACCAGCTTCAGCCCCAGTTCGCGGCAGCGCGCGAAGACGCGCTGGAACTTCGATGGCGGGTGCCCCAGCTCACTCGAATCGAGGCCAACGCCGATGAAGTGCTCGCGGTAAGGCAGTGCGGCTTCCAGCGTGGCGAACGCATCCTCTTCGCTCAGATGGCGCAGGAAACACAGGATCAGCGCCGAGCTGATGCCGAGTTCGGCCTCGGCCTGGCGGCAGGCGCCCGTCAGCCCCTCGATCACCGCCGCGATCGGCACGCCGCGCGCCGTGTGGGTCTGTGGGTCGAAGAACAGCTCGGTGTGCAGGACGTGGTCGGCCCTGGCGCGCAGGAAGTAGGCCCAGGCCATGTCGTGGAAGTCCTGCGCGGTCAGCAGCACGCTGGCGCCGGCGTAGTAGATGTCCAGGAAGCTCTGCAGGTCGGTGAAGGCGTAGGCCGCGCGCAGCGCCTCCACGCTGGGATAGCTCAAAGCCACGCCATTGCGCTGCGCCAGCGCAAAGATCAGCTCCGGCTCCAGCGAGCCTTCGATGTGGATGTGCAGCTCGGCCTTGGGAATCGCTCGCGCGAGTTCGATGGCATTCATGGAGTTTCCTTTTCGTTCAGCAGACACCCAGCGACATCCCCAGGCGTGCGAGGTAGCGCCGGTAGGCGCTGGACATGCGGTCGGCCGGGCCGTGGACCTCCCCGACGGGGCCGTCCTTGCCGATCGGCAGACGCTTGGGCTGCTGCGATTCCACCACCGGCCGGTCCTGAGCGAACACCGCGTTCTGGAACTCGCGCAACTCTTCGTCGTCCGAGAGGTCGCCCAGGGTCGCCATCGTGAACCAGGCGGTGCAGGCCTCGGGGCCATCGGGGCGGATGAACAGCGCGATCGCGTTGCTCACCGGGTCGCCTTCGGCCGCATCCTTGCGCAGGATGGCGGCAAATGGGTGCGGCACGTCGTAGCGGTAGGCGATCCAGGCGCCATCCTCCGCGCCCGCATAGGCCCGAGGCTGCCAGGCCTTGCATTCGCGCGCCTTCACACCCTCGGGGCTTTCGTCGACCCGTCCGGTCTCGACCTGCGCGTGGCTGCGCGCGCCCAGCCAGCCCTCGTGCACGAAGCCGAAATGGCTCAGGTCCAGGAAGTTCTCCACCAGACGCGGCGCGCTGGTCCCCACCTCGTACGGCCCGCACAGCACCTGGCGCCACACCGGGTCATTCCAGGCGTCGAACAGCGGCGGCTCGCACAGAGCGGCCGGCACCACAGACCGGTCCGCCCGTTCCAGCCGCACCCAGACCAGACCATGGCGCTCCTGCGCCTCGAACACCTCCACGCAGTGCGCGGCGGGTGGCTCGAACGCCGGCGCGGCCGGCACGTGCACGCTGCGCCCCACGGCCACCGGCTCGCCGTGTCCCTGGCGCGCCGCCACCTCGCCCGCGAACTGCCAGCCGTGGTAGGGGCACTCCAGCCGCGCGCCGTGCAGGTGGTTGAGCACACGCCCGAGAGAGAGCCTGGCCCCGCGGTGCGGACAGCGGTCGGCCCAAGCATGCACCAACCCGGCGGCGCCTTCGTGCCCCGGCTCGCGCCAGAGCACCAGCGCCTGCCCCAGCAGCTCCACCGCCACCGGATCGTCCCGCAGATGAATCCCCGCAATCAACGGGTGCCAGAGTTGTCGCTCGATCATGGAACCTCCAAAGAAAAACGCCGCTGCGGGTGCAGCGGCGCTGAGACGTTGCCGGCGCGCGTGCCTTCAGGCCAGCACACACCGTGGAACCGGCTCTGCCGGGCCACTGGTGTGGTCCCCCTGGGGGGAAGACGCGAAGCGGCGCAGGGGTGTGCCTCAGTTCGGCAGCTTGCCTTCCACGCCCTTGACGTAGAACTTGATGCCGCCCAGGAACTTGTCGTCGGCGACCACGTCCTTGGCCAGCACTTCCTTGCCGTCCTGGCCCACGATCGGGCCCTTCCAGATCGCGAAGGAGCCATCCTTCAGACCGGCCTTGACGGTGTCGATCTTGGCCTTGGCTTCGGCCGGCACGTCGGCGGCGATCGAGACGATGTCGATCGCGCCTTCCTTCACGCCCCACCAGACGCCGCCGGTGGCCCAGGTGCCTTCCAGCGCGTCCTTGACGGCCTTCTTGTAGTACGGCCCCCAGTTGATGACGGACGAGGCCAGGTGGGCCTTGGGGCCGTAGGCGGTCATGTCGGAATCCCAGCCGAAGGCGCGCTTGCCCTTTTCTTCGGCGGTCTTGAGCACGGCCGGCGAGTCGGTGTTCTGCATCAGCACGTCGGCGCCGCCGTTGATCAGCGAGGTCGCGGCTTCGGTTTCCTTCGGCGGATCGAACCAGCCGTTGACCCAGACCACCTTGGTCTTGACCTTGGGGTTCACCGACTGGGCGCCCAAGGTGAAGCTGTTGATGTTGCGGATCACTTCGGGAATTGGGATCGAGGCCACCACGCCCAGCGTGTTGGTCTTGGTCATGGAACCGGCGATCACGCCGGCCATGTACGCGCCTTCGTAGGTGCGGCTGTCGTAGGTGCGCATGTTCTCGGCCGTCTTGTAGCCGGTGGCGTGCTCGAACTTCACGTCCTTGAACTCGGGCGCGACCTTGAGCATGGGCTCCATGTAGCCGAAGGTGGTGCCGAAGATGACCTTGTTGCCCTGGCCGGCCAGGTCACGCATCACGCGCTCGGCGTCGGGGCCTTCGGGCACGCCTTCGACGAAGCTGGTCTTGATCTTGTCGCCGAACTCGGCCTCCAGCGCCTTGCGGGCGTTGTCGTGCGCGAATGTCCAGCCGCCGTCGCCGACCGGGCCGACGTAGGCAAACGCCACCTTCAAGGGCTCAGCGGCGGGTGCGGGAGCCGCCGCGGCCGGGGCCGGTGCAGGAGCGGGAGCCGCAGGTGCTTCTTCCTTCTTGCCGCAGCCGATCAGGGCCGCGCTGGCCACGGCGGTGAGCGCCGCGAGCTTGATGAGGGAGCGTTTGTTCAGGTCGGTCATGAAAACCTCTTGGTGGGTTGGGGTGAAAGGGAAATTATGAACCCGGATAGAACGGTTTCCCGATCGACGCGGGCATGTTGATGCGGATCCAGGTCGGGTTGCGCGAGATCAGAACCAGCACCACGATGGTCGCCAGGTACGGCATCATGGTCAGGAACTGGCTGGGCACATTGACGCCCATGCCCTGCAGGTGGAACTGCAGCATGGTCACGAAACCGAACAGGTAGGCACCAAGCAACACGCGTGCCGGGCGCCAGGTCGCGAAGGTGGTCAGTGCCAGCGCGATCCAGCCCTTGCCGGCGATCATGCCCTCGACCCACAGCGGCGTGTAGGCGGTCGACACATAGGCACCCGCCAGGCCGCACAGCGCGCCACCGGCGATCACCGCCAGGAAACGGATGCGGCGCACCGGATAACCCAGCGCGTGCGCCGACTCGGGGCTCTCGCCCACGCTGCGCAGCACCAGCCCTGCGCGTGTGCGCCACAGGAACCAGATCAGGCCGGCCATGAGCGCCATGCACACATAGACCATCGGGTGGTGGCGGAACAGCGCAGCGCCCAGGAACGGAATGTCGGACAGCACCGGAATCGGTGTCGCCGGCGTGGTGTTCAGCTTGGCCTGCACGTAGCTGGTGCCGGCGAACGCCGAGAAGCCTCCGCCGAACAGCGTCAGCGCCAGCCCGGTCGCGTACTGGTTGGTGTTGAGCCAGATCACCAGCACGCCAAAGATCGCGGCCAGCAGTGCGCCGACCAGCATGCCGGCGGCAAAACCCAGCAGCGGGCTGCCGGTGTGCACCACGGCGGCAAAACCCGCCAGCGCGGCGCACAGCATCATGCCCTCGGCGCCGAGGTTGACGATGCCGGCCTTTTCGTTGATCAGCAGGCCCAGCGAAGCGATCGCCAGCACGGTGCCGGCGTTGAGCGAGGCGGCAATGAGGAGAGCGGTGGAATCCATGTCAGCGTCTCCTTCTTACTTCTTCCAGACCACGCGGTAGGCGATCAGCGTGTCGCAGGCCAGCAGCGCGAACAGCAGCAGCCCCTGGAACACGCCGGTGATCGACTTGGGCAGGCCCATGCGCGACTGCGCGAGTTCACCGCCGATGTAGAACATGCTCATCAGGATGGCCGAGAACACGATGCCCACCGGGTGCAGGCGGCCGACAAAGGCCACGATGATGGCCGCGAAGCCGTAGCCCATCGGCACATAGGGGGTGAGCTGGCCGATCGGCCCGGCCACCTCCAGCCCGCCCGCCAGACCGGCGGCCGCGCCCGAAGTCAGCAGCGCCACCCACAGGGCCTTGCGCGACGAGAAACCCGCGTAACGCGCGGCGGCGGGCGCCAGGCCGCCGACGATCTGCGCGAAACCGGCGTAGGTGCGGAACAGGAACAGCCAGGCACCGGCGACGCCGGCCAGCGCCAGCAGCAGGCCGATGTTCAGCCGCGTGCCCTGCACCAGCTTGGGAATCTGGGTCACCGCGTCGAAGGTCTTGGTCTGCGGGAAGTTGTAGCCCAGCGGGTCCTTCCAAGGCCCGTAGACCAGGTAGTTGAGCACCTGGATCGCCACATAGACCAGCATCAGGCTGACCAGGATCTCGTTGGCGTTGAAGCGGTCGCGCAGCAGCGCCGTGATGCCGGCCCAGAGCATGCCGCCGAACATCCCCGCCAGCAGGATCAGCACCACCACGCCGCGCCCGGTGTCCGGCCCGGCCGACAGTGCCACGCCGGCCGAGAAGATCGCGCCGACGACGTACTGGCCCTCGGCGCCGATGTTCCAAACGTTGGAGCGGAAACACACCGCCAGCCCGAGCGAGATGATCAGCAACGGGGTGGCCTTGACCATCAGTTCGGTCAGCGCGTAGGTGCTCTTGAGCGGTTCCCAGAAAAACACCTGCAGGCCGCGCACCGGGTCCTTGCCCAGCAGCGCAAACAGGATCACACCGATGACCACGGTGATGGTCAGCGCCAGCAAGGGCGAGGCGTAGCCCCAGCGAGCCGAGGGTTGGGGACGGACTTCAAGCCGCAGCATGCGCGCTCTCCTTGTGGTTGTGGTTCGCGCCGTCCCAGAGGCCCGACATCCATTCGCCGATCAGTTCCACCGTCGCCCTGGCGCGATCGATCGGGGGCGAGAGCCGCCCCTTGGCGATCACGTGCAGCCGGTCGCTGATCTCGAACAGCTCGTCCAGTTCCTCGCTCACCACCAGCACCGCGCAGCCCGCGTCGCGCAGCGCGAGGATCTCGCTGCGGATCTGGGCCGAGGCGCCGACGTCGACGCCCCAGGTCGGCTGGCTGACGATCAGCAGCTTCGGCTTCGCTTCGATCTCGCGACCGACGATGAATTTCTGCAGGTTGCCGCCCGAGAGCGACTTGGCCGCCGCGCCGGGCCCGTTGGCCTTGACCTTGTAGCGGGCGATGATGTCCTCGGCCTGCGCCTTGAGCGCACCCAGCCGCAGCCATCCGCCCCGGCCCAGCGTGTCGCGGCGCGTGAGCAGCAGGTTGTGCGCCAGCGACAGCGTCGGCACCGCACCGCGGCCCAGCCGCTCCTCGGGCACGAAATGCAGGCCGAGCGCGCGGCGCCGGCCCGGCGGCAGCCGGGAAGCGTCCTGCCCTCCCACCCGGACGCTGCCGGCGGGCGCGTGGGTGTCTTCGCCCGAGAGCGCATAGAGCAGCTCGGCCTGGCCGTTGCCCGAGACGCCGGCGATGCCGACCACCTCGCCGGCGCGCACCGTCAGCGCGATGCCCGCCAGGTCGGTGCCAAAGGGGTCGCCGCTGGCCAGGGTCAGCCCCTGGACCTCCAGCACCGCCGCCCCGGCGTTGAGCGCACGCGCCTGCAGCGCGGGCGGTTCGGCGCCGATCATCAGGCGCGACAGCGAGGCGTTGCTTTCGTTCTGCGGGTTGCAGACCCCGGTGACCAGACCGCCGCGCAACACGGTGCAGGCGGTGCAGAGTTCGCGGATCTCGTGCAGCTTGTGGCTGATGTAGAGGATCGAGCAGCCTTCGGACGCGAGCTTCTTCAGAACGACAAAGAGCTTTTCGACCGCCTGTGGCGTCAGCACCGAGGTCGGCTCGTCCAGGATCAGCAGCTGCGGGCTGGTCAGCAGCGCACGGATGATCTCGACCCGCTGCATCTCGCCGACGGACAGCGTGTGCACCGGGCGCTTGGGGTCGATGTCCAGTCCGTACTCCGCCGCCGTGGCGTCGATGCTGGCCGTCACCTCGGCCAGGGTGAGCGACTTGTCCAGACCCAGCCAGACGTTTTCGGCCACCGTGATGGTGTCGAACAGCGAGAAGTGCTGGAACACCATGCTAATGCCCAGCGCCCGCGCTTCCTGCGGGTTGCGGATGTGCACCGGGCGACCGTTGAACATCACCGCACCTTCGTCGGGTTTGACCGAGCCGTAGATGATCTTCATCAGCGTGGACTTGCCGGCGCCGTTCTCGCCCAGCACCGCGTGGATTTCGCCAGGCGCGACGGAGAGCGAGACGTTGCTGTTGGCCACCACACCGGGGTAGCGCTTGGTGATGCCGGTCAGTTGCAGTCGGGGGGTCGTCAAGGCGATCTCCTTCTTGTTGTTCGGGGCAAAGCTGCCATTGTCATGCCGCATCCGCCTGCGCTTCGGGCCGGCGCAGCGAGGCCGCGACCGATTTGATCTGCTCGCGCAGCCAGCGGCTGGCGCTGGAGGTGTGGGTGCGCTCGTGCCAGAGCTGGTAATACATCATGCGCGGGAACGGCACCGGGCAGGCCAGCACCTGCACCGGCAACGACGCGGTGAAGCGCTCGGCGTACTGGCGGCCCGTGGTCAGCACCAGCAGGCTGCCGGCCACCATGGCCGGGATCAGCCCGAAGTGCGGGCAGCGGGCCACGATGTTGCGCGACAGGCCCTGGCTGTCCAGGTGTTCGTCGATGAAGCCCCGGGCGCCGGGGTGGGTCGGCGTCGGGGCGATGTGTTCGGCCGCCAGCCAGGCGTCGATGTCCCAGCCCCGGCGCGCCGCCGGGTGGTGGCTGGCCACCAGGCTCACCACCTCGTCGCCGAACAGACGGCCCAGGTGCAGGTCTTCCGGCGGCTTGGGCCAGTTGCCGATCACCACCTCGTACTGGCCCTGGGCCAGGTGCGAGCGGTAGTCGGCGTCGGCCGACAGCGGATGGATCTCGATGCCGCAGTGCGGCGCGCTGGCCTTGATCTGGGTCACCAGCTGGGGCAGGAACAGCGGGTCCAGGTAGTCGCTGGCGGCCAGGCTGAAGCTGTGGGTCGCGGTCGCCGGGTCGAAGGCCCGGGCGTCGGAGAACAGCATCTCGGCGCTGCGCAGGATGCCGGCCGCCGGTTCGATCATGCGCAGGCCGGCGACAGTGGGCACCATGCTGGCGCCCGAACGCACCAGAAGGGGGTCCCCGGCCAGTTCGCGCAGGCGCTTGAGCGCCGCGCTGACCGCCGGCTGGTGCATGCCCAGCCGCAACGCCGCCCGCGACACGCTGCGCTCGGTCAGGACCGTGTGCAGCACGCGGATCAGGTGCAGGTCAATCTTGTCGAACATGGACATGTATTTCATACCCTTGCATCATGCTTGCGGATGGGGGTTCCGGCATTCTCGCCATATGCCTGAGCATATGTTGTGCCACGCAGCCTGGCGCTATGCTGCCCCGCATGAATGCTCCCAACTCCGGACAAACCCTGAGATTCCTGCGCCGCGGCGAGGCCGTGACCGTGCCTGGCGTGGCGCCCGACCGCACCCTGCTGGAAGTGCTGCGCGAAGACCTGCACCTGAGCGCGACCAAGGAGGGTTGTGGCGAAGGCGACTGCGGCGCCTGCACCGTGGTGCTGGGTGAGGCCGTGGACGGAAGGCTGCAATACAAGGCCATCAACAGCTGCATCCGGCTGGCGCATTCGGTGGACGGCATGGCGGTGTTCACCGCCGAAGACATTGTTTCGCCCTCGGGTGAACTGCACCCCAGTCAGGAAGCCATGGTGCAGTGCCACGGCAGCCAGTGCGGCTTCTGCACGCCGGGCTTTGTCATGAGCCTGTTCGGGATGTACCAGAACACGAACGGCGGAAAGAACATCACCCGCGAGCAGGCGCAGGTGGACCTCTCCGGCAACCTGTGCCGCTGCACCGGCTACCGGCCGATCCTGGACGCGGCGCAGCAGATGGGTTCGCTGCCCCTGCCCGCCGGCTGCGCCGTGGACGAAGCGGCGACGGTGGCGGCACTCAAGGAGTTGAAGAAGCCAGCGGACAAGGACACCAGCTACCTGCGCCCGCGCACACTGGCCACACTGCTGCAGACCCGCGCCGCCCACCCGAGGGCCCAGGTCGTGGCCGGCACCACCGACGTCGGCCTGTGGGTCACGAAGATGCACAAGCGCTTCCCGCAGGTGCTGGACGTGACCGCCGCACGCGAACTGCGGCGAGTGGAAACCTACCCGCACCACATCGCCATCGGCGCCGCCGTCACCCTGACCGACGCCTTCGCGGCCCTGGTGAAGGAACGGCCCCAGCTGCAGACCTTCGGTCAGCGCTTCGCCGGCCTGCCGGTGCGCAACTCGGGCACGCTGGGCGGCAATGTGGCCAACGGCTCGCCCATCGGGGATTCGATGCCGCTGCTGATCGCGCTGGGTGCCAGCGTGGTGCTGATGCGCTGGAAAAAGACCAAGGCGGGCGGCGAGATCGCCCACCGCGAGCTGCGGCTGGAAGACCTCTACACCGGCTACCGCACGAACGTGATGCGACCCGACGAGCTGCTGTGCTGGATCAAGGTGCCGCGGCCGACGGGGCATGCCACCGAACGTGTGTACAAGATCAGCAAACGCTTTGACGACGACATCTCCGCCGTCTGCCTCGCGATCCAGATGACCGTCAAGGCCGGCGTGGTGCAGCAGGTGAGCATCGGCGCCGGCGGCGTGGCCGCGACGCCCGCCCGGGCCCGCCAGACCGAAGCCGCCCTGCTCGGCCAGCCCTGGACCGCCGACACCGTGATGGCGGGCGCCGCCGCGTTGCGCGCCGAGTTCCAGCCCATCAGCGACATGCGCGCCAGCGCCGCCTACCGGCAGACCGTGCTGGGCAACCTGCTGCAGCGCTTCTGGCTGGAGAGCCAGGGCCTGCAGGGCATCAATCTCGACAGCCTCAAGACCGTGGAGGCCCTGGCATGAACGCACCGGATCTCAAGCTTGTGGTGGACAACGCTGCGGTCGCACCGGCGGCGGGGGTCTCCCGGTTTCACGAAAGCGCCCGTGCCCAGGTGGCCGGTGCCGCGACCTACATCGACGACATTCCCGAGGTGCGCGGCACGCTGCACGCCGCGCCGGTGTGTTCGCCGGTGGCGCACGGCACGCTCCGGGGCATCGACGCCAGCGCCGCGCTCGCCCTGCCCGGCGTGCGCGCCTTCATCGGCCCCGATGACATCCCCGGCGACACCATGCTCGCCGCCTTCGCGCACGACGAACCGGTGTTCGCGCAGGGCACGGTGCAGTTCCTTGGCCAGGTCGGCGGGCTCATCGTGGCCGACGACGTGATGACCGCACGCCGCGCGGCGCGGCTGGTGAAGTGGGACATCGAAGCACTGGCCCCGGTGCTCACCGTGCACGAAGCCCACGCGCTGGAAAGCTACGTGCTGCCGCCGGTGCACGTGAAGCGCGGCGACGCGACAGCGGCCCTGAAGCGTGCCCCGCACCAGCTGGAAGGCGCGTTCGAGGTCGGTGGCCAGGAACACTTCTATCTCGAAGGCCAGATCGCCTACGTGCTGCCGCTGGAACAGCAGCAGTGGTGGGTCTACAGCAGCACCCAGCACCCGGGCGAAGTGCAGCACTGGGTCTCGCACGCGCTAGGCCTGGCCAACCACGCGGTCACGGTGGAATGCCGGCGCATGGGCGGCGGCTTCGGCGGCAAGGAAACGCAGGCAGGTCACCTCGCGGTCTGGGCCGCCATCGCCGCGAACCAGCTCAAGTGCCCCGTCAAGCTGCGGCTGGACCGCGACGACGACTTCATGGTCACCGGCAAGCGCCACCCCTTCGCCTACCACTACCGCGTCGGCTTCGACGACACCGGCCTGCTGTGCGGGCTGGAGCTGGAGATGCTGGCCAACTGCGGCTTCTCGGCCGACCTCTCGGGCCCGGTGGCCGACCGCGCCATCTTCCACGCCGACAACGCCTACTTCCTCGAAGACGTCGCGGTCCATTCCTACCGCTGCAAGACGAACACGCAGAGCCACACCGCCTTCCGCGGCTTCGGCGGTCCGCAGGGCGTGATCGTGATCGAACGCATCCTGGGCGACATCGCTCGCGCGCTGGACCAGGACCCGCTGGACGTGCGGCTGCGCAACCTCTATGGCATCAAGGACCGGAACGTCACCCACTACCAGATGACGGTGGAAGACAACATCCTTGAACCGCTGATGACGCAGCTGGCGCTGACCAGCGGCTACCGCGAGCGGCGCGAGCAGATCCGGGCCTTCAACGCGCAGAGCCCCGTCATCCAGAAAGGCATCGCGCTCACGCCGGTCAAGTTCGGCATCAGCTTCACCGCCACGCTGTTCAACCAGGCCGGCGCGCTGGTCCACGTCTACACCGACGGCAGCGTGCAGGTGAACCACGGCGGCACCGAGATGGGCCAGGGCCTGAACACCAAGGTCGCAGCCATCGTGGCCGACGAGCTGGGCGTGCCGTTCGAGCGCGTGCTGTCCACCGCCAGCGACACCAGCAAGGTGCCCAACGCCAGCGCCACCGCGGCCAGCAGCGGCACCGACCTGAACGGTCGCGCCGCCCAGTTCGCGGCGCGCCAGGTGCGGCAGAACCTCGCGGCCTTCGTGGCCGGGCTGGACGGTGTGGGCGCGGGTTCGGTGCGTTTCGCTGGCGGCCAGGTCATCACGGAAAAGACCACCCGCCGCTGGGAAGACGTGGTGGGCGCGGCGTACGCCAACCGCATCCAGCTCTGGAGCGACGGCTTCTACCGCACGCCCAAGATCCACTACGACAAGACCACCATGCTGGGCCGGCCGTTCTACTACTTCGCCTACGGCGCGGCGGTGAGCGAGGTCGCGATCGACACCCTGACCGGCGAGAGCCGCGTGCTGAAGGTGGACATCCTGCACGACGTGGGCCGCAGCATCAACCCGGCGATCGACATCGGCCAGATCGAGGGCGGCTTCGTGCAGGGCATGGGCTGGCTGACGACCGAGCAGCTGGTCTGGAACGGCAAGGGCCTGCTGCAGACCCACGCCCCCAGCACCTACAAGATCCCGACCAGCGGCGACGTCCCGGCGCACTTCCAGGTCGACCTCTGGCCCGAGGCGAACCGCGAGGACAACGTGCACGGCAGCAAGGCCGTGGGCGAACCACCCTTCATGCTGGCCATCAGCGTGTTCGAGGCGCTGCGCGACGCGGTGGCGCAGTCGGGCGGTCGACCCGAGGCGATGAACGCGCCAGCGACCGCCGAAGAGGTGCTGCGCAGCCTGATGGGCTGAGCAGCGATCCGGCAACCCGCTACAGGGTCTGCGCGGCGCCGCTGGTCGCGATGCGGCAACCTGCAGCAGGCTGGCCACCGGCCATCAGCTGCTGGAGCCGCTGCGCCAGAGAACAGGCCACCGCCGGGTGATCGGCGAGGTGCGGGAAGACCTTGTGGTCGCAGCCGTCGAGCACGATCTCGCTGAGCCGGTCTCCAGCCGCCTCCCGGATCGCCTCGAACACCTCCGCCGGAATGGGGCTGTAGACCGTGCGGCGCAATCCCGGGCCCTCCGGAACCTCGACCAGCCCCGCCGAGCGACCGCCAACACCGCCGTGCTGGTCGGCGGGCAGGCCGTCGTATTGCCCGGTGATCAGGATCACCCGACCTGTGAAACGCCGCAGGAACGTCAGCGAGGGGGAATCCATGAAGCCATAGGGTGTCGAGATCGCCCTGGTGAACGCCGGCCCGTAGTGCGCCACCGCGAAAGCGGCCTCCGGGTAAAGCGCCGGGCCACTGAGGATCAAGGTCCGGACCGCCTGTCCGCACTGCTCGGCCACCTTCATCGCCAGCGCCCCGCCCAGGCTGTGACCGAACACCGTGTCCAGGCGGGAGCCCAGCAGCCGGGCAAAGCGCAAGGCTTCGCGAAGGTTGTTGGCCAGCGATGTCTCCGTGATGGCCAGGGGCGAGCGCCCGGTATGCCCCGACAGGTCGAACCCCAGGCTTCCGACCCCCGCGGCACGCAACGGCAGCAGCAAGGGGTCCAACCGCAGATGGTCGGACCGCGCCCCATGAATGGCCAGCAGGTCACACCCTCCAGTAGACGCCGCATGGAGGTACCGCCCCGTCAGCGAATACCCGTCGAAGGTCTCGGTGATGCGGTCGCTCCGCCCCAGGTCGGACATCTCCGGCCCCTACCGCAGGCCGTGCCTGCGGATCTTGTCGACCAGGGTCGTCTTGGGCACGTTGAGCGCCTTGGCGGTCTGGCCCACATTGCCGGCGTGGCGCTCCAGCGCGTCGGCGATCAGGTTGCGCTCGAACTGGTCCACCGTCTCGGACAGGCTGGGTTCGCCGTCGCCGCCGGTCGACCCGGCGGGCGCCGCGTGCGGCGACACCCATTGCGGCCCGACGCCCAGCACCAGCGCGTCGGCCACGTTGCGCAGCTCGCGCACGTTGCCCGGCCAGTCGCGCGCCATCAGCTGGCGCAGCTGGGCCGGCGACAGGCGCGGCTCGGGGCGGTCGTAGCGGCTGGCCGCCAGCAGCATGAAGTGCTCCAGCAGCATGGGGATGTCTTCGCGCCGTTCGCGCAGCGCGGGCAGTTCGATGTTGACCACGTTGAGCCGGTACACCAGGTCGGCGCGGAAGCTGCCCTGCTGCGCGCGCGCCAGCAGGTCGTCCTTGGTGGCGGCGACCACGCGCACGTCGACCGGGATGCTCTGGTTCGAGCCCAGGCGCTCGATGCAGCGCTCCTGCAGCACGCGCAGCAGCTTGACCTGCACGCCCATCGGCATGCTTTCCAGTTCGTCGAGGAACAGGGTGCCGCCGTTGGCGTGTTCGATGCGGCCGATGCGGCGCTTCTGTGCGCCGGTGAAGGCGCCGGGTTCGTGGCCGAACAGCTCGCTGTCGAGCAGGCTGTCGGGCAGGCCGCCGCAGTTGAGCGCGACGTAGGGCGCGTTGCGGCGGCGCGAGTGGTCGTGCAGCGCCCGCGCCACCACCTCCTTGCCGGTGCCGGTCTCGCCGCGGATCAGCACGTCGACCGGCGAATCGGCGATCTCGGTGATCAGCTGGCGCACGCGGGCGATCGCGGGCGCGTGGCCGACCAGCTTGCCTTCCAGGCCTTCGCTGAGCGTGAGCGCGCGCCGCAGGTTGGCGACCTCCAGCGTCAGGCGGCGCTTGTCCAGCGCGCGCTGCACCACCTCGACCAGCTGCTCGGGCGAGAACGGCTTGGGAATGAAGTCGTAGGCGCCGCTGCGCATCGCCTGCACCGCCAGGTTCACGTCGCCGTGGCCGGTGATCATGATGACCGGCAGGTCCGGGTCCATGTCGCGCGCTTCTTCGATCAGCGCCATGCCGTCGGCGCCGGGCAGGCGCATGTCGGTCACGACCACGCCGGCCATGCCGGGGCTCAGGTGCGGCAGCACAGCCTCGACGGAGCCGAAGGCGCGCACGTCGATGTCGGCCAGTTGCAGGGCCTGCACGCAGCCCAGCTGCAGATCGGTGTCGTCTTCGACCAGGAAAACGGTCAGGGAGGAGTTCATCGGGTCGGGGTCGGGGTGTCGACGGGCGGTTCCACGGGCACGGTCAGGACGAAGCAGGCCCCGCCGTCGGGGTGGTTGTGCGCCTGCAGGTCACCGCCGAATTCTGCGACAAGGTCGCGACAGATCGCCAGGCCCAGCCCCAGGCCGACCCCGCTGGGCTTGGTCGTGTAGAAGGGTTCGAACAGGCGCTGCAGGTCGGTCTCGCTCAGGCCCTTGCCGCTGTCGCGCACTTCCAGCGCCACCACCGGCACGCCGCCCTGCTCGCGGCGCTCGGCGGTCAGGGTCAGCACGCGCTCGCCCGATTCGCGCATCGCGTCCAGCGCGTTGCCGACCAGGTTGACCAGCACCTGTTCCAGCCGGTTGGCGTCGCACCAGCCATGCCAGCAGCCGGGCTCGCAGCGGTTGTCCACCCGCACCTGGTCGTGGCGCAGGCGCAACTGGAACAGGAACAGCGCCTGCTCGACCACGCGGCCGACGTCGGTCGCACCGGGCGAGGCACTGGACTTGCGCGAGAAGCTCTTGAGCGGGTCGATGATGCGCGCCATCTGCTCGACCAGGCGCGCGACGATGGACAGGTTGTCCTGCGCCGCGCCGTGGTTGCCGCGGCGCATGAACTCGGCCGCGTTGCCCGCCAGCGTGCGGATGCCGCCCAGCGGCTGGGTCAGCTCGTGCGTGATGCTGGCGGCCAGCTGGCCCAGCACCGCCATCTTGCCGGCGTGCACCAGCTCGTCCTGCGCGGCGCGCAGGGTCTTCTCGGTCTGCTCGCGCTCGGCGACCTCGCGCCGCAGCTGCTCGTTGGTGTCGGTGAGTTCCTGCGTGCGCAGGCCGACCTGGTGTTCCAGCTCGGCGTTGGCCTGCTCCAGGAGCCGCCGGGAGGCCAGACGCTCCTTCTCGATCCGCCGCCGCTGGGTCCAGTACAGCGCCAGCAGGATCAGGAACGCCGCCGTGACCGCACCGCCCACGCCGTCGATCAGCGCCTGCTGCCGCACCGCGGCCAGACTGGCGAAGATCAGCACGCGCCAGTCCATGCCGTCCAGCGAACGCCCGAGCACCAGGTGCCCGGCCCGGTTGCCGCCCGCGCCGAGCGCGTTGCGGTGCCGCGCCTCGTCGCCCGAGACGGCGCCCTGCACCTCCTGCGTGTCCTCGTCGACCGAGAGCATCACCTCGATCGGAAACTGTGGCACCCGCAGCGCGCCGTAGGTCCGCGCCAGCTGCAGGTCGACCCGGCGCTCGGCGGGCAGCGGGGACAGCGAGGTGTAGCGCCAGGCGGGCTGCGAAGACAGGATCACGACCTGGTTGGCGTCGGCCACCAGGGCCGGCGCCGCCAGCATCGGCCAGGTCTGCTCCAGCGCGTCCAGACCGATCTTGATCGCCGCCACGCCCAGCACCCGCGGGCCGTCGTAGATCGGGTGCGAGGCGAAGTAGCCCGCCTGGCCGCCGCTGCCGATGGCGAAGTGGCGGGTCGAGCGGCCCGCCAGCGCTTCGAGGTAATACGGCCGGTACGACACGTCTTCGCCCAGCAGGCTGTCGTCGCGCTCGGTGAGGTTGCTCGAGGCCAGCACGACGCCGCGCACATCGAGCACATAGACCGCCACGCTGCCCAGGTGGGCGTTCAGGCGGGCCAGGTAGTCGTTGGCCGCCCGCTCACGCGCCGGGTCCGGCGCCCGCAGCAGCGCCAGCACGGTCGGGTTGAGCTGGATGGTGGCCGGCACCGGTTCCAGCCGGCGCACACGCGCCTCGACCACCGAGGCGAACAGGTCCAGCCGGCTGTTGGTGGCGGCCTTGAGGCTGTGCTCCCCTTGCGCAAAGCTGCGCTGGTAGACCCCGACCCCGGCCAGCGCGACCAGGGCCACCCCGAGCAGCAGCAGCAGCGCCCGGCGCACCAGCCGGCCCCACCCGGCGCCCGCGGGGGCGGCTCCGGGCGTCAGGGCGGCGTGGCCAGTGGTGTCCTGCGGGGCGTCGGGGGGCCGGTTCAATGCTGAAGAATCTTGGAGAGGAAGTCCTTGGCGCGCGGCGAACGGGCGTCGGGGTTGCCGAAGAACTCGTCGCGGCGGCAATCTTCCACGATCTTGCCCGCGTCCATGAAGATCACGCGGTGGCTGACCTTCTTCGCGAAGCCCATTTCGTGGGTCACGCACATCATGGTCATGCCTTCGTTGGCCAGCTGCACCATCACGTCCAGCACCTCGCCGACCATCTCGGGATCGAGCGCCGAGGTCGGCTCGTCGAACAACATCACGATCGGGTCCATCGACAGCGCGCGGGCGATGGCCACGCGTTGCTGCTGGCCACCCGAGAGCTGGCCGGGAAACTTGTCCTTGTGCGCCATCAGGCCCACGCGGTCGAGCATCTTCAGGCCCCGGGTCTTGGCCTCGTCGGCGTTGCGGCCCAGCACCTTGATCTGTGCCAGCGTCAGGTTCTCGGTCACGGTCAGGTGCGGGAACAGCTCGAAGTGCTGGAACACCATGCCCACGCGGCTGCGCAGCTTGGGCAGGTTGGTCTTCGGGTCGGCGATGCTGGTGCCGTCCACGATGATGTCGCCCTTCTGGAAGGGCTCCAGCGCATTGACGGTCTTGATCAGCGTGGACTTGCCCGAGCCCGAAGGACCGCAGACCACCACCACCTCCCCCTTCTGGATCGAGGTCGTGCAATCGGTCAGCACCTGGAAGCTGCCGTACCACTTGGAAACGTTCTTGATGTCGATCATGGTTCTTCTCCAGCCGCTCAGCGAATGATGGCAATCTTCTTCTGCAGGCGACGCACCAGCATCGACAGCGAGAAACAAATGACGAAATAGACGACGGCAGCGACCAGGTAGGTCTCGACCGGGCGGTTGAAGTTCTTGCCCGCGACCTCGAAGCCCTTGAGCAGGTCGTAGGCGCCGATCGCGTAGACCAGCGAGGTGTCCTGGAACAGGATGATGGTCTGGGTCATCAGCACCGGCAGCATGTTGCGGAAGGCCTGCGGCAGCACGATCAGCTGCATGGTCTGTCCATAGGTCATGCCCACCGCGTAGCCGGCGTGCACCTGGCCCTTGGGCACGCTCTGGATGCCGGCGCGCATGATCTCGGAGTAATAGGCCGCCTCGAACACCGTGAAGGTGATGATGGCCGACAGCTCCGCGCCCATGGGCTTGCCGATCATCAGCGGGATCAGCAGGAAGAACCACAGGATCACCATCACCAGCGGGATCGAGCGCAGGGTGTTGACGTAGAAGGCGGCCGGCATCACCAGCCACTTCTTGCCCGACAGCCGCATCAGCGCCAGCACCGTGCCCAGCGCGATGCCGCCGATCATGGCCACCAGCGTGAGCTGCACCGAGAAGACCAGGCCCTTGAGCACGAAGCCCGTGAGCACGTCCCAGTTCAGGAACGAAAAGTCGAGGTTCATGTCAGTGGCCTCCGATCATGCCGGGCACCTGCACCCGGTGTTCGATGAACAGGGCGATGCGGTTGATGGCGAAGGCGGAGATGAAGTACAGGCCGGTCACGGCCAGGTAGACCTCGATGCCGCGCGAGGTCTCTTCCTGCGCCTGCATGGCGAACATGGTCAGCTCGGCGATGGAGACCGCAAAGGCCACCGACGAGTTCTTGATGATGTTCATGCTCTCGCTGGTCAGCGGCGGGATGACGATGCGAAAGGCCATCGGCAGCAGCACGTAGCGGTAGGTCTGGGGCAGCGTCAGGCCCATCGCCAGCCCGGCGTAGCGCTGGCCCTTGGGCAGGCTCTGGATGCCCGCGCGCACCTGCTCGGCGATGCGCGCCGAAGTGAAGAAGCCCAGCGCGAACACCACCAGGATGAAGCTGGGAAAGCTCTTGAGTGCCGGGATCAGCGACGGCAGCACGTGGTACCAAAGGAACACCTGCACCAGCAGCGGAATGTTGCGGAACAGCTCGGTCCAGGCGTTGCCGATCGCCACCAGCGCCTTGCTCGGCGTGGTGCGGAAGATGCCCATGACCGAACCGACCACGAGCGCGATGACCAGCGCCAGCAGGGCCACGGACAGCGTCCAGCCCCAGGCCGAGAGCAACCAGTCCAGGTAGGTGATGTCACCGCCCGCGCCGAAACAGCTGGGCCTGACCTCGCCATCGATGGTGTCCTTGCAGAACACCTGCCAATCCCATGTGCTCATGGTGAATTCCTTGTTCTAGAAAAAGCGACCCGTGCGGCGGTGGAGCGTGGGGGTACGCCGGGCCCGCCGCCGGGCCGCCCCAAGGCAGGCCCAGCCCCCTCGGGGGGCAGCGACCCGCGCAGCGGCGGAGCGTGGGGGCCTTACTTCTTCGCGTAGTCTTCCATCGGCTTGTCGTTCGGCGCGGCCCAGGCGGCCTTGGTGGCGTCCGACAGCGGCAGGCCGATCTTGGCGTTGGCCGGCGGGATCGGCTGCATGAACCACTTGTCGTACAGCTTGGTCAGCGAGCCGTCCTTGATCTGGTTCTTGATGGAGTCGTCCACGGCCTTCTTGAAGGCGGTGTCGTCCTTGCGCAGCATGCAGGCGATCGGCTCGACCGACAGCACTTCGCCGACGATCTTGTAGTCGGCCGGGGCCTTGGACTTGGCGATGTTGGCGGCCAGGATCGAGCCGTCCATCACGAAGGCGTCGGCGCGGCCCGATTCGAGCAGCAGGAAGCTGTCGGCGTGGTCCTTGCCGAACACTTCCTCGAAGTTCACGTTGGTCGCACGCTCGTGCTTGCGCAGGGTCTGGACGGAGGTGGTGCCGGTGGTGGTGGCGACCTTCTTGCCGGCCAGCTGGGCGATGGAGGTGATGCCCGAGTTGGCCTTGACGGCGATGCGCACTTCCTCGACGTAGGTGGTCATGGCGAAGGACACGTCCTTCTGACGGGCCGCGTTGTTGGTGGTCGAGCCGCACTCGAGGTCCACGGTGCCGTTCTGCACCAGCGGAATGCGGTTCTGCGAAGTCACCGGCTGGTACTTCACTTCCAGCTTGGCCAGGCCCAGCTGCTTCTGCAGGTCGGCGATCACGCGCTCGGCCATCTCGGTGTGGAAGCCGACGTACTTGCCGTTGCCGATGGTGTAGGACAGACCGGAGGATTCGCGCACACCCAGGGTGATGCTGCCGCTGTCCTTGATCTTCTTGAGCGTGTCGGCGGTCTGCGCGACGGCGGCGGAGGCGGCCAGCACGGCGGCGACGGCGATCAGGGTTTTCTTCATGGTGACTCCTTGGGGTGGGTGAAAAAAAGAGAACGGAAAAGATGTCAGCCCAGCGGGCGGTCGTTGGGCGAGCGGTACAGCTCCAGCAGGGGCTCGGGCGCGGGCCAGTTCAGGTTGAGTCCCTTGGGCGGGATCGGCGACTGGAACCAGCGGCGGTAGATCTTCAGCGCCTCGCCCGAGACCATCAGGTCGGTCAGGCCGCGGTCCACCAGCGCCTTGAAGCGGGGGTCGTCCTTGCGCAACATGCAGGCATAGACCTCGGCCGCCATCGGCGCCCCGACCACGCGCCAGTCGTCGGGGCGGTCGGCCCGCACGCGCAGGCCGTAGAGCATCGCCTCGTCCATCAGAAAGGCCTCGGCGCGCCCTTCCTGCACACGGTTGAAGCCGTCGCCGTGGTCCTTGACGGTCACGATGTCGAAGCGGTGGCCGGTGGACTCGCTGTGCAGCAGCAGCGAGCGCTCGCTGGTCGTGCCGGCGGTCACCGCGACGCGGCGCCCCTTGAGGTCGGCCAGTTCCTGGACACCCGAGTCGCGCCGCGTCAGCAGGCGGGAGCTGGTCTGGAAGATCGACACCGAGAACGCCACCTGGCGCTCGCGGTCGCGGTTGTGGGTGGTGGAGCCGCACTCCAGATCAACCGAGCCGTTCTGCACCAGCGGAATCCGGTTCTGCGAGGTGACCGGCACCAGCTTGACGGCCAGCGCCGGCAGCTTGAGTTCGCGGCGGATGCGCTCGACCACGGCCAGCATCAGGTCGTGCGAGTAGCCGACCACCTGGCGCTTGTTGTCGTAATAGGAGAACGGCACCGACGACTCGCGGTGGCCGAGGCTGATCGTGCCGGTGCGCGAGATCTTCTCCAGCGTCAGCAGGCTGGAGGATTCGGCCCGGGCGGTCAGGGTCAGGAGCAGCAGAAGGGGGAGCAGGCGCAGGTGCTTCATGGGCGCAGTGTGCAGCCCATGGCGCAAGGCGCGTGCCAGTCGGTGTTAACCCGTAGACCGGGCCCCTGCGCGCCGGTTTTTCCCCGGAAAACCGGCGTTCAGGCCACGGTGGCGAACGGAAATCCGACCCCGCCCGCGGCCCGGAAAACGGATTTCCGACCCTTGCCGGGGGCTCAGGCCCAGTGGGCCTTGAAGTCCTGCGCGTACTGTTCGAGCCGGATCGGCGCCTTCCCGGTGATGCGCTGCACGCCATCGGTGATGCGTTCCGAATAGCCCGCCTTGAAGGCACCGAGGATCACCAGCAGGAACTCGGCATAGTCCGCCGGCAGGCCAGCGCCCAGCAGGCCCTGGCGCATCGCGTCTTGGGGGATGTCGGTGTAGCCGATGGTCCGGCCCGCCGCCGCCGACAGGATGGCCGCGACCTGCGTGTGGTCCAGCGACTCGCTGCCGGTCAGGTCGTGCGCTGCGTTCACGAAGTCGTCCGACGACAGCAGCTTCGCCGCCACGGCGGCGATGTCGCGCGTGTCGATGAAGCTGCCCTTGGCGTGGCCCACCGGCAGAAAGATCTGGCCCTGGGTCTGGATGCCGTGCAGCCAGAAGGTGTGGAAGTTCTGCATGAACCAGTTGGGCCGGATCACGTTCCAGGCCAGGCCCGAACGCTCCAGGTGCAGCTCGGCGCGGCGCAGCGGGATGCTGTCGTCGGCGTTGGCGCCCATCGCCGAGAGCATCAGCACCTTGCGCACGCCCGCGGCCTGGGCCGCGTCGATGGCGGGGATCAGCAGCTCGTGCTGGTTGGCGAAACCGGGCGGGCACATCAGGAACAGCTGGTCGGCGCCGGCCAGCGCCGCGGCCAGGCCTTCGCGGGTGGCCATGTCGACCTGGACGTCGCCGGGTCGGGAAGGCGCGCGGCTGGTGGCGCGGCGCACGGTCTGGCCCTGGGCGGCGAGCAGGTCGGCTAGGGTGGCACCGATCTGGCCGCTGGCGCCGATCACGAGGGTGGTGGTCATCTGGAAACTCCTTGGTGTGTGATGGAAGGGCCCCAGTGTGTTTTCCCGCCGGAAAAACTGGAATGCATGAAATTCCACCATTCATGTCTGATCGTCCATAAAATCCCGCCCATGGACATCCTTTCCGACATCCTCCATGTCGCCGGCCTGCGACGGCGCCTGCTCGACCTGCACGCGCTCACGCCCGAGGCCGCGCTGCGTTTCCCCTGCGACCGCAGCTTCGGGCTGCACACCGTCACGCGCGGCCGGGCCTTCGTGCACGCGCCCAACCTGGACGAACCGATCGAGCTGCAGGCCGGCGACCTGGTGCTGATGGCGCGCGGCTGCGTGCACCTGCTCTCGCTGGACCGCCAGCCGCCCCGGCAGAGCACCACCGTGCCGATCGCGCGCTTCGCCGGCGACGACCAGACGCCAGTGCCCGACAGCGGACCCACCCAGGTCATCAGCGCGGCCTACCAGCTCTGGCACGACCCGCTGCACCCCTTCCTGCGCGGCCTGCCGGCGTGGTTCGTGCTGCGAGCCGGCAGCCTGCCCCAGCTCTCGGCCCTGCCGCTGACCATCGGCCTGCTCGACCGCGAGCTCAGCGACCAGGACCTGGGCGCCGCTTCCGTCACCCACGGTCTGCTGGACGCGCTGTTCGCCTTCGCGCTGCGCGAGATCGCTCAGCGCGAGCAGCAGGACACACCGGGCTGGCATCAGGCCATCGCCGACCGCCAGATCCGCCAGGTCATCACCCTCATGCACGGCAACCTCGCCCATGGCTGGACGCTGGAAGAACTGGGCCAGCAGGTCGGTCTTTCGCGCTCGGCCCTGGCCGAACGTTTCCGCGGCGCGCTGGGCGACACGCCGCTGAACCACCTGCGCACCCTGCGCATGCAGAAGGCGGTCCAGCTGCTGTCCGAGACCCGCCAGACGCTGGAGCAGATCGCGCAGGCCGTGGGTTACCAGGACGCCTTCGGCTTCTCCAAGGTGTTCAAGCGCACCACCGGCCAGTCGCCGCGCCAGTTCCGCGAACAGGACACGCTGGACAAGCAGATGCCCTACCGGCTGCAGGAGGCCTGAGGCTTCGCGGACAGAGGCGCGGGTACAGTGTCGGCCTGCGCGCACCGCGCGAACACCGCACAAGAAGCCCTCATGTCCCTGCCCCCCTGCCCGAAATGCCAGTCCGCCTTCACCTACGAAGACGGTGACCTGCTCATCTGCCCCGAATGCGCCCACGAGTGGAGCAAGACCGGTGGCGACGAACCCGCCGAAGCCGCCAAGGTCTGGAAAGACGCGTTCGGCAACCTGCTCGCCGACGGCGACAGCGTGACCCTGGTCAAGGACCTCAAGCTCAAGGGCTCGTCGGCCGTCATCAAGGTCGGCACCAAGGTCAAGAACATCCGCCTGGTCGAGGGCGACCACGACATCGACTGCAAGATCGAAGGCTTCGGCGCGATGCAGCTCAAGTCCGAGTTCGTCAAGAAGAGCTGATCCCGCAGCATGGGCCGGATCGTTGTCTACTGCCAGCCCGGCGCGAAGCAGACGCAGTGCGTCGGCCTGCACGACGGCAAGCCCAAGATCCAGCTCAAGGCACCGCCGGTCGACGGCGCGGCCAACAAGGCGCTGATCGCCTTTCTGTCCGATGTCTGCGATGTGCCCAAGTCGGCCATCACCATCGAACTGGGCGCCTCGGGCCGCACCAAGCGGGTGGATGTGGCCGGACTGACCGACGACGAGATCAGCCGCCGCCTGCTCGCGCCGGCGTGAAGGCGGTGTGGTCCGGCCGGCCGGGCAGCGACAGCTGCGCCTGGGCCGGCGCGGTCTGCGCCAGCAGCACCCCCTGGCGCCAGACCTTCAGCCGCGTCGCGCGCAGGCGGATCGCGTCCACCGCATCGCGCGCCTGAAGCAGCACGAAGCTCGCGTCCTTCCCGGCCTCGATGCCGTGGCCGCCCAGGCCCATCACCTTGGCGGCGTTCACCGTCACCGCGTCGAAGCACTGGCGCATGCCGGCCTGGCTGGTCATCTGCGCCACATGCAGGCCCATGTGGGCCACCTCCAGCATGTCGCCGCTGCCCAGCGAATACCAGGGGTCCATCACGCAGTCGTGGCCGAAGGCCACGGTCACGCCGGCGGCCATCAGCTCGGGCACGCGCGTCATGCCGCGGCGCTTCGGGTAGCTGTCGTGCCGGCCCTGCAGCGTGATGTTGATCAGCGGGTTGGCCACCGCGCTCACGCCGGCCTCGGCGATCAGCGGGATCAGCTTGCTCACGTAGTAGCTGTCCATGCTGTGCATGGAGGTGAGGTGCGAGCCTGTGACGCGGCCCTGCAGGCCGAGGCGCTGGGTTTCAAACGCCAGCGTCTCGATGTGGCGCGAGAGCGGGTCGTCGCTCTCGTCGCAGTGCATGTCCACCGGCAGGCCGCGCTCGGCGGCGAGTTCGCACAGCAGCTTCACGCTGGCCGCGCCCTCGCTCATGGTCCGTTCGAAATGCGGGATGCCGCCGACCACGTCCACGCCCAGGTCCAGCGCACGCTTGAGGTTGTCGAAGCCGCCCGGGGAACGCAGCACGCCGTCCTGCGGGAAAGCGACCAGTTGCAGATCCAGATACGGCGCCACACGTTTTTTCACTTCGAGCATCGCCCGCACCGGCACCAGGCTCGGGTCGCTGGTGTCCACATGGCTGCGGATCGCCAGCAGGCCCTTGGCCACCGCCCAGTCGCAGTAGGTCAGCGCCCGCTCCACCAGTGCCTCTTCGGTCAGCAGCGGCTTGAGCTCGCCCCAGAGCGCGATGCCTTCCAGCAGCGTGCCGCTCTGGTTCACCCGCGGCAGGCCGTAGCTCAGCGTCGCGTCCATGTGGAAGTGCGGGTCGCAGAACGGCGGCGAGAGCAGCTGGCCGGCGGCGTCGAGCGTCTCGTGCGCCGGCGCCCGCAGGCCCTCGCTCACGTCGACAATGCGGCCGTCCTGCACCGCGACCGACATGTCGGTGCGGCCGTCGGGCAGGGTCGCGTGGGTGATCAGCAGGTCGAGCATGGCGGCTTCCGGTCAGGCGGCATGTCGGCGGTAGCCCGCCAGCAGGACGGCCAGCAGGCCCATACCCACCGCGCAGCCGCGGTGCAGCCAGCGCAGGCCATCGCCCGAGAGCCAGCGCACCGCTTGCCGCCCGGCCAGGGCGTAGGCCACCATCACCAGCGCGTCGATGGCGACGAACAGCCCACCCAGCGCCGCGTACTGCGGTGCCAGGGCCTGGGCCGGGTCGATGAACTGCGGCAGGAAGGCGGCGAAGAACAGCAGCGACTTGGGATTGGACAGCGCCACCAGCAGGCTGCGCACGAAGGCCGCACGGCCCTGCGCCTGCTGCCCCGGCACGTGGGCCAGCGCATCGCGCACGTCCAGCGGCGGGCTGCGCCAGAGCTGCACCGCCAGCCACAGCAGGTAGAGCACGCCCACGGCGCGCAACGCCTCGAACAGCGTGGCCGAGGCCGCGAGCAGAGAGCCCAGGCCCACCGCCACGACCGCGATCACCAGCGCACTGCCCAGGATGGCTCCGGCCATGCCCCAGACGGCCCGGCGCATGCCGCCGCCCATGCCGTTGGACAGCGCCAGCAACATGGTGGGGCCGGGAATCACCGCCAGCGCCAGCGAGGCGGCGGCGAACATCAGCAGGGTCTGCGGGCTGGGCATGGTCGGGGTTCTCCAGGGTCGGGCGCCAGCATACGCCGCGCTCAGCGGGTGCCGAAGATGCGGTCGCCTGCGTCGCCCAGGCCGGGCAGGATGTAGCCGTGCTCGTTGAGCTGGCGGTCGATCGCCGCGGTGTAGATCGGCACGTCGGGGTGCGCCTTCTGCAGCGCGGCCAGGCCCTCGGGGCAGGTCAGCAGGCAGACGAACTTGATCGACTTGGGCCGCGTCTCCTTGAGGCGGTCGATGGCCGCGATGGCCGAGTTGCCGGTGGCCAGCATCGGGTCGACCACGATCACGTCGCGCTCGTGCATGTCCGAAGGCATCTTGAAGTAGTACTCGACCGCGGTCAGCGTCTTGGGGTCGCGGTAGAGGCCGATGTGACCGACGCGCGCGCCCGGCACCACGTTGAGCATGCCCTCCAGGATGCCGTTGCCCGCGCGCAGGATGGACACGAAGACCAGCTTCTTGCCGTCGATGACCTTGGCGGTCATGGTCTCCAGCGGCGTCTCGATCTGGATGTCCTGCATCGGCATGTCGCGCGTGACCTCGTAGGTCATGAGCAGGGACAGTTCGTTGAGCAGGCGGCGGAAGCTGTTGGTGCTCGCGTCCTTGCGGCGCATCAGCGTGAGCTTGTGCTGCACCAGCGGGTGGTCGATGAGGTGGACGTTGCTCATGGTGGGGCCTCGGTGTTGTTGTGTGAAGGGAATCAGAAAACCGTGCCGTCGCTGACGATGTTGAGCGGCGGCAGGCCGTCGCGCAGCCGCTGGGCCAGCAGGCGGCCCGCGGCCCAGGTGCCGCCTTCGAGCACGCAGGCCAGCGGCATCTGGTCGGCGCTCAGGCCCAGCTCGGTGCGCACCAGCGGCGCCAGCTCGTCGAGCAGCGCCACGGTGAGCGCGCGCCACTCGACGATGAATTCGTCGCCCGCCTGCCAGGGCCGCGTGGCCCAGTCGGCGGGCAGCGGGCGCAGCACGCCGGCGTCGATCAGCAGGCCGCCGTTGCGGTACTCAGGCAGGCCGGTCAGCGCGTCCAGCCCGGTCACGCGCACGCCGGCCCATTCGAACGGCTCCAGCAGCGAATACGTGAGCCACTGCGAGAGCTTGTGGAACGGCACCCAGCCGGCGGTGAGGCCCTCACCCTGCACCGCGGGGTGCCGCCAGCAGTCGCCGAGCGCCTGATCGCCGATGGTGTTCTGCGCCGGCCAGATGCCCGAGAGCGTGTCCAGCAGCAGGACCAGAATGGCGTGCGCCGCCACCGTGCCGGCGCCGTCCGCGGTGAGCGCGTCGAACAGGCCACCGGGCCGTCCGGCCAAGCCGAACACCGCCGGCTGCACGGCCATCACCGCGCCCAGGTGGCGCAGCAACGCGGCGCGGCCCTCCAGCCCCACCAGCGGGTTGTCCTCGGTCACCTGAAACGCCACCCCGAGGCGCGCCGCCGTGAGCGCGGCCAGGCCGGCGGCGTCCGCCCGCAGCGGCTGCGCCGGGTCGCTGGAAAACAGGCCCGCGGTGAACGCATGGAAACTCGCCACCCCCAGGCCTTCGGAGCGCGCGAAGCCCTGGCCGCTGGCGGCCTCGTGGTGGCGCCATTGCGGGCCGGCACCGGCGTCGAGCAGCACGCTCACCAGCGCCAGGTCGATCTGCGCGCGGGCGCGGGCCGCCGCGTCCACCGGGCCCAGCAGCGCGTCGAGCTGGCCCGCGCGGTCCACGCCGCCGGCCTCGAAGTGCCGCCAGCGGCTGTGGTACGGGATGCGCCCGTCGGGGAAGCGCGCGCGGGTGAGCTCGGCCACGGTGCTGGCGGCCAGCGCCAGCGCGCCGTCGTTGACCGCGAAACAGCCGGATTCGCCCGCGCGGGCACGGGCCAGCAGCTGGCCCGAGCGCTCGCGCACGGCGGTGGTGGAGCGCAGCGTGTGGGCCGCGCCGGCGGGTGTGTGGGTGTCCGTGATCAAGCGAGCCCCCGGCCCTTGGCGATCTTGAGTTCCTCGGCGTCGGGCACCACGCCGGGCGTGAAGTAGCCCGCCGCCATCTTGGCGTCCATCTCCACCCGCGCGTCGGCGGGGATCAGTTCGTCCGGGATGTTGATGCGCTCGCCGACCTCGATGCCCGAGCCGGTGATGGCGTCGTACTTCATGTTGCTCATGGAGACGAGCCGGTGGATCTTGGTGATGCCCAGCCAGTGCAGCACGTCGGGCATCAGCTCCTGGAAGCGCATGTCCTGCACGCCGGCCACGCATTCGGTGCGCGCGAAATACTGGTCGGCCGTGTCCCCGCCCACCTGGCGCTTGCGCGCGTTGTAGACCAGGAACTTGGTCACCTCGCCGAGCGCCCGGCCCTCCTTGCGCGAGTAGGACACGAGCCCCACACCACCGCGCTGCGCGCCCTGGATGCACTCTTCGATCGCGTGCGTGAGGTAGGGCCGGCAGGTGCAGATGTCGGAGCCGAACACGTCCGAGCCGTTGCACTCGTCGTGCACGCGCGCTGTCAGCGTCACCGACGGGTCGGCCAGGTCGCGCGGGTTGCCGAAGATGTAGACCGTCTGCCCGCCGATCGGTGGCAGGAAGACTTCGAGGTCGGAGCGCGTGACCAGCTCGGGGTACATGCCGCCGGTCTCTTCGAACAGCACGCGGCGCAACACCGCCTCGGTGCAGCCAAAGCGCTTCGCCACGCCCGGCAGGTACCACACCGGCTCCACCGCCACCTTGGTCACCACGGCCGCGCCGCCCGCCGTGAGGAACTTTCCATCGGGTTGGAGCCGCCCCTTCTGCAGCGCGTCGATCACCTCGGGCAGGATCACGTGCGCCTTGGTCACGGCAATCGTCGGCCGGATGTCGTAGCCCGCCTCCAGCTCGTTCGAATACACGTCGGCGATCACCGCGCCCCAGGGGTCCATGCTGACGATCTTGCCCGGGTCGGCCCACTGCGGGTAGGGACCGATGACGTCGGTGGGCGCGGTGTTGGTCAGGTCGGCGCGGTGTTCGCGCTTGAGCGCCCCCGCCGCCACGGCCAGCGCGCGGTAGACGCTGTAGCTGCCGCTGTGGGTGCCGATCACGTTGCGGTTCGACACGTTGAGCGTGGTGCCCACCACCGGCCCGCGTTCGCGCGCCGTGGCCGCACCCCAGACGATGGGCAACGCCCCGAAGCCGCCGGAGTGCGAGGTGAGCCGGATGTGGCGCGGGTGCGGCGTCTGTGCCGTTTCAGGCAGGTCACCGGCGGAAGAAGAAGCGTCTGCGGACATGGGCATGCACCTGGTCAAAGCCATGAGATGGCGATGTTTCGTTGTAGCAAGGGCGATGCCAGCCGTAAAGCGGGGCGCACCCGCAGTGGCGCCCTTCGTACAATCGCCGACTTTTCCCTGCACCCTGCTCCACCCATGCACTACGCCGTCTCGCACCACAAACTCAAGCTCATTCTCAGCGGCGCCGGCCTGAAGTCCGGCGACGCCGGCGGCATCGACAAGCTGTTCGGCGGCAAGGACGGTTACTACTGGTTCGGCACGCTGCGCGACATGTGCCCCGAAGGCAAGACCCTGTCGTGGGAGAACCAGTACGCGATGGTCGCCGCGATCCAGGCCCACGAAGACGCCAGCGCGGCAGAAGACGAAATGCCGTCCGAGAAGCCGACGCCGGCCCACATCGCGGCGATCTCGAAGCTCCTGGGGATCTGAGCCCCCACGCTCCGCCGCTGCGCGGGGCGCGGCCCCCCAAGGGGGCTGGCCCGGCTTGGGGCGGCCCGGCGCCGGACCGTCTCCATCCTCGCGGCGTTCGTTCCTAGAATGCCTGCATGACCACCGCCAACCCCTCCCCTCTTCGTGTTGCCGTGCTCGGCGCCGGCGCTGTCGGCTGCTACTACGGCGGCATGCTGGCCCGTGCCGGCCACCATGTCACGCTGATCGGCCGGCCGCAGCACGTGCAGGTCTTCAACGCGCTGGGGCTGCGCATGCAGACCCAGCGCTTCGACGAAACCGTGCCGGTGTCGGCCAGCACCGAGGCCTCTGCGGTGGCCGGTGCCGACCTGGTGCTGTTCGCGGTGAAGTCGCCCGACACCGAGAGCGCGGGCGGGCAGATTCGGCCGCACCTGAAACCCGGCGCCCTGGTGCTGTGCCTGCAGAACGGCGTGGACAACGCCGAGCGGCTGCGCGCGGTGCTGCCCGGTGTGGAGGTGGCCGCCGCCGTGGTCTATGTGGCGACCGAGATGGCCGGCCCCGGCCACCTGCGCCACCACGGGCGCGGCGAACTGGTGATCGAGCCCTCGCCCAGCAGCGCTGCGGTCGCACAGGCCCTGATCGCCGCCGGCGTGCCGACCGAGGTCAGCGACAACGTGCGCGGCGCGCTCTGGGCCAAGCTGATCCTCAACTGCGCCTACAACGCGCTCTCGGCCGTGGGCCACATCGTCTACGGGGAACTGGTCAAGCAGCCCGGCGTGCCGGCCATCATGCGCGACGTGGTCGCCGAGTGCCGGGCGGTCGCGGCGGCCGACGGCGTGACCCTGCCGGGCGATGTCGAACTGGCCGTGCGCCGCATCGCCGAAACCATGCCCTCGCAATACTCCTCCACCGCACAGGACCTGATGCGCGGCAAGCCCAGCGAGATCGACTTCCTCAACGGCTACGTGGTGCGCCGGGGTGAGGCGCTGGGCGTGCCCACGCCCGCCAACCGGGTGCTGTGGGCTGTCGTGAAGCTGGTCGAGGGGCGCTCGGCGGCCTGACCCGCGGACACGGAAAAGGGCACCGCGCCCCTGGCGCGATGCCCCCGTGCAAAACCGCTGCCGGACGTCAGGGCTTGCGGGTGCCCACCACCTCGATCTCGACGCGGCGGTTCTGGGCCCGGCCGTCGCGGGTCTGGTTCGACGCCACCGGCTGCGATTCACCCTTGCCCTCGGTCTTGATCTGGTCCGCGGGAACGCCCTTGCTCACCAGATAGGCCTTCACGGCTTCCACCCGCCGGATCGACAGCGCCTGGTTGTAGGCGTCGGTCCCGATCGCGTCGGTGTGGCCCACCGCAATCAGGGTTTCGACATTCACCTTGGACAGCTCGGCCACCAGGCCATCGAGCGCGGTCTTGCCGGTCGGCTTGATCACGGACTTGTCGAAGTCGAACAGGGTTTCGGCCTGGAAGCTCATCGACTGGATCGGGGCCGGTGCGGGCGGCGGCGGGGGTGCGGGCACGGGAGCCGGTGCAGGTTCCGGGGCCGGAGCGGGCGCCTGGGCCACCGGGGCGGGCGGGGGCGGCTTGATCGCACCGTCGCAGTCGGGGTGGGCCGTGGCCGGCGTCCAGTAGCTGTTTCTCCAGCAGAGTTCGCCGGTGCCGTTGCGCCAGACCTGGTCGCCGTTGCCACTCTTCCAGTTGTCGACCGTCTGCGCACCCGCGGCGGACGCCAGGGTGACGGTCGCCACCACCAGTGCCATGCGGTTCAGCTTGCTCTTGTTCATGATGGGGTTCCTCTGAAGTTGCTCACGCGGAGCGTGGGTTGAAGGCCTGCGGCGGACTTTCTTTCCTCCCGCCGGGTGACTTCAGTCTAGGAACCCTCCCTGCCCGCCCGCATCGGAATCGGCCGCGTGGACGTGTAGGACAAGACGCCGTCCGGGACGGCGCTCCTGTGCCTCAAGAGGTGGTGAAGCGCTGGCGCAGCACGCGGTGCAACACCTTGCCGGTCGCCGTGCGCGGCATCTCGGTATCGTCGGCAAAGACCACCCGCGCCGGGCACTTGAAACCGGCCATGCGCTCGCGGCACCAGTCGCGCAGCTCGGCCTCGGTCGCGCCCATGCCCTGCTTCAGCACCACCACCGCCAGCGGCGTCTCGCCCCACTTCTCGTGCGGCACGCCGACCACCGCCACGTCGCGCACCGCCGGGTGCTGGCCGATCACGCCCTCGACCTCCGAGGGGTACACGTTCTCGCCGCCGCTGATGATCATGTTGCTCTTGCGGTCGACCAGCCAGATGTAGCCGTCTTCGTCGCGCCTTGCCATGTCGCCCACCGAACACGACAGTCCGTCCATCGCCTCGGCCGTCTTCTCCGGGTTGCGCCAGTAGCCCTCGAACACATAGGCGGTGCGCGAGAACAGCTCGCCCACCTCGCCGTCGGCCACCTCCTTGCGCTCGTGGTCGAGCAGGCGGATCGCGCCGCTGCCCGCCCATTCGCGGCCCACCGAGCCGAGCTTGCTGAGCTGCTCGTCGGGCCGCAGCAGCGTCACCCAGCCGGCCTCGGTCGAGCCGTAGAGCTCGTACAGCTGGCCGTTGGGGAACAGCTCCATGATCCCGCGCTTGGTGTCGGGCCGCGCCGGGGCCGACGAAATCATCAGCTTGCCCACCGCGCTCAGGTCGTACCGGCGCTTCACGTCGGCGGGCAGCGACAGCATCATGATGTAGTGCGTGGGCACCAGCGAGGTGAAGGTCACGCGGTCCTGTGCCAGCGTCTGCATCACCGCCTCGGGGTCGAAGCTGGGGCGGTCGTCGATCACGATGGTCGCGCCCAGGTGCACGAAGGTGGTGCCGAAGTACAGCGAGTTGGCGTGGCACAGCGGCATCACCAGCAACGCCGTGTCGTCGCGCGTGAAGCCCATCTCCAGTGCGGTGGCCAGCGCGATCAGGGTGCTGCCGCCGTGCGCCCGGATCGCGCCCTTGGGCCGGCCGGTGGTGCCTGAGGTGTACATCAGCGCGCAGTGGTCCTGCGGGCCGACCTCGGGCAGGCGCATCGCCGTGTCGGCACCGTCCAGCAGCGCTTCGTAACCGGTCCAGCCGTCGGGCACCTCCTCGGCGCCCAGCGCGATGAAGCGGTCCTGCGGAACGCTCAGCTCGCCGCGCACGGCATCGACCGTCGCGCAGAAGCCCGGCCCCGCGACCACCGCGCCGACCTCGGCGTGGCCCAGGATGTAGGCGATCTCCGGCCCGGTCAGGCGGAAGTTCAGCGGCACCACCAGCAGCCCGGCGCGCGCCATGCCGGCGTAGATCTCCATCCACTCCAGCCGGTTGTGCGCGATCACGGCCACGCGGTCGCCCTTGGCCAGGCCCAGGCCGAGCAGCCCGGCGGCCAGCCGCGTGGCGCGCGCGTCCCATTCGGCGTAGCTCAGGCGCCGGTGCGAATCGCGCACGGCGAGCTTGTGGGGCGTCAGCCGCGCGTGGGTGGCGACGGCGTCGGCGATGGTGAGCAACTGGCCCATGGTCTGTCTCCGAAGTGAAAGCGGTTGGGTGGGATGGGTTGATTTTTCCGAATTCTGAATTCAGAATTCAGTCAACGTCAATCCCCCCGGAGACAAACCATGGCCCCACCCCCGATCGGCGAACAGTCCGCCGCCGCCGTCATCGCCCGTTTCCTCAAGGCGCGCGGCGTCCAGCGCGTCTACGCCCTGTGCGGCGGGCACATCATGCCGATCTGGATGCGGCTGGACGCCGAGGGCATCCGCATCGTGGACGTGCGCGACGAACGCGCCGCGGTCTACATGGCGCACGCCGAGGCGCAGCTGACCGGCGGGCTCGGCGTGGCCCTGGTCACGGCCGGTCCGGGCGTCACCAACGCCATGACCGGCATCGCCAACGCCCACGTCGCCAAGGCCTCGGTGCTGGTGCTCTCGGGCCTGCCGCCCACGCCGCAGGAAAACCGCGGCGCGCTGCAGGACATCGTGCACACCGATCTCGTGCGCAGCCTCACCCGCTACGCCCGCACCGTGCGCCACCCCGACCTGGTGCCGCAGGAACTGGCCGAGGCCACGGCGCGCGCGCTGGGCGAGGCCGGCGAACCCGGCCCGGTCTACCTCGACTTCCCCATCGACACGCTGCGCGCCGACGTGGCGGTGCCGATGCAGCTGCCCGAGGTGTTCGCGTCGCCCGCCGCCCTGCCTGCGCCACCGCACCCGCAGGCGGTGCAGGCCGCGGTGGAGCTGCTGTGGGCTGCGAAACGCCCGCTGTTCATCAGCGGCCGCGGCGCGCGCGGTGCCGGCCCGGCCCTGTGTGCCCTGCTCGAAAAAACCGGCGCCGCCTACCTCGACACCGGCGAGAGCAAGGGCCTGGTGCCCGACGACCACCACAGCGTGGTCGCGGCCATGCGCGGCTCGGTCATGGGCCAGGCCGACCTGGTGATCACGGTCGGCCGCCGGCTGGACTTCCAGCTCGCCTTCGGTTCACCCGCCATCTTTGGCGACGCGAAATTCCTGCGCATCGCGGACACCGCCGCCGAGTTGCGCGACAACCGGCGCGGCGCGGTCGAGGTGTTGGCCAACCCCGGCCTGGCGCTGCAGGCCATGCTCGACGCCGCCCCCGCCACACCGCCCGCCAGCGACGGCGCCTGGCTCGCCGGCCTGCGCCAGCAGCACCGCCAGCGCTCGGCCAAGCTCGCGCAGTCCATGAAGGACGCCCCCAACGGCAGCGACGGCCGCCTGCACCCCAACCGCGTGCTGGCCGCGCTGCGCGAGGCCCTGCCGGCCGACGCCATCGTGGTCGCCGACGGTGGCGACTTCCTCTCGTTCGCGCGCGTCGGGCTGCCCGCCAGCACCTACCTCGACCCCGGCTCGCTGGGCTGCATCGGTGTCGGCACGCCGTTTGGCATCGCCGCCAGCCTGGCCTGCCCGGGCCGCACCGTGGTGGTCGCCACCGGCGACGGCGCCTTCGGCTTCAACGCCATGGAGATCGACACCGCCGTGCGGCAGAAAGCGCCGGTGCTGATCGTGGTGGCCAACAACGGTTCGTGGGCGATCGAGGTGCGCGACCAGCAGGAGACGCACGGCAAGGTGGTCGGCACCCACCTGCAGTTCGCCGACCACGCCGCCATGGCGCGCGCCTTCCACATGCACGGCGAGCGGGTGGAGAAGGCCGACGAACTGGACGCCGCCATCGCCCGCGCGCTGGCCGAGCTGCGCGCCGGCCGGCCCGCCCTGCTGGACGTGATCGTCACGCCCGAGGCCGCGTCGTCCGACGCCAAGAGCGGCCTGGCCTGGGTGCCCGACCTGCAGGCGCTGGGGGCCTGGGACGAGGCGGAGCGGCGCTGGCGGGCAGGTTCCTGAGCGCCAACCACCCAAGGCCCACTACCATGGGGCCCATGAAACCCCTGCAATCTGCTCCCAGCCTGGTCGAGCAGGTCCACCGCTCGATCCTCTCCAGCATCGCCTCGGGCCAGCTGCGACCGGGCGAACGCATCATCCAGGAGCAGCTGGCGCAGCAGCTGGGCATCTCGCGCCAGCCGGTGCAGCAGGCCCTGACCGTGCTGCGCAAGGAAGGCGTGCTGATCGACGCCCCCGGCCGGGGCCTGCAGGTGGCGCCGCTGGACCTGCAGCACGTGCGCCACATGTACGAGGTGCGCGCGGTGATCGAAGGGCTGGCCTTCCGCTGCGCCGCCCAACACAACGCCAAGGCGGCCGCGGCGCGCGGTCCGGCCCTGATCCGCGCCGGGCGCAAGGCCGTGGCCGGCGGCTCCTACAGCGAGATGATTGCCGCCGACATGGCCTTCCACGACGTCATCTACTCGCTCTCGGGCAACCCGCTGGTGGCGCCGTCGATGGAAACCCACTGGACCCAGACCCAGCGCGTCATGGGCGCGGTCCTGATGCGCGACGACAAGCCGCGCGACATCTGGGACCAGCACGAGGCCATGCTGGCCGCCGTGGCGGCCGGCGACGGCGAGACCGCCGAGCGGCTGGCGCGGCGTCACATCCTGGAGGCGGCCGAGTTCATGATCAGCCGGCTGCAACGGGAAGCCGCCTGAAGCGGCCTGTGAGCGCCGGCCCAAGCGCGACAAAACACCGACCCCGGCCCCTTTTCCCCTGATTGCCCTGTGGTTTCCTGCCTATGATGGGTCAGACTGGCCGGCAGACCCGACAAGCTCCGCGCCCCCGCCCCCGGTGGTCCCGCCATCCGGGAAATCCAGCGACAAGAGGCTCGCGTTGTTGCGTAACTACAGAAACAGCCTGCGGTTCCAGGTCGTGCTCCTGATCGGCGTGCTGGCACTGGCCAGCGTCGCCGGCTTCACCCTGATCGTCGGTCACCTGACGCGCTCGCAGATCGAGCAGGACGCGTTCACCCTGCAGCGCCACCTGGCCACCCGCATGTCGACCCAGATGGCCCACGACATGCAGAGCCGCGGCAAGGAAATGCAGTTCCTCTCGCGCCTGGAACGCATCCGCAATCCGGCCCGCAGCGTGCAGGAAAAGCAGGCCGCGCTGCTGGAGATGCAGCACACCTACCCGGTCTATGCCTGGGTCGGCCTGACCGACGTGCACGGCACCATCATCGCCAGCACCGAGCCGCGCCTGGCCGGCGCCCAGGTGCCCCAGCGCAGCTGGTTCGTGCAGGGCAGCCAGGGGCTGTATTTCGAAGGCGCCCACGAAGCCACGCTGCTGGCCAAGCTGCTGCCGCCCGCCCGCTGGGACGAACTGCCGATGCGGCTGCTGGACGTGTCGCTGCCGGTACTCGACAAGGACGGCCAGTTCATCGGGGTGCTGGCGGCCCACCTGAGCCTGGACTGGGCCTACGAGCTGCGTGCCCAGCTCCTGGCCTCGGTCGAGGACGAGCGCCTGGAAATGCTCCTGTTCGACCGCGAAGGACGGGTGATCGTCGGCAGCCCGGGGGTCCCGGCCATGCGCACCCCGTTCGGTGCGCTGGCATCGCTGCGCGAGAGCGCCAGTGGCCGGATGGACACCCGCCTGGAGACCTGGCCCGATGGCGGCCGCTACCTGACCACCGCGGCCCCGGCCGGCGGCTCGGGCCTGTTTCCGGGGCTGGGCTGGACGGTGGTGATCCGTGCGGCCGAAGACGTGGCGTTCATCGGCGCCAACCGGCTGGCGCTGATCACGGTACTGTGCGGCATGGTGGTCACCATGGTGTTCTCGCTGCTGATGTGGCACCTTGTCGGTCGCCAGATGCGGCCGCTGGAGCGCGTGAGCGAGGCCGCGCAGCAACTGGACGCACAGGGCTTGATGGGCCCCCTGCCCGAGCCGCACGGCGACGGCGAGGTGGCGGTGTTCACCCGCTCGCTCACCGATCTGGTCAATGCCCTGCGCGAGAGCCGCGAGCGCTTCGAGCTGCTGTTCGAACACGCTCCCGTGGCCCTGGCCTTCATCGGCCCCGACGGCCGTGTCCTCAACACCAACGCCCGCTTCGCCTCGCTGTTCGGCTACGGGCGCCACCAGATCGACCACGTCGACACCTGGTTCCGGCTGGCCTACCCCGATCCCTCCCAGCGCGCCAAGGCACAGGCCCAGTGGCAGAGGGCCCGGCAATCCATGGGCCAGGAACGGGTCGAGCTGCCCGGCGGCGAATACGCCGTGCACCGGCAGGGCAACGAGATCTGCATCGTCGAAACCAGCGCGATCGCCATGAAAGACGGGCTGCTGGTCTCGTTCCACGACCTCACGGAGCGGCGCCAGGCCGAAGCCGGCCTGCACCTCTGGGCCGAAGCCTTCGAACGCTCCGAGGTCGGCCTGCTGGTGTCCGACGCCGTCACCAACACCGTCATCGCAGCCAACCCCGCGTTCTCCCGGCAGCGCGGCTACGCGCCCGGGGACCTCACCGGCGCACCCGTCGAGACCCTGTATCCCTTGCGCTGCCACACCGACCTGCAGATCGTGCTGTCGGCCCTCGACACCCAGGACCACTGCATCTTCGAAAGCGAGCACATCGCGCGCGACGGCCGCATCTTCCCGGTGCTGATCGACGTCACCGTGCTGCGCGACGCCGAGGGCCATGCGGTCAAGCGGGTGTCGCACGTGCTGGACCTGACCGAACGCAAGCGCGCCGAGCAGGAAGTGCTGCGCCTGAACGCCGAACTGGAGCAGCGCGTGCAGGAGCGCACCGCCGAACTCAGCGCCGCCAACCGCGACCTCGACAGCTTCGCCTACTCGGTCAGCCACGACCTGCGCGCGCCCCTGCGGTCGGTCAACGGCTTCGCACAGATCCTCGAAAGCGGTTACACCGAGCGGCTCGACGACGAAGGCCGGAGCTACCTGCAGCGCATCCGGCAGGGCACGCAGAAGATGGCCGAGCTCATCGAAGGCCTGCTCGCCCTCTCGCGTTACGCCAAGGCGCCGCTGCACCGCGAAAGGGTCGATCTCTCGGCCATGGCCACGCGCCGGCTGCAGGAACTGGCGGCCACCGACCCGGCGCGAAACGTCTGGTTCGAGGTGCAGCCGGGCCTGGTCGCCGACGGCGACGCCAGCCTGACCGAAGCCCTGCTGGTCAACCTGCTGGACAACGCCTGGAAATACACCGGCAAGACCGCTGCCCCGCGCATCCGCGTGTACGAAGGCGAACTCTCGGGCCAGTGGGGCTTCTGCGTCAGCGACAACGGCGCCGGCTTCGACATGATCAAGGCCCACCGCCTGTTCGAGCCCTTCCAGCGCCTGCACCAGCAAAGCGAGTTCCAGGGCACGGGCGTCGGTCTGGCCACGGTGCGGCGCATCGTCGAGCGCCACGGCGGCCGGATCCTGGTGAACGCGGCGCCCGGTCAGGGCGCCACGTTCTGCTTCACCCTCTCGCCCGACGCGGGGTTCACGGCAGCGAATGGCGCGATCCACGGCTGACGTGGCCTGGGCCGCTGACAGCCCGCCGCTCCCGCGTCAGAGATGGATGCCGCCCGAGACCTCGACACGCTGCCCGTTGACCCAGCCCAGATCGTCCGACAGCAGCGCGGCCATGACCGGCCCGATGTCGTCCGGCGCGCCCACGCGCCCCAGCGCCGTCTGTGAAGCGATCAGGCCGTTGAGCTGCGGGTTGTCGCGCACGGCGCCGCCCCCGAAGTCGGTGGCGATTGCCCCGGGCGCCACGGTGTTGACCGCGATGCGGCGCGCACCCAGCTCCAGCGCCAGGTAACGCGTGAGCACCTCCACACCGCCCTTCATGGCCGCGTAGGCCGCGTAACCGGGCAGGGAAAAACGCGTCAGCCCCGACGACACGTTGACGACGCGGCCACCGTCCGCGATCAGGGGCAGCAGTGCCTGCGTCAGGAAGAACGGTCCCTTGAGATGGATGCGCAGCATCTCGTCGAACTGCGCCTCGGTGGTGGTGGCAAACGTGGCATAGGACCCGCTGCCCGCGTTGTTGAGCAGGGCATCGAAGGTGTCGCGTTGCCAGTGGTCGCGCAGCGCGGCCCGCACCGCGTCGGCAAAGCCCGCAAAGCCCGCGCTGTCGCCCAGGTCCAGCGGCAGGGCCACGGCGCGCGCGCCCAGGGCCTGTGCTTCCTGCACCAGGGTCCGGGCGTCGGTCGCGCCCTGGCGGTAGGTGGCGATCAGGTCGTGGCCGCGTCCGGCCAGCCGCAGTGCGGCGTTGCGGCCCAGGCCGCGGCTGGCACCGGTGACGAGCGCGATTTTTCGGGAGGTCATGGGGAAGTCCTTTGAAGCGGTGGATGGAACAGGGAGGCAGTCTATTGATCGACTTCTCTTTGATAAACCACATGCTTCTGTCTAGACTGTGCAAAAAATCCATCCAATCGAGCCACATGAACCTCACCGAATCGTTGCGCGTCTTTGTGCGCGTGGCCGACCTGGCCAGCTTCAGCGCCGCCGCCGACCAGCTGGGCCTGCCACGCACCAGCGTGTCCGCCGCCGTGCGCGAGGCCGAGGCCGAGCTCGGCACCCGCCTGCTGCACCGGACCACACGCCGCGTGCAGCTCACGCAGGACGGTCGGGTCGTGCACGAGCGCGCGCAGGATCTGCTGGCCGACATCGACGAATTGCGCGGGCTGTTCCAGGACGAACCCCGCAGCCTGCGGGGCCGGCTGCGCGTGGACATGCCGCAGACCCTGGCGCACGAACTGGTCATCCCCGCGCTGCCGCGCTTCCTGGCCGAGCACCCGGCGCTGGAGATCGAGCTGTCTTCGGTGGACCGCCGGGTGGATCTGGTGCGCGAAGGTTTTGACTGCGTGCTGCGCGTCGGGCGGCTGGCCGACTCCAGCCTGGTCGCGCGGCCCCTGGGCAGCTACCGCATGGTCAATCTGGCCAGCCCCGCCTATCTCAAGGCCCATGGCAAACCCCGTACGCTGGCCGACCTCGCTTCGCACCGCCTGGTGCACTACGTGTCCACGCTGGGCAGCCGGCCCGAGGGTTTCGAGCACGTGGACGCGGACGGGGCGGTGCACGCGCTGCCCATGCAGGGCGCGCTGACCGTCAACACCACGGCCGCCTACGAAGCGGCCGCGCTGGCCGGCCTGGGGATCATCCAGGTGCCCGAGGCCGGCATGCGCGCCCACCTGCAGGCGCGGCGGCTGGTGGAGGTGCTGCCGCGCTGGCGGGCCGCTCCGCTGCCGGTGTCCATCGTCTACGCCCACCGGCGCCACCTGCCGCAGCGGGTGCAGGTGTTCATGCAGTGGCTGGCCGCGCTCGTCACCCCGCGCCTGCAAGCCTGAGCGACACTGCGCCACAAGGAGCCCCACCATGAGCCATTCCCCCCCTGGACCCCATGCTGGCGACGGCCTGCCCCGCTGCCGCTGGTGCGACGGTGCCCCCGAATTCCCGGCCTACCACGACGCCGAATGGGGCTTCCCGGTCGCGGACGACCGGCGCCTGTTCGAGAAGGTCTGTCTCGAAGCCTTTCAGTCGGGCCTCTCGTGGCGCACCATCCTGGGCAAACGCGAACACTTCCGCCTCGCCTTCCTCGGTTTCGACTTCGACCGCATCGCCGCCTTCGGCCCCAGGGACGTGGAACGCCTGCTGCAGGACGAAGGCATCGTGCGCCACCGCGGCAAGATCGAGGCCGTCATCCGCAACGCGGCCGGCGCGCAGGCGCTGGTGAAGGAGTTCGGTTCGCTGGGCGCCTACTTCTGGCGCTTCGAGCCCGACCCCGCGACCCTCGCCGCGCCGCAGACGGTCTCCACCCACGCCGCGTCCGTGGCCATGTCCAAAGACCTCAAGAAGCGCGGCTGGGCATTCGTCGGCCCGACCACCGCCTACGCGTTCATGCAGGCCATGGGCCTGGTGAACGACCACGAACCGGGTTGCCATGCGCGCGCCAAGGTGGCGGCCGCGCGAGCGAAGTTCAAACCACCGGTGGCCTGAGGCCGACGGCCCGCCGTCACCGGCAGATCCGGGTCAGCGCGACAGCGCCATCCGCACCCCCAGCCCGACGAACACCACGCCACTCACGCGGTCCAGCCACAGGCCGGCGCGCGGCCGGCGCTGCAGCCACTGGCCGATGCCGCCGGCGAACCAGCCCAGCGCGCCGAACAGCACGGCCGCCTGCAGCGTGAACACCAGACCCAGCACCGCCATCTGCAGCGGCACATGGCCCTGCGCCGGCACCACGAACTGCGGCAGGAACGACAGGAAGAACAGCACCACCTTGGGATTGATGGCGTTGGCCAGCATGCCCTTGAGGAACTGGCGCGAGAGCGACGTTTCACCCGTGCTGCCCTCTGGCGCAGCGGCCACACCGGCACCACCGCGGCTGCGCAGCGCGCCGATGCCCAGCCAGACGAGGTAACCGCCACCGAGCACCCGCAGGGCCGTGAACGCCACGGGCGACGCCGCCAGCACCGCCGACACACCCAGCGCCGCCAACACGGTGTGGCTCAGGCATCCGGTGGCACAACCCAACCCGAAGGCCATGCCCAGGCGCCGACCTTTGGACGCGCCCACGCCCAACACCATGAGGTTGTCGGGCCCCGGCGTGGCCGTGAGCAGCACGGCGGTGAGCAGGAACGGGAGGATCTGGGCGAGGGTGACGGTCATGGTGCGGGGGCGAACACGCGTTCGAGCGTGGCGGGCAGCAGTGCAGCGTTGGCGGCGCGGATGGCGGCGTGGCGGGCTTTGAGCTTTGACACTTCAGCTTGCAACTCATTGAACTTCTTTTGCACGCTCAAAGCGGGCACAGGAACTTCAATTTTTGAGAGATTCCCAAGACTCAGCGTTCGATTGCGATCTGCAGTCCCCGGCGAAGCCAGTCCGATCTTTTCCAACCCATCCGCGGAAAGAAGGTAGTAGGCCAAGAACCCAGAAGTTGCTTGCCCTGGGTCTGGTTCACAAGTGATGTACCTGTGCGAGGCGATACACCCGTCGTGCTGGTGGTTGGCCACTGCAACAGCACCTTCCCACGCTTTGATATTGCTCAGCACCAGGTCCCCCTGCTTGACCCACACAGGCTTTTGCCATGTGGCCTCTGCACCGTCAAAGTCTGGTTTCACGAACAAACCCTTGCCAAACGAACGCGCTCCTACCTCCCGGTATTTGAGGGATACATCAATCGCCACCGGCCTCCGAATGATTGATGCAACTTGAGTCAAAGGGCAAAACCGGACATTCGAAATTGCGTCACGGAATTGCAGCGCCAGAAGATGTTCGGCGTCACGCTCCACCGCGTCCAGATGCGCTTCCACCTGCCGGGTCTTGTCGGCCAGCGCGTCGAGGCGAGCGACGATGGTCTGCTGTTCGGCCAGCGGCGGGAGCGGCATTTGATGGGCCAGAACCTTGTCGGGCTGCACGCGGATGCGTCGCGAGCCCACACCCTTGCTGCCCATGGCGATCGCCTGCCAGACGTTTGGACACTGGAAATACCACTTGAGAAAGCCGGGCTCCAGCCGCGAACGATCCACGGCGAAGCCGGGGTATTCGTTCGATATGAAGTGGCCATCGAAAACTTCATCCACCAGCCCGTAGGAACCTTCAAACGCAAAGAGGCGGCTGTAGATGAAATTGCCCGCCCGAACGCGGTACAGCGTGCTCGCACTGGTCTGCATGCCGTCAATGGGCGGCTTGGCAAAGAGTCCGCGACCAAAGCTGTAGATACCGAAGTTGGGGTACTGCTGGTCCTGTCGCACGGCAACGGGTTCGTTGTCCGGGGTCAGCAGGTCCGACAGCGCAACCAGAGACCAAGCCTTCATTCCCCCACCCCCACATCCCCACCGCGCCCCACGCGCCGCGCTTCCAGCTCGCGGCGCGAACGTTCCAGCTCGGCTTCGAGCAACTGGGCGTCGGGCAGCACGGTCTGGTATTCGGCGGCCATGACCTTGTTGGGCAGGCCGTCGAGGGCGTAGCGCGCTTCGTTGGCGCCCTTGCTGGTGCACAGCACCAGGCCCACGGGCGGGTTCTCGCCGGGCTTCATCCAGTGTTCGCGGGCGTAGTTCAGGTACAGGTGCATCTGGCCGGCGTCGGCGTGGCTGAACTTGCCGATCTTCAGGTCGATCACCAGCAGGCAGCGCAGGCGGCGGTGGAAGAACAGCAGATCCACGCGGAACCAGCTGTCGTCCAGCCGCAGGCGGCGCTGGCGGCCAACAAAAGCGAAGTCGTCGCCCAGCTCCAGCAGGAAGTCGGCCAGGTGCTGGATGAGCGCGTCTTCCAGGTCGGACTCGGAGTACTCGTCCTTGAGCTGGAGGAATTCGAGCACGAAGGGGTCTTTGAGCGCCTGCTCGGGCGTGATGGCGTCGCCCGGTTGGGCGGTTTCGGCCTTTTCGAGCATGGCCGCCTTGTTGTGCGAGAGGGCGATGCGTTCGTAGAACTGGCTGTTGACCTGCCGGTCGAGCTGGCGCACGCTCCAGCCGCAGCGCAGGGCTTCGGTTTCGTAAAAGCGGCGGGCGGCGGTGTTCTTGACGGACAGCAGCCGCACATAGGCCGACCAGGGCAGCGGGAAGGCCTGGGCCAGAGCGGTGATGTCGATCGAATGCCGAGACGGTGTCTCGGATATCGCGCGCAAAGCCCGTTCCCCAGACGCTGTCTGCGAAATCCGGGCAGGGGTCGATTTCGCAGACGCTGTCTGCGAAATCTGCGCAGGCGTCCAGGCGAGGTAGAACAGCCGCATCTGCTCCAGGTTGCGTTCGGAGAATCCACGACCAAAGCGCTGGGACAGATCGGCGGACAGGCGCTTGAGCAGAGCTTGTCCGTATTCGGCCCTGTCCTTGCCGCCCTGCTCCAGTTCAACGATGCGCCGCCCGATCTCCCAGTAGCTGGCCGTCATCAGCGCGTTGACGCTGCGCGCGGCGGCGCGGCGGGCTTCTTCGAGCAGGGCAACGATGTCGCCGTGGACGGCGGTGTAGCCGGCCAGATCCGGACTTGCCGGCAGGGCTTGCTTGCTCACGTCTGCACCTCGTTGACCAGGGCTTCGATGTCGGCGAGCAGGCGCACCACCTCGGCTTCGTGGCTGCGCATGGAGGCGATCAGGTCCTTCGGGTCGGCGTGTTCGAGGCCGACCTTGGCGTGGGGGTTCTTGAAGTCCAGGTTGTGGCCGCGCGCGACCACGTCGACGGCGCTGACTTTCCAGGCGTGGGGGCCTTCTTCGCGGGCGTTCCACCAGGCCAGCACGGGGGCAAATTCTTCGTACTGCAGGGGCGCGGTCTTGCTGTACTTTTTGCGGCCTTCGGGCAGGGGAAGTTCGTAGAACCAGATGGTGTCGGTGGGGCCACCGCGTTCGAAGAACAGCAGGTTGGCGGGGATGTCGGTGTAGGGCGCGAACACGCCCTGGGGCAGGCGCACGATGGTGTGCAGCTTGAATTCCTTGAGCAGTTCCTGCTTGATGACGGCGCTGATGCCGTCGCCGAACAGGGTGCCGTTGGGCACGACGACGGCGGCGCGGCCACCGCGCTCGGCCGTCTTGCGGCTGCCCGGCACAGGCGCGCCAGCCACGCGCAGCATGCGCATGATGTATTGCAGGAACAGCAGGGCGGTTTCGGCGGTCTGCATGTTGGGCGGGAAGTTGGCCTTGATGCCGACCTCTTCTTCGCCACCAAAGGGTGGGTTGGTGAGGATCACGTCCACGCGGTCGCTGTGGCCGATTTCGCTGATGCGGCGTTCCAGCGTGTTGCCGTAGGCGATCTGCGGCGCTTCGAGCCCGTGCAGCAGCAGGTTCATCTGCGTGAGCATGTAGGGCAGCGGCTTGGCTTCCTGCCCGAACAGGGTGCTGCGTTGCAGGCTGCGGCGCTGTTCGGGCGTGGCGACCTGCGGGGCGAGGTGGTCGTAGCTTTCGACCAGGAAGCCGCCGGTGCCGCAGGCGGGGTCGAGCACGGTTTCGCCCAGGCGCGGGTCGCTCACCTGCACCATGAAGCGCACCACGGGGCGCGGGGTATAGAACTCGCCGGCGTCGCCGGCGGCGTCGCGCATTTCGCGCAGCATGGATTCGTACAGGTGCGAGAGGGTGTGGATCTCTTCGCTGGCGCTGAAGTGGATGCCGTTGATCTTGTTGAGGATGTCGCGCAGCAGGTAGCCGCTGACCATGCGGTTCTGCACACCTTTGAAGACGTTGGCGATGACTTCGCGCTGGCTGCCTTTGTCGCCGGTGGCGGCCAGGCCGCGCAGGTAGGCGAACAGGCCTTTGCCGACACTGCCGTCGGTGCGGATGGCGGCTTCCTGGCCGATGAAGGCCAGCAGTTCGTCGCCACTGATGCCGTCTTCGCGGGCGGCCCAGTCGCGCCAGCGGTAGGGGGCTTCGATGATGGGCTTGTAGCGCCGGCCGTCGAGCTGGGCTTCCTGCTCGTGCATGAGTTCCAGGTCGTCGAGGAACTTGAGGAACATGACCCAGGTGAGCAGGGGCAGGCGGTCCACGTCACCGTTGAGGCCCTTGTCTTTGCGCAGGATCTTGCGGGCGGTGCCGATGAGGGCGGAGAGGTTGTCGCGGGTGGTCAGCGGGGCTTTGGCTTTGGCCATGGAATCGGTGCGGTTTTCTGGTTATTCAGGGGTAGAGCGCGGTCTGCAGCTGGGCGACGGCGTCTTTCATGCCGTTGACGCCGCCGAAATGGCGCACGGCGATTTCGGCCGGGCTGCCGTAGCGGTCGAACGGCTGGACTTTCATCAGTTCGGAGAGGGCCTGGAACTGGAAGATGCCGCGCTCGATGTAACGGTCGAGCATCAGCGAGAGGATTTCGCGGGCGGTGTCCCCGTGCTGGGCAAACAGGTCTTGCACGCGGCGGCGGGCCTGTTCGGCGCGCTCGCGGCGGGTGCGCAGGGGCGCGTTCCAGGCCAGGTGGCAGAGCAGGTCGAAGGGGTCGGCGTCGGGCTGTTCGCTGCTGTTGGCAAGCTCTTCGAAGCTGATGCCGCGTTCGGTGAGTTCGCGCAACACTTCGCGGCGGGTGTCGGGGTTGGCCCAGGCGGACTGCAGCGCTTCGCGAGTCGGGTAGAGGGTGCGCACGGCGCGGCCGGAATAGTCGGTGTATTTGACGACCTGGAGCTTCTTGCCGTCGGTGTCGAGGTCGTAGACGAGGTGGCCGATGACCTCGACCTCACCGCCGTCGATGTAGAACTTGCGCGGTTCGGCGGGTGGCTCGCCGAGCAGATGGCCTGCGCCAGGGCCCATCTGTTCTTCGCGCGGCGCCCACACGGCGTCGGCGTCCCCGGGCACGTCATCGGCGGCAGGCTCGATCTGTGCGATGACCTGTACCTGGTGGCCCTCTTCGTCCAGCAGCACTTCTTCGATGCGGGCGGGTTCGCCGTCGAAATCGGGATCGGCGAAGTGGCGAGTGGCGGTGCCGGTGAAGTCGATGATGTTGAAGTATTCCTTGCCGTAATCGACCTTGAGCCGGGTGCCGCGCCCGATGATCTGCTTGAACTCGGACCGTGAGCCGACCACGCGGGCCAGCACCACGTTCTTGACCATTTCGGCGTCCACGCCGGTGGTGAGCAGTTGCGAGGTGGTGAGGATGACCGGGGTGGGTTTGTCGACGTCCTGGAAGTTCGCGAGATGCGTGAGGCCGATGGCGCCTTCGTCGGCGGTGACGCGGCAGACGTAGTCGGGGTAGCGCTGGACGAGGTCGCGGTTGAGGTTGAGCAGTTCCTGGCGCATTTCGGCGGCGTGTTCCTGGTCGACACAGAACACGATGGTCTTGGCGAAACGGTCGGTGCCTTTGAGGAAGTCGCTCAGGTGGCGGGCCATGGCGCGGGTGCGCGCGCGCAGGGCGACCACGCGCTCGAAGTCCCTGGTCTGGTATTCGTCGTCGGGCACCTCGCGGCCGTAGCGGTCGAGTTCGTCTTTGCCGGGGCGCCAGCCAGCGGCGTCCACGGTGGTGATGACGCGGTGTACGCGGTAGGGAGCGAGGAAGCCGTCTTCGATGCCCTGGCGCAGGCTGTAGGTGGTGACCGGGTTGCCGAAGTAGGCGTAGCTGTCGCGGGTTTCCTCACGCAGGGGGGTGGCGGTCATGCCGAACTTGACGGCTGGCTCGAAGTGGTCGAGCACGGTGCGCCAGGCGCTGTTGTCGCGGGCGGAGCCGCGGTGGCATTCGTCAATGACGATGAGGTCGAAGAAGTCGGGCCGGTACTGGCGGAACACGTCTTCGCTGGCGGTCGTGAGCGCCTGGTAGATGCCGAAGTACATGTCACGCCCCTGGCTGAGATCGCTGCTGGCAACCTTGTGCCGGGCGTCACCAAAGGGCGCAAACATCTTGGCCATGGGATCGTCCACCAGGATGTTGCGGTCGGCCAGGAACAGGATCTTGGGACGGCGGTGCTCGCCGGTGCGGTTCCAGCGGCTGCTCCAGAGCTTCCAGCAGACCTGGAAGGCCACGCAGGTCTTGCCGGTGCCGGTGGCCAACGTGGCCAGCACGCGCGGCTGCCCGAGCAAGATGGCTTCGATCACGCGGTCGATGGCGATCTGCTGGTAGTAGCGCGGCACTTTGCCGGCCGCGAGGTTGAAGGGTTCGAGCAGGTGCGCCGCTGCGCTTTGCGGCCACTGCGCGGCGGCGCTGAGCCGGGCGAAGAGTTCGTCGGGCGTGGCGTAGCGGTCCACCTCGCGCTCGGTGCCGGTGGTGTAGTCGATCTCGATGATGCGCAGGCCGTTTGTGGCGTAAGCGAACTTGAGGCCAAGAATTTCAGCGTATTCGCGCGCCTGCTGCACGGCGTTTTCGGCGGGCAGGCTGGTTTCCTTGGCTTCGACCACGGCCAGGGGAAAGTCGCGCCGGTAGAACAGCAGGTAGTCGGCCCGCTTTTGGGGCCCCCGGCGCACCACGCCACCGGCGACCACGATCCGGCCATTGGTGAAGCTGCGTTGTTCGCCCATGAAGCTGGGCTCGGTGGCCCAGCCGGCTTCCACCAGCCTCGGGGTGACATGCACCCGGCAGGTATCGGCTTCGGTCATGGTGTTGCTGCGCATGGGTTCCCTGGACATGATTTCCCTGCCTGTTCGGAAGACTCGTAGAGCATAAGGTAGTCACCATGCAGGCAGTTCCTCAGCGCGTCTGCAAAGCCAGCAGGCCGCCGAGCTCGCGAAGCCAGGGCTTCGCCGAACGAAGTGCCCTGGATCGCAGTGGCGACAAAGTACATGGTGCTGTCTTGGCGCCGGGGGTAGAACGGCACCCGGAACGTGGGCGAGAACGGCAGCCACGGCGGTTCGACAGCACACCGGCCCGGGTGCACACTGGAGCAAGATTCCACGCGCCAGCGCCACTGCTGGCCCTGAACCCGCGAGCGACTCTTGAACACCACGAACACCCACGACGCCGACATCACCACCGGCCTGACCGCGGCCGAAGCGGCACAGCGCCTGACCCGGGACGGCGCCAACGTGCTGCCCGGCGGGCAACGCCGCAGCCTGCTGTCCATCGCGGTCGAGACGGCGCGCGAGCCCATGTTCCTGCTCCTGCTGGCCGCGGCCTCGCTCTACCTGGTGTTCGGCGATCTGCGGGAGGGCCTGACCCTGCTCGCCTTCGTGGTGATCACGCTGGGACTGACGCTGTACCAGGAAGGCAAGACCGAACGCGCCATCGAGGCGCTGCGCGACCTGACCAGCCCGCGCGCGCTGGTGATCCGCGACGGCACACCGCAGCGCATCGCCGGCAGCGACGTGGTGCGTGGCGACCTGCTGCAACTGAGCGAGGGCGACCGGGTCCCGGCGGACGCCCTGCTGCTGTCGGCCGACGGCGTGCAGGCCGACGAGTCGCTGCTGACCGGGGAAGCGGTGCCGGTGGGCAAGCGCGCGGCCCTGGCGGTCGAACTGGCGCAGGCGCCGGCCTCTGCGTCCGGCCGCGGCGCGCGCCCCGGCGGCGACGACCTGCCCACGGTGTACGCCGGCACGCTGATCGTGCAGGGCCACGCGCTGGCACGCGTCACCGCCACCGGCGCGCGCAGCGAGATCGGCCGCATCGGCAGCGCGCTCGGCCAGGTCGGCCACGAAACCTCGCCGCTGCAGAAACAGACCACCCGGCTGGTGCGCAACCTCGCCCTGCTGGCGCTGGTGCTGAGCCTGGCCCTGGTGGTGGTCCATGGCCTGGTGCGCGGCGACTGGCTGCAGGCGGTGCTGGCCGGCATCGCGCTGGCGATGGCGATGCTGCCGGAGGAATACCCGGTGGTGATGACCGTGTTCCCGGCGCTGGGCGCGCGCCGCCTGTCCAGGGAAGGGGTGCTCACCCGGCGCATCAACGCGATCGAGACCCTGGGCGCGACCACCGTGCTGTGCAGCGACAAGACCGGCACCCTCACCGGCAACCGCATGGCGGTGACGCACCTGGCCGCCGGTGGCGCGGCGCTGCCGGACCGGCTGGCGCTGGCGTCGCTGGACAACGTACCGCTGCCCGAGGCCTTCCACACGCTGGTCGAGTTCTCGATCCTGGCGAGCGTGGTGGACCCCTTCGATCCGATGGAGAAGGCGTTCCACCAGCTCGGCGAACGCTTCCTCGCCGGCACCGAACACCTGCACCGCGACTGGCGTCTGGTGCAGACCTACGGGCTGAGCCCGGCGCTGCGCGCGATGTCGCACGTGTGGGCGGCATCGGACGGTGCCACGCAGACGGTCGCGGCCAAGGGGGCTCCCGAGGCGGTGATGGACCTGTGCCACCTCGACAGCGCGCAGAGGGCCCACATCGCCAGCGTGGTGGACGGCCTGGCCGCCCAAGGGTTGCGCGTGCTCGCGGTGGCCAGCGGCACGTTCGAGGGCCAGGACTGGCCCGAAGGCGAACACGATTTCGATTTCACTTTCGTCGGCCTGCTGGGGCTGGCCGACCCGGTGCGGCCGCAGGTGCCGGCCGCCATCGCCGAGTGCCGCGCCGCGGGCATCCGCGTGGTGATGATCACCGGCGACTACCCGGCGACCGCCCTGGCGATTGCGCAGCAGGCCGGGCTGGCGGGCTCCGGGGCCGAGGTGCTGTCGGGCGACGAGATGGCCACGCTCGACGACACCGCGCTGAGCGAGCGCATGGCCCGCGTGAGCGTCTGCGCCCGCATCGCGCCCGAGCAGAAGCTGCGCATCGTGCAGGCCCTGAAGGCGCGTGGCGAGATCGTCGCCATGACCGGCGACGGCGTGAATGACGCCCCCGCGCTGCGGGCCGCGCACGTGGGTGTGGCGATGGGCCAGCGCGGCACCGACGTGGCGCGCGAATCGGCCTCGCTGGTGCTGGTGGACGACGACTTCGCCGCCATCGTGCGCGCCATGCGGCTGGGGCGGCGCATCTTCGACAACCTGCGCAAGGCCATGTCCTACGTGCTCGCGGTGCATGTGCCGATCGCCGGCATGGCCCTGCTGCCGGTGCTGTTCGGCTGGCCCTCGCTGCTGTTCCCGATGCACATCGCCTTTCTCGAACTCATCATCGATCCCGCCTGTTCGATCGCCTTTGAAAACGAGCCCGCCGACCGTGACGTGATGCAGCGACCGCCCCGCGACGCCCGCGCGCCGCTGTTCGGCGGCCTGAGCCTGTGGTTCGCGCTGCTGCAGGGACTGGGCGTGCTGGCGGTCGTGCTGGGTGCCTTCGCCTGGGCCGCACCCCGCCTGCCCGAAGAAGAGGCCCGCGCCTTTGCCTTTGCCACGCTGGTGGTGGGCAACCTGTCGCTGATCTTTTCCAACCGCTCGGCGACCGCCCCGGTCTGGGTCACGCTGCGCGCGCCCAACGCCATGCTCTGGGGGGTCGTGGGCATGGCGCTGGCCATGCTGCTGGCGGCCCTCTACATCCCCTGGGTCGTCGGGTTGCTGCGTTTTGCACCGCTGCCGGCGCACGAACTGGCCGCGGCCTGCGGGCTGGGGGTGCTGAGCGTGGTCTGGTTCGAAGCCATCAAGGGATTGCAGCGGCGCCAGGGCCGTCCCGCGCGGGCGGTTCAGGCCGACCACTCATAGCCGAGCGCGGTGACGGTGCCGCGCCAGTAGGTCTTGCGGCCTTCGGGCAGCAGCCAGGCGACCTCGCCGGCGAAGGGCACGGTCATGCCATCGACGCGCCGGTGGTCAGACCAGGAGCCCTCCCAGGGCGCCATGTCGATCTGCCGGCCCACCATGCGGCCACGCGCCTGGGCGAACACCGAGCGCACCATGCCCTCCCCGTCGAACTGGAACAGCAGCGTGAGCGAGAGTGCGCCGTCCGTGAGGGTGGCGTTGGCACTGTCCCCGTCCACCGCGGTCCATTGCACGCCCTGGCTGGGCAACAGGGCCGTGGGGTACCAGGCGGCCTCGGCGAGGAAGCGCATCAGCTCGCCGCGCGCCAGCTCGCCGTCGCCCTGCAGATCGGCGACACGGAACAGGCCCAGCACGGCCGCCCGCAGCAGCCCCTGGCCACCGGCATAGCTGTCGTGCACGCGCACCGGCAGGCCGGGCAGCATGGCGATGCGGGCGTCCCACAGAAAGCCGGGCCGCTGCACGACCACCCGCTGGCGCGAGGTGAACGGCTTCCACTGCTCGTCGGTGGACGACATGTTGAACTGGCCCGTGTGTGACAGGGTGACCGCGGTGACCAGGGGCTGCCCGGGGGTGAGCACGGCGCGGAAGTACCGCTGCACGGGCGCCGGCAGGTGGTCGATTTCGCGCGGGTCGTAGCGGAGCGGTCCGGTCGCCCGGCGCTGTGCGTCCAGCCGCGCATGGATGGCGCGCGTGGCCCCGGCCCAGCGCCGGGCGCCGAGCACGCCCAGCCCCGACACGGCAAGGGCCATCGCCACCCCGAACAGAAGAATTCCGGTGAACCAGTGCATGCCGCCCAGCGTACACAGCACCGCCCGCGGTCGGCGCGCCGGCGGGCCCTTTCCGAAGGGACATTGAGATGGCTCAAGAATTTCCGCGCTACACTGCGCGCCTGCTCCGGGGTGCACCGGCCTTACAAGGTCTGGCGCTGAGATGGTTGAAGAACCGAACCCGCGAACTTGATCCGGCTAGTACCGGCGAAAGAAGAGCGTTGCCTTGAAGGACCCGTGCATGGGGCGAAGCCGCCCACGCCCGAGGTCCCTCCGGGCGGTCCTCCGGAGCTGTTCGTTTCGCAACAGCTTTTTCAAACAGGAGACCGCCCCATGAACGCCCCCGACAAGCTCCAGCAGCTGCTCACGCTCACCCGAGAGCCGTTTCCCCAGTCGCGCAAGGTCCACGTGCCTGGCGCGCTGCCCGGCGTGCAGGTGCCGATGCGCGAGATCGCGCTGACCAACGGCGAACAGGTCACGGTCTACGACACCTCGGGGCCCTACACCGACCCGCAGGCCCGCATCGACATCCGCCAGGGCCTGTCGCCGGTGCGCAGCCAGTGGGTGGCCGCGCGCGGCGACACCGAGGCCTACGAGGGCCGCCACCGGGTGGCGCTGGACGACGGCGGCAAACACGGTGATGAGGCCGATGCGCGCATCGAAGCCCTGCGCGCCGAAGCCGCCGGCCTGCAGCGCCAGCCCCTGCGCGCCAAGGCGGGCGCCAACGTGACGCAGATGCACTACGCACGAAAAGGCATCGTCACCCCCGAGATGGAATACATCGCCATCCGCGAGAACGGCAAGCGCGAGTGGATGAAGGAATACCTCGGCAGCGCCGAGCGCGAGGCGCGTCTCAAGGGCAACCCCATGGGCGCCCGCATTCCCGACGTGATCACGCCCGAGTTCGTGCGCGACGAGGTGGCGCGTGGCCGCGCCGTGATCCCGGCCAACATCAACCACCCCGAGGTGGAGCCGATGATCATCGGCCGCAACTTCCTGGTGAAGATCAACGCCAACATCGGCAACTCCGTCGTGACCTCGTCGATCGAAGAGGAAGTGGAAAAGCTGGTGTGGGCTATCCGCTGGGGCGGCGACACGGTGATGGACCTCTCGACCGGCAAGAACATCCACACCACGCGCGACTGGATCGTGCGCAACTCGCCCGTGCCCATCGGTACGGTGCCGATCTACCAGGCGCTGGAGAAGGTGGGTGGCGTGGCCGAAGACCTCACCTGGGAAATCTTCCGCGACACGCTGATCGAGCAGGCCGAGCAGGGCATCGACTACTTCACCATCCACGCCGGCGTGCGCCTGCCCTTCATCCACCTCACGACGCAGCGCCGCACCGGCATCGTCTCGCGCGGCGGGTCCATCCTGGCCAAGTGGTGCATCACGCACCACAAGGAAAACTTCCTGTACACGCACTTCGACGAGATCTGCGAAATCATAAAGGCGTATGACGTGACCTTCTCGCTGGGCGACGGCCTGCGCCCCGGCTCGGGCGCCGACGCCAACGACGAGGCGCAGTTCGCCGAGCTGCGCACCCTGGGCGAGCTGACCCAGATCGCCTGGAAGCACGACGTGCAGACCATGATCGAAGGCCCCGGCCACGTGCCCATGCACATGATCCAGGCCAACATGGACGAGCAGATCAAGCACTGCCACGAAGCGCCGTTCTACACGCTCGGCCCGCTGACCATCGACATCGCGCCGGGCTACGACCACATCGCCAGCGCCATCGGCGCCGCCATGATCGGCTGGATGGGCACGGCCATGCTCTGCTACGTGACGCCCAAGGAACACCTGGGCCTGCCGGACCGCGACGACGTGAAGCAGGGGATCATTGCCTACAAGATCGCGGCGCACGCGGCCGACGTGGCCAAGGGCCATCCGGGACAACGCGCGCGCGACGACGCGATGAGCAAGGCGCGTTTCGAGTTCCGCTGGCGCGACCAGTTCGCGCTCGGCCTGGACCCGCAGACCGCCGAGGCTTACCACGACGAGACCCTGCCCAAGGACTCCAGCAAGGAAGCGCATTTCTGCAGCATGTGCGGCCCGAAGTTCTGCTCCATGAAGATCACGCAGGATGTGCGCGACTACGCCGCCGCCAAGGGCCTGAGCGAAGAGCAGGCGCTCAGCGATGGCATGGCGCAGAAGAGCGCAGAGTTCAAGGCCGTGGGCGGCGAGTTCTACGTGCCCGTCTCGTCCATCGCCACCAAGGCCTGAGCCATGGCCCGCATTGGCATCGCCGGGGCCGGCGTGCTGGGGCGGCTGCTGGCCTGGCAGCTCGGCCGCGCCGGACACACGGTCACGGTGTTCGACCCGGCCTCCGGGCCGGGGGCTCCGGAGACGGGCTCGCTGACTTTGTCCGCCCCGCACGCGGCCGGGTTCACCGCGGCCGGCATGCTCAGCCCGCTGGCCGAGCTGGACAACGCCGGTCCCGAGGTCGCACGGCTGGGCTGGCGCTCGCTGGCCCTGTGGCACGGCATCGCCGACGCGCTGCGCGATGCCGGCTGCACCGCACCGCTGTTCGCGCAACACGGCAGCCTGATGGTCGCGCACGGCGCCGACCTGGGCGCGGCGCGCCGCGTGCTGGCGCGGCTGGAGGCGGCCCCGGCGCTGGCGACCGAGCTGCCGGCGCCGCAGCCGCTGGACCGCACCGCGCTCGCCGCCCTGGAGCCGGCGCTGGCACCCGATCTGCACGCCTGGCTGCTGCCCGGCGAGGCCCAGGTGATGAGCCGCGACATGCTGACCGCACTGGCGCTGCACGCGCCGAATGTGCACTGGTGCTGGGGCGAACGCGTGACCCGCGTGGCGCCGCGGCAGATCACCCTCGCCGACGGAGAGTCGGTGGCCGTGGATCTCGCCATCGATGTGCGCGGCGCCGGTGCCCGGCCGGACATGCCGATCCGCGGCGTGCGCGGCGAGGTGATCTGGCTGCACGCGCCGGGAGTGCGGCTGCAGCGCCCGGTGCGCCTGCTGCACCCGCGCCACCGGGTCTACATCGTGCCGCGACCGGGTGACCTGTTCGTGGTCGGCGCCAGCGAGATCGAGAGCGAAGACCGTTCGCCCGTCAGCCTGCGCAGCGCGGTCGAACTGATGACCGCGGCGCACAGCGTGATCCCCGAGCTCGCCGAGGCGCGCATCGTGCACATGGAAGCCAACCTGCGCCCCGCCCTGCCCGACAACGAACCACGCACCGAACAGACGCCCGGCCTGCTGCGCATCAACGGCCTGTTCCGCCACGGCTGGCTGCTCGCGCCCGCACTGGTGGAACAGCTGGAACTCCCCCCCGCGCCCGTCACCCCATGCTGACCTTCAACGACCTGACCCTGCCCTGTCCCGACGGCCTGACCCTGGCGCAGTTGCTGGAGGAACAGGGCGTGGATGCCGCTGCCGTCGCGACCGCCGTGAACGGACAGTTCGTGCCCCGCCCGCAGCGGGGCGCCACCCCCCTCAAGCCACAAGACACCGTGCTGACCTTCCAGGCCATCGTCGGCGGCTGACGCCGGACCATTTCTTCAGGAGACACACCATGTTCCGCACCCTGCTCAAGTCCAAGATCCACCGCGTCGCGGTGACCCAGTGCGAGCTGCACTACGAAGGCTCCTGCGCCATCGACGAAAACCTGCTGGACGCCGCCAACATCGCCGAGAACGAACAGATCCACATCTGGAACATCAACAACGGCGAGCGCTTCGTCACCTACGCCATCAAGGGCGAGCGCGGCAGCGGCATGATCTCGGTCAACGGCTCGGCCGCGCGCCGCGCCTCGGCCGGCGACCTGATCATCATCGCCGCCTTCGCGCAGGTGCACGAAGACCAGGTCGCCACGCACCGCCCGCAGCTGGTGTTCGTGGACGAACACAACCGCGCCACCGGATCGCGCGACCACGTGCCGACGCAGCAGTCGTGAACCGCCACGGTCCGAGGAGCCCGAGCCCATGTCTTCCCTGAACGTCTACGGCGTCGCTCTCGCGAGCCGCTTCCTGCTCGGCAGCGCCGGCTACCCGTCGCCGCAGGTGCTGGCCGACAGCATCGCGGCCAGCGGCGCAGAGGTCGTCACCGTCGGCCTCAAGCGCACCCTGGCGGCCGGCGGCGACAACGGCTTCATCGACATCGTCCGGGCGGCGATGCGCGAACGCGGCGCGCGCCTGCTGCCCAACACCGCCGGCTGCCGCACCGCGCGCGAAGCCATCGCGCTGGCGCACATGGCGCGCGAGCTGTACGGCACACCATGGATCAAGCTGGAGGTGGTGGGCGACGAGCACACGCTGCAGCCCGACCCCTGGGGCACGGTGGAGGCGGCGGCGCAACTCATCCGCGACGGCTTCGCGGTGTTCCCCTACTGCACCGACGACCTGGTGACCTGCCAGCGCCTGCTGGATGTGGGTTGCGAGGTGCTGATGCCCTGGGGTGCGCCGATCGGTTCGGGCCAGGGCCTGATCAATCCGTTCGCCTTGCGCACCCTGCGCGCGCGCCTGCCCGGCGTGCCGCTGGTGGTCGATGCCGGCATCGGCGCGCCGTCGCACGCCGCGGCCGCGATGGAACTGGGTTTCGACGCTGTGCTGCTGAACTCCGCCGTCAGCCAGGCGGTGGACCCGGTGCGCATGGCGCGTGCCTTCGGCCTGGCGATCGAGGCCGGACGTGCCGCGTTCGAGGCCGGCGTCATGGCACCGCAGGAGATGGCTGTCGCCAGCACGCCCGTCAGCGGACACCCCTTTCTGATCCCATGAACAAGACCCCCGTGATCTGGAGCATCGCCGGCACCGACAGCGGTGGCGGCGCGGGCCTCGCGGCCGACCAGCGCGCGGCCGATGCCTTCGGCGTGCACCTGTGCCCCGTGGTGGCCGCGGTGACCGCGCAGAGCACCACCGCAGTGACCCGCATCGACGCGGTCGCGCCCGCGCTGCTCGACGCACAGCTCTCGGCGCTGGCGGCCGACCTGCCGCCCGCCGTGATCAAGACCGGCCTGCTCGGCAGCGCGGACAACGCCTGGGTCGTGGCCCGCTGGATCGACCGGCTGCGCCAGCGCGGTCCGGTGGCGCTGGTGATCGACCCGGTGCTGCGCGCCAGCACCGGCGCCGCCTTCGCCGACGTCGAGCTGCTGCGGGCCTACCGCGAAGCCCTGCTGCCGCGCGCCACGGTCATCACGCCCAACCAGTCCGAAGCGCTGATCCTGCTCGGCGACCCGTCGCCCGACGGCGTGCCGTCACTGGCGCGCGCACTGCAGGCGTTGGGACCGGAGGCGGTGGTGGTCACCGGCGGCGACGCGGCCACACCGGACCAGTCGCTCGACTGGCTGCAGACGCCGCACGCCTGCGGCTGGCTGTCGCTGCCACGCGTCCCGACGGTCCACCACCACGGCACCGGCTGCACCTTCGCCAGCGCACTGGCCTCGGCACTCGCGCTGGGCTGGGTGGGCGCCGACGCCGCCGTGCTCGCCAAGATGGCGACCACCCACGCCCTGCGCCACGCGCGCGCCGTCGGCCTGGGCGCAGGTCCGGTGATCGCCCGCGAAGGCTTCGGCACCGATCCGACCCTGCTGCCCCTGCTGGGCCTGGACGAAGAGCCGCCACGCCATGCACCGGCGCCCACCCCGGCCCGGACGCCCGGCGTCTACGCCATCGTGGACAGCGCCGAGCGCGTCGAGGCCGTGCTGCGGGCGCAGCCCACGGTCGACACGATCCAGCTGCGCATGAAGCGCCCCGCCGGCCTGGCCGATGCGGCCTGGCAGGCCCGGCTGGGCGAGGCCATCGCCCGCAGTCAGCGCGCGGCCGACGCCGCGGGGGTGCAGCTCGTGGTCAACGACCACTGGCAGACCGCGCTGGCCGCCGGCGCCCGCGCGCTGCACCTCGGGCAGGAAGACCTGCTGGCGCTCACGCCCACCGACCGCACGCAACTGCAGACTGCCCGCGGGCACGGCGTGCAGCTCGGCCTGAGTTCGCACAGCCTGTGGGAGCTCTGCCGCGCGGCGGCCCTGCAACCCGACCTGATCGCCTGCGGCCCGGTCTGGCCCACGACGACCAAGGACATGCCGTGGCGGCCGCAGGGGCTGGACAACCTGGCCTGGTGGGCGCACATGGCGCCGGCACCGGTGGTCGGCATCGGCGGTGTCCTCGAACCGGCGCAGCTGCGGTCGGTCGCTGCGGCGGGCGCGGCCGGCGGCTGCGTGGTGCGCGGCCTGGGCGACGATCCCTCCCGGACGCTGCCCGACTGGCGCCGGGCCTGGCGGGACGGTCTGGCGCAACGGGCCACCCGGGGGCTTCCGGGGTGGCCGCACCCCACGCTGCACGGACCTTTCGGCGACACGGAGATCTAAGGGTTAACCCTGATATCTGATAAGGTTCGGGGGTTTCGTCACCGCCGGGCGACCGGGGCGCCAGACGCCCAGGAGCACCGGCATTTTTCATCCCGGAGAAAACCCATGGATCGTCGTTCCCTCATCAAGAACGCTGGCATCGCCGGCGTGCTGTCCGCCGGCCTGGCCCCCGCCGTGCACGCCCAGGCCGCCGTGCGCTGGCGCCTGGCGTCCAGCTTCCCCAAGACGCTGCCCACCATCTTCGGTTCGGCCGAGAAGTTCGCCGAAACCGTCAAGGCCCTCTCGGGCGGCAAGTTCGAGGTCTCGGTGCATGCCGGCGGCGAGCTGGTGCCGCCCTTCGGCGTGGTCGACGCGCTGCAGGGCAACACCGTCGAGATGGCACAGACCGCCTCCTACTACTTCACCGGCAAGGACCCGATCTTCGCCTTCGGCTGCGCCGTGCCTTTCGGTCTGACGGCGCGCCAGATGGACGCCTGGATGGAACACGGCAACGGCCGCAAGTACCTCAACGAGTTCTATGCGAAGTACAACATCGTCTCGATGAGCGCGGGCAACACCGGCACCCAGATGGGCGGCTGGTACCGCAAGGAAATCAAGACCGTGGCCGACCTCAAGGGCCTGAAGATGCGCCTGGGTGGCGGGCTGTTTGGCGAAGCCATGGCCAAGCTCGGCGTGGTCGCCCAGAACATGCCGGCCGGCGAGGTTTACCAGGCGCTGGAAAAGGGCACGCTGGACGCCACCGAGTTTGTTGGTCCGTTCGACGATGAGCGCCTGGGCTTCCAGAAAGTGGCCAAGAACTACTACTACCCCGGCTGGTGGGAAGGCGGCGCCGAGCTGGAGTTCTTCATCAGCAAGAAGGCCTTCGACGCGCTGTCGGCCGAGAACAAGGCCATCGTGAACGCCGCCGCCGACGTGGCCGCGCGCGACATGACCGCCAAGTACGACGCCCAGAATCCGGCGGCCCTGCGCCGTCTGGTGGCCGCTGGCACCAAGCTGCAGGCGTTCAGCAAGGAGATCATGGATGCGGGCTACAAAGCCTCCATGGAAGTCTTCGCCGGACACGAGGCGAAGTCCCCCGAGTTCCGGAAGATCCACCAGGACATGCGCGCCTTCCAGCGCGACCAGGTGCTGTGGAACAAGTTCTCCGAATGGCGCTACGACAGCTACATCGCCGGTCTGAAGCTCTGATCGGCCGACCATGAAAAAGCCGCTCGATGAGCGGCTTTTTTTGTGGGTGCGTGACGCCGGTCAGGACCGGGCCTCGCCCACCGCCATGTGCGCCACCTGCTGGTCGAGGATGGCCTCCGGCTCCTGCGATTCCTGCTCGGTCGGGTGCGCCAGACCTTGCTGCAGGCGCTGCATGTCCAGGTCACCGGTCCACTTGGCCACCACCAGCGTCGCCACGCCGTTGCCCACCAGGTTGGTCAGGGCGCGGGCTTCGCTCATGAAGCGGTCGATGCCCAGGATCAGCGCCAGGCCCGCCACCGGCACATGGCCCACCGCCGACAGCGTGGCCGCCAGCACGATGAAGCCGCTGCCGGTCACGCCGGCCGCACCCTTGGAGGTCAGCAGCAGCACCGCCAGCAGGGTCAGCTGCTGCACCAGCGTCATCGGCGTGTCGGTGGCCTGGGCGATGAACACCGCGGCCATGGTCAGGTAGATCGAGGTGCCGTCGAGGTTGAACGAGTAGCCGGTGGGAATCACCAGACCGACGACCGACTTCTTCGCGCCCAGGTTCTCCATCTTCTCCATCATGCGCGGCAGCACCGATTCGCTCGACGAGGTGCCCAGCACGATCAGCAGTTCTTCCTTGATGTAGCGCACGAACCTGAAGATGCTGAAGCCGTGCAGCCGGCTGATCAGGCCCAGCACCAGGAACACGAAGATCAGGCAGGTCAGGTAGAAGGTGCCCATCAGCTTGCCCAGCGAGAACAGCGAACCGATGCCGTACTTGCCGATGGTGAAGGCCATGGCGCCGAAGGCACCGATGGGGGCGACTTTCATGATGATGCCGACGATGTCGAACAGGACGTGCGAGCCTTTTTCGATCAGGTCGAACACCAGGGTACCGCGGCCGCCGAACTTGTGCAGCGCGAAGCCGAACAGCACCGAGAACAGCAGCACCTGCAGGATCTCGCCCTTGGCGAACGCGTCCACCACCGAGGTCGGGATCACGTTGAGCAGGAAGTCGACCGTGCCCTGCATCTTGCCCGGCTCGGTGTAGGCGGCGATGCCCTTGGTGTCGAGCGTGGTCGGGTCCACGTGCATGCCCGCGCCGGGCTGGATCAGGTTGACCACCAGCAGCCCGATGACCAGCGCCAGCGACGACACGATCTCGAAATACAGCAGCGCCAGGCCGCCGGTCTTGCCGACCTTCTTCATGTCCTCCATGCCGGCGATGCCCACCACCACGGTGCAGAAGATGATCGGCGCGATGATCATCTTGATCAGCTTGATGAAGCCGTCGCCCAGCGGTTTCATCTGCGCCCCGAGCTGGGGATAGAAGTGGCCCAGCAGCACACCGACGGTGACCGCGAACAGGACCTGGACGTAGAGGGACTTGTAGAGCGGCTTGCCCGCGGTGCTTGTGGCCATGGTGCTTGTCTCCAGCAGAACTTGTGAGGAGACGGACGATACGCACCGGCCGGGGTCGCGCCAACTGTGGCGTTCAACAGTCGTAGAACTACGTACGGCCGCTACGCAAGACCGTCCACGGCCCGCTGCACGTCGCGCAGCAGCGCCGGTCCGAAGCTGCGCTGGAAGCCGTCGAACACCGGCTGCAGATGGCGCCGCAGCGTGGCGCGTTCGTCCGCCGCCAGGCTGTGCACCTGCAGGCCGGGGGTGCGCCGCAACGCGGCCAGGGCCAGGGCGTCGAGGTCGGCCGCCAGCCGGTTGCCGTGCGCCAGCGCCTCGGCCAGTGCGCCCTCCAGCAATGTGCGGTCGGCCGCCGACAGGCTGGCCCAGAAGCGCGGGTGCGTCACCACCGCGTAGCCCAGGTAGCCGTGCTGGGTCAGCGTCAGGTGCGGCTGCAACGCGGCCAGCCCCTGAGTGAGGAAGTTGGACAGCGGGTTCTCCGCCGCGTCCACCACGCCGGTCGCCAGCGCCCGCTGCGTCTCGCCAAACGGCAGCACCACCGGTTGCGCACCCAGGGCGCGCATCTGTTCGCCCAGCACGCGCGAGGCCTGCACCCGCACGCGCAGGCCCCGGTAGTCGGCCGGCGTGCGCAGCGGTCGCGGTGCGCTCATCTGCTTGAAGCCGTTGTCGAGGAACCCAAGTCCCAGCATCTGCTGTCGGCCCAGGCGCTGCAGCAGTTCGCGCCCCACCCCGCCCTGCGTGACACGGCGCACCTGCGCCAGATCGGCGAACAGGTAGGGCAGGTCGAACACCTCGAACTCGGGCACCCCGGCCATGCCGAACTTCGACAGCGAGGGCGCCAGCATCTCGACCGCGCCCAGGCGCAGCGCCTCCATCTCGTCGTCGTCGCCCCAGAGCGACGAGTCCGGGTGCTCCTCGACCCGGATGCGGCCGCCCGCGCGCTCGTGCACCAGCGCCTGGAAGCGCTGCGCCATCTGGCCCTTGGGCGTGTCGGGCGCCACCACATGCGAAAACCGCAGCAGCACCGCTGGCCGGGCCGCCAGCGCCACGCCACCCGCCACCACGCAGGCCGCGCCCAGCAGCGCGCGGCGCAGTCGCTGCGGCGGACGGGGAGGTGGCACGGCGGACATGCTCGCTATGCTAACGAGGCCATGGCAACCGACACCCCGCTGGATTTCGACACGCTGGACCTGGACACGCGCCGGGCCTCGGCGCTGACGCGGCGTGCCATGGCCTGGCTGGCAGCGCTGCTGTTGCTGGTGGCGGCCTCGGCGGTGGCGATGTGGCTGTTCCTGCGCGCCGAAGAAGCGCGCGAGGCCGACCGCCGCCGCACGGCCGACGCCGAGTGGCTCGACCAGACGCTGCGCTTCCACTTCCGGCGGCTGGAGACCGACCTCGCCGTGCTCGCGCTGCAGGCGCAGCCCGGCAGCCTGCGCACGGGATCGGGCAGCGCCCTGCGCAGCGGCCCCTGGTGGCGCCAGTCCGGGCTGCTGGCCTTTCACGGCTGGGTGCCCGCAGCCAGCGCCGGCGACCGCAGCCCCTGGCCGGCCTTCCTGCAGGCCGCGGCTCAGACGCCGGCGCACGCCGAGGCCCTGAGCACCCTGCTGGACACCACGCGCGGCCTGCAGCGCCCGGCCTACGCGGGACCGCTGGCATCGCCCGCTGGCGACGCCCTGCTCTGGCTGGCGGTGCCGCACTTCGAACAGGGCCGCTTCACGGGCGACTACGTGGCGGCGGTGCCGGTCGGGCCGTTGCTGGCCGGGTTCATTCCCGCCTGGTTCCAGCAGGACCACGCACTGGCCCTCGCCGACGACGGCGCCGACCCGGGCCCCGACACACGGCAGCGTTACCTCGCCCCGATCAACCTCGCCGGCGCGCAGCTGCGCCTGCAGGTGAGGACCACCGCCGACACCGCCCCGCTGGCGCCGCGCGCCTTCTTCGCCGCCGCCATGGTCTGCCTGGCCGCCATGCTGCTGGCGCTGCTGGCGCTGTGGCGCGACGCCGCGCGGCGCCAGCGCGCCGAACACCGGCTGCAGACCCAGCTCGCGTTGCGCACGGCCATGGAACGCTCGGTATCGCTCGGCCTGCGCGCCTGGGACACCCAGGGGCGCCTGCTCTACGCCAACCCGGCGTTCGGTCGCCTGGTGGGCTGGACGCCACAGGAACTGATCGCCCGGTCCGACACGCCAGCCTCGACGCCCCCCTATTGGCCCGAGACCCAGGGCCACGAGTTCGCCCAGATGCAGCAGGCCGCCAGCGACCCGCTGACGCAGCAGACCGGCGTGCCACAGCAGTTGCAGCACCGCGACGGCTCGCGGCTCGACGTGCTGACCCACAGCGCGCCGCTCACGCTGGCCAGTGGCGAGGTGGTCGGCTGGGTCGGCTCGGTGCTGGACCTGACCGAGCGGCGGCGCATCGAACGCCTGGCCGCGCGGCAGCAGGAACTGCTCGAAGCCTCGGGCCGGCTGGTCGCGATGGGCGAGGTCGCTTCGACGCTGGCGCACGAACTCAACCAGCCGCTGGGCGCGCTCAGCAGCTTCGCCACCGGCCTGCTCAACCGCGTGCGCGAGCAGCGCATCACGTTCGACGAGATCGTGCCGGTGGTCGAGCGCATGGAGCGCATGGCCGAGAAGGCCGGCCGCGTGATCCAGCGGGTCAACGCCTTCGCGCGGCGGCAGGAAATGACGCGCCTGCCGATGGCGCTGGCGCCCTTCGTCGCGCGCGTGGCCAACCAGGTGCCGCTGCCCGACGGCGTGCGTCTGGAACTGAGCCTGGCCGCCGGCGACGGCCCCACCGTGCCGGCCGACGCGCTGCTGCTGGAGAACGCGCTGCACAACCTGGTGCTCAACGCCGGCGAGTGGGCCGCGCGCGGCGACCGCCGGCCGGCGCGGGTGCGCGTGAGCCTGGTGCCGGGCGAGCAGCAGATCGGCGTGCGGGTGGCCGACAGCGGGCCGGGCGTGCCTCCCGCGCAGCGCGGCACGGTGTTCGACGCCTTCGCCAGCCACAAGCCCGGCGGCATGGGCATGGGGCTGGCGATCTGCCGCTCGATCGCCGAGGCGCACCACGGCCGCATCGAGCTGGCCGACAGCCCCGAGTTGCTCGGCGCACAATTCACGCTCTGGCTGCCCCTGAACCCATGAACCCGACCGTCCACATCGTCGACGACGACACCGACTTCCGCGAAGGCCTGGCCTGGCTGCTCGACTCGCGCGGCCTGCCCACCCGCAGCTGGGCGGGCGGCGACCTGTTCCTGCAGGCGGTGCGCAGCGGCGAGGTGCCCAACGCCTGCGCCGTGGTGCTGCTGGACATCCGCATGGAGCCGCTGTCGGGGCTGGCCACCTTCGAGCATCTCAAGGCCCTGCCCTGGCCCTGGCCGGTGCTGTTCCTGACCGGTCACGGCGACGTCAGCATGGCGGTTGCCGCGGTGAAGAACGGCGCCTGGGACTTCCTCGAAAAACCGTTCCAGAACAACCTGCTGGTCGACAAGGTCGAGGCGGCGCGCGAGGCCGCCGTGCGCCTGCAGACCGATTCGCAGGAGAAGCTGCGGTTCCAGCAGGCCCTGGCCGCCCTCAGCCCGCGCGAACGCGAGGTGCTCGACGAGCTGCTGCAGGGCCACTACAACAAGAACATCGCCGACCACCTGGGCATCGCCCAGCGCACGGTGGAATTCCACCGCGCCAAGATCTTCGAGAAGCTCCAGGTGCAGTCGGCGGTGGAACTCGCCCACCGCATGGGCCGGCTGATCGCCGACCCGGGCGAATGACCTTTCCGCTTCCCGCATGACCGCGCCCACCGACCACGACCTCCCCCCGCTGAACCCCACGCCCCCCGGCCTGTACCGCCACTACAAGGGCGGCTGGTACGAGGTCATCGACACCGTGCGCTGCAGCGAGACCCTGCAGGGCATGGCGCTCTACCGAGCGCTCTACGGCGACGGCCTGACCACGGGCGGCCTGTGGGTGCGGCCGGCGGCCATGTTCGCCGAGCACGGCGTGTTCGAGGGCAGACAGCAGCCCCGCTTCACACCACACGACCCGGCGCGGATTCCGCTGGGCGACCTGCCGACGGCACACGCGCTGATCGCCCACCTGCGCGGCCGCGCGCAACGCGAACGTGGCGAACACCTCGACACCGTCCTGCGCCCGCCGCCGCCCGAACCCACGGGCTGCTGCGGCCGCGGCTGCAACGGCTGCGTGTGGGAGGGTTTCTACACGGCGCTGGCCGGCTGGCGCGAAGACGCGCTGGCGCGGCTCGCCGGCTGACTCACTTGCGGGCGACCCCGAACCCCAGGCTCACCAGTTTCCAGCGCCCCTCGTGGCGCGCGAAACTCGCCGAGAGCCGCCGGTCCATCCGGTCTGCGGTGCCGTCCACCAGTTCGAGCTGACCGTTGCGCTCGGCCTTGTCCACCGAGCCGGCCGATGCGAGCAGGCGTTGTGGCAGCTGCTCGCGCCACAGCATCAGCAACGCCCGCCAGTCGCTGGTGGCCAGCCGATGGACGCTGCCCTCGGGCCAGCTGCACTCGCGGAACTGGCGCTGCGACGACGACGACGCGGCCTCCAGGCAGCGGTACAGCGCCGTGACCAGCTCACGCGGAGCGCCCTGGCCGGCGGTCAGCAAGGGCAGGTGCGGCGGCGTCACGGGGGTCTGCGGGTCTGCGGTGTCGACCGCACCGGAGCGCCCCGGCAAGGCGGCGGCCTGCGCCGGGGTGACACCCGGGCACGGCAGGTCGGTGAATGACTTGTGCCCGGTGGTGTCCAGGCACTGGTTCATGGCCCACACGGGCGAAGACAGGGCAGCCAACACGAGCGCGGCCGCGGTGCGGTTCAACATGGTTTCCTCCTGACATTTTTTGTGCGGGCCACGCCCATGCAGCGCGAGCCCGGCGCGGATCATAGCGACCTGTCCGCGAACTTCGGTGGCGCGGCCGCGGCTCAGAACAGATCGCCCTGCCCGCGCAGCGCCGCCGGCCGGAAGCGGCTGAGGTCCAGCGGTTCGCGCTCGCGGTTGAAGCCCAGGCGCTCGCAGGCCTTCACGAAACGCTGGCGGATCAGGTCGGCCCAGATGCCCTGGCCCTTCATGCGGGTGGCGAAGTCGGCGTCGTAGTCCTTGCCGCCGCGCAGGTCCTGCACCCGGCCCATCACCCGCGCGGCGCGGTCCGGGTAGTGCAGCTCCAGCCACTGGCGGAACATGGGCGAGAGTTCCCAGGGCAGGCGCAGCACCTGGTAGAAGGCGCGGCGCGCGCCGGCTTCGTAGGCCGCCTCCAGCACCTGCTCCATGTCGTCGTTGATGAACGGGATCTGCGGCGACACGCTCACGCCCGTGGGCACGCCCGCTTCCGACAGCGTGCGGATGGTGCGCAACCGCCGGTGCGGCGCGGCGGCGCGCGGCTCCAGGATGCGCGCGAGCCTGGCGTCCAGCGTGGTGATGGTCACGTACACGGCGGCCAGGCGCTGCTGGCCCAGCGGCGCGAGCAGGTCCAGGTCGCGCTCCACACCGCTGCCCTTGGTGACCATGGCCATGGGCAGCTGCGCGCTGCCCAGCACCTCCAGCACGGCGCGGGTCAACCGCCATTCGCGTTCGATGGGCTGGTAGGCGTCGGTCACCGTGCCCACCGCCACCAGTTCGGGCACGAAGGCGGGACGCATCAGCTCCTGCCGCAGCACGGCGGCGATGTTGCGCTTGGCCACCAGCTTCGTTTCGAAGTCGAGGCCGGGCGAGAGGTTGAGGTAGCTGTGCGTGGGCCGCGCGTAGCAATAGACGCAGCCGTGTTCACAGCCCCGGTAGGGGTTGAGACCGAGGTTAAAGCCGATGTCGGGCGAGTCGTTGCGGGTGATGGCGCTCCTGCAGTCTTCCCAGGTCACCTGGGTGGCCGGTGCGGCGGCTTCTTCGCCTTCGGCCAGGCCGTCTTCGAGCGTGCCCCAGCCGTCGTCGAAAGCGGCACGCTGGTCGCGTTCGAAGCGGTGCGGCTGGCGCTGGGCGACGCCGCGGCCCTTGAGGGCGGTGAGAGGAATGCGGACGTCGGTCATCGGTGTTGAGGGCTGAGGTAGATACTGTACATATTTACAGTTGTTGCGCAAGAGACCGGCGGGTGTTTCCCGCGCCGTCCCCGGAGAACACAATGGCCGCGACCGACAAAACCACCGGGACCAGCCATGGGCATGCGACAACTCTCCGGCCTGGACGCCACCTTCCTCTACCTGGAAAAGCCCGAGATGCCCATGCACGTGGGCGCGATGCACCTGCTCGAGCTGCCGGCCGGCCACCGGGGACGCTACGTGAACGACCTGCGGCGCCACCTCGCGGCCCGCCTGCCAGCCGCGCCGGTGCTGCGCCGGCGCCTGTGGTGGATGCCGCTGAACCTGGCCAACCCGGCCTGGGTCGACGCCGAACCCGACCTGGCGCAGCACGTGGTCGAGATCCGGTTGCCGCGCGGCAGCGCGACCCACGGCGATGCACGCGCGCTGATGGAGCAGCAGGTGTCGGCGCTGCATCCGGTGCTGCTGGACCGCCACCGGCCGCTGTGGAAGATGCACGTGATCGAAGGCCTGCCGCGCAGCGCGACAGGCCGCAAGCAGGTCGGCATCTACACCCAGCTGCACCACGCCGCTGTCGACGGCCAGGCCGCGGTGGCGCTGGCCAATGTGCTGTTCGACCTCACGCCCGAGCCGCGCGACATCGAGATCCGCCCGTCCCGGCGCACCAGGACCTTCAAGCTCGACATGGTCGAGATGCTGCGCGGCGCGCTGAGCAACGAGGTGGCCCAGGTGGCGCGCATCGTGCGCGACCTGCCGGCCACGCTGGGCACGGTCGCCGGCACCGCGAAGAACGCGCTGAACGCCAAGACCCTGCTCGGCAAAGGCTCGGGCAACGTCACGCTGGCGCCGAACACGCCGATGAACGCCACCGTCACACCCGCGCGCGCTTTTGCCGCCGCCAGCGTGCCCTTGCGTGAACTCAAGAACCTCGCGCACGCACACGGCGCCACGCTCAACGACCTGGTGCTCATGCTCTGCGCGGGCGCGCTGCGCAGCTACCTGCAGCAGCACGGCACGCTCCCGCGCAAGAGCCTGGTGGCGGCGGTGCCGATCTCGCTGCGCGAGGCGGGTGACACCAGCGCCGACAACCAGGCCTCGATGAGTCTGGTGAGCCTGGGCACGCACCTCGCCGATCCGGCGAAACGGCTGGCCCACATCCGCGCCGCCACGGCCGCGATGAAGGCCACCATGGGCCGCATGAAGAGCATCCTGCCGACCGACTACCCATCGATCGGCGTGCCCTGGCTGATCGAGGCCGCCGCCTCGCTGTACGGCAAGGCCAAGGCCGCCGAGCGGCTGCCGCAGGTCGCCAACGTGGTGATCTCCAACGTGCCCGGGCCGCAGGTGCCGCTGTACCTGGCGGGTGCGCGCGTGCTCTCGAACCACCCGACCAGCATCGTGGTGCACGGCCTGGCGCTGAACATCACGGTGCAGAGCTTCGACGCGGCGATGGACTTCGGCCTGATGGCCGACGGCGCCGCGCTGCCCGATGTGAAAGCGCTCGCGCTGGCGGTGGACGCCGCGCTGGACGAACTGCGGGCGCTGCCCGTGCCGGTTGCCGTGAGCGTGCCAAAGGTCGCAGCCAAGCCCCAGATCGTGTCCCGCAAGCGACCTGCCTCTAGGGCTGCCGCACCAAAGAAGTCGCCGCGCGCTGGCTAACATGGTCCGATGCCCATTTCGATGCTTTCCTGCATCCGTGCACGCATGAGTCCCAACCGCCCGCGACGCCAGACCACGCAACCCATCCCCCCGCCGGACCACGACGCCGACGCCGGGCTGCACACCGTGCCGCCCGGCCTCTGGCTGATGATGCTGGAGGCGCGCGCGCCCTGGGAAGCCATGGCGCTGGCCGCCGTGTCGCCCTGGCTGTCGAAGATGCCGTCGGGCGACGGCCACGCGGTGCTGGTGTTCCCGGGCCTGGGCGCCTCCGATGTCAGCACGCTGGCCTTGCGCCGCTTCCTCAAGCAGCACGGCTACGAAGCCCACGGCTGGAAGCAGGGCCTGAACCTCGGTCCACGCAGCGGTGTGCTCGAAGGCTGCCGCGCCCGCATCGAAGAACTGCACCAGAGATACGACGGCAAGATCAGCCTGATCGGCTGGAGCCTGGGCGGCATCTACGCGCGCGAGATGGCCAAGGAAGTGCCCGACCTGGTGCGCTGCGTGATCACGCTGGGCACACCCTTCACCGGCCACCCCATGGCCACCAACGCCTGGCGCTTCTACAAGCTGGTCAGCGGACAACACCCGCACGACGAGGACCTGCTGGCCGAGGTGCGCAAGCCGCCGCCGGTGCCCACCACCTCGATCTACAGCAAGACCGACGGCGTGGTGGCCTGGCAGTGCAGCATCAACCCCGCGCGCCACGCCCACACCGAAAACATCGAGGTACACGCCAGCCACATCGGCATGGGCATGAACCCGATGGCGATGTACGCCATCGCCGACCGCCTGCGCCAGGACCCGGCGCACTGGCAACGCTTTGACGTGCAGGGCGCGCGGCGCTGGTTCTTCAAGGTCGCGCACCAGCCTGAGGTCGTCACCCAGTGGTACTGATCCATGAAGCTTGAAGCCAACGGCATCCAGATCGAAGTCGACGACCAGGGGCCGCGCGAAGGGCCGGTGGTGCTGCTCATCATGGGCCTGGGCATGCAGCTGATCGCCTGGCCGCAGGCCCTGGTCCAAGCGCTGGTCGAGCGCGGCTTCCGCGTCGTGCGTTTCGACAACCGCGACATGGGCCTGAGCCAGCACTTTGACGCGGCCGGCGTGCCCAACATGGCACTGGCCGGCCTGCGCCACGCGCTGCACCTGCCGGTGCGCAGCCCCTATGCCCTGGCCGACATGGCGCAGGACGCGCTCGGCGTGCTCGACGCGCTGGGCATCGCCAGAGCCCATGTGTGCGGCGCCTCGATGGGCGGCATGATCGCCCAGCACCTCGCGGCGCAGGCACCCGCGCGCGTGGCCAGCCTCACGCTGATGATGACCAGCAGCGGCTCCCGGCGGCTGCCACAACCGTCGTGGCCCGTGCGGCGCGTGCTGATGTCGCGGCCCATGGCGCCCGGCGCGCAGGCCGCGGTCGACTGGATCGGCCACGTGATGAACGCCATCGGCAGCCCCGGCTACCCGACCGACCCGCCGACCCTGCAGGCGCGTGCCCTGGCCTCGGTGCAGCGATCCTGGCACCCGGCCGGCTCGGCCCGCCAGCTGCTGGCCATCGTGGCCGACGGCGACCGCTCGGCCCTGCTGCCGCACATCGCGGCGCCGACCCTGGTGATCCACGGCACCGACGACCCGCTGGTGCCGCTGGCCTGCGGCGAAGACCTGGCCCGCCGCATCGCCGGCGCACGGTCCGATTTCATCCCCGGCATGGGCCACGACCTGCCCGAGGCGCTGCTGGAGCGCTTCGCCCAGGACATTGCCGGCAACGCGGTGCGCAGCGGCGGTTGACCCAAGGGTTTCTACCGATAACGCGCGAATAACACCTCGCAGCGTTCGATAAACGCACAAAACACGCCCGCGAACCGATGGTTTTGGCGGGCCAGGCCGATAAAGTGCGCCCCGTTTCATCCAACGGTCACGGGAATCCGCCATGTCTGCCTCCACCGAACACGAGCCGCAAGGCCAGCACCAGAGCAAGAAGGCCGCCGCCAGCGGCTGGATCGGTTCGGCGCTGGAGTACTACGACTTCTTCATCTACGTCTCGGCCGCCGCGCTGATCTTCCCGCAGCTGTTCTTCCCCAAGGGCGACCCGACGGTGGCCATCGTGGCCTCGCTGGCCACCTACGGCGTGGGCTACGTGGCGCGCCCCATCGGCGCCTTCTTCCTGGGCCACTGGGGCGACACGCACGGCCGCAAGCAGGTGCTGGTGCTGTGCATGTTCCTGATGGGCTTCTCGACCGTGGCGGTGGGCCTGCTGCCGACCTACGACCAGGTCGGCCTGCTGGCGCCGGCGCTGCTGGTGCTGCTGCGCCTGGTGCAGGGCTTCGCCGTGGCCGGCGAGATCTCGGGCGCCAGCTCGATGATCCTGGAGCACGCGCCGTTCGGCCGCCGCGGCTTCTTCGCCAGCTTCACGCTGCAGGGCGTGCAGGCCGGCCAGATCATGGCCGCCGCCGTGTTCCTGCCGCTGCAGGCCTTCATGGACCCGGTCGCCTTCATGTCCTGGGGCTGGCGCATTCCGTTCCTGCTGAGCGTGATCGTGATCGCCATGGGCTACGTGATCCGCAAGGAAGTGGAGGAAACGCCCGCCTTCGCCGAAGAAGGCGAACAGGGCAAGGTGCCCAAGGCGCCCATCGTCGAAGCGATCCAGACCAGCTGGCGCGACATCCTGCGCGTGATCTGCATGTCGCTGATGAACGTGATCCCGACCGTGACCTCGGTGTTCGGCGCGGCCTACGCGGTGCAGGCCAGCTACGGCATCGGCTTTGACAAGAGCATCTACCTGTGGATTCCGGTGCTGGGCAACGTCCTGGCCGTGGTCGTGATTCCCTTCGTCGGCAACCTGTCCGACCGCATCGGTCGCCGCCCGCCCATCATCGTGGGCGCGCTGGGCGCGGGCCTGCTCTCGTTCGCCTACCTCTACGCCATCAGCATCAAGAGCGTGCCGCTGGCGGTCTGCATGTCGCTGCTGATGTGGGGCCTGGTCTACCAGGGCTACAACGCGGTCTTCCCCAGCTTCTTCCCCGAGCTGTTCCGCACCCGCATCCGCGTCTCGGCCATGGCCATTGCGCAGAACCTGGGCACGGCCATGTCGGCCTTCTTGCCCGCGCTGTTCGTGATGGTCGCCCCGCCCGGCACCGCCAACATCCCGCTGGTGATCGGCAGCATCACCTTCGGCATCACGGTGCTGGCCGCGCTGGCCGCCTGGTCGGCGCGCGAAACCTCGCGCGTGCACATGCACGACCTGGGCAACGCCAACGCCACCCCGGCCTCCGAAGCCGACTACCAGCAGGCCCGCCAGGAAGCCCTGAGCCGGCCGCGCTGAGCCGCCAAAACCTGTCTTTCCCCCGGCCATTGGCCGGGGCAGGACAATAGGGGATGCGCGCCCCTCAAAACAACATCCCCGCCTCCACCGACGCCATCGTCCAGGTCAGAGGCCTCTCCAAGATCTACGCCGGTGGTTTCCAGGCGCTGAAGAACATCCACCTGGACATCCGCCGCGGTGAAATCTTCGCCCTGCTCGGCCCCAACGGCGCCGGCAAGACCACGCTGATCAGCGTGATCTGCGGCATGGCCACCCCCACCGAGGGCAGCGTCATCGCCGACGGTTTCGACATCGTGCGCGACTACCGGCTGGCCCGCGCCACCATCGGCCTGGTGCCGCAGGAACTGCACACCGACGCCTTCGAAACCGTCTGGGCCACGGTGAACTTCAGCCGCGGCCTGTTCGGCAAGGCGCCCGACCCGGCCTACATCGAGAAGATCCTCCGAGACCTCTCGCTCTGGGACAAGAAGGACAACAAGATCATGACGCTCTCGGGCGGCATGAAGCGGCGCGTGCTGATCGCCAAGGCGCTCTCGCACGAACCCAAGATCCTGTTCCTGGACGAACCGAGCGCAGGCGTGGACGTCGAGCTGCGGCACGAAATGTGGCGCCTGGTGCGCGAGCTGCGCGACGCCGGCACCACCATCATCCTGACCACGCACTACATCGAAGAGGCCGAGGACATGGCCGACCGCATCGGCGTGATCCGCAAGGGCGAGCTGATCGTGGTGGAGGACAAGGTGACCCTGATGCGCCAGCTCGGCCAGAAGCAGCTCGCGCTCACGCTGCAGCACGCGCTGGGCGCCGTGCCCGCGGGCCTGTCCCGCTGGCCGCTCGCGCTCTCAGCCGACGGCCTGACGCTGACCTACAGCTTCGACGCGCAGAAGGACGACACCGGCATCGCCGAACTGCTGGCCGCACTGGGCGCGCAGGGCATCGGCTTCAAGGACCTGCGGTCGAGCGAAAGCTCGCTCGAAGACATCTTCGTCAGCCTGGTCCACGAAAACAAAGAGGTGGCCGCATGAGCCTGAACCTGCACGCCGTGCGCGCCATCTACATGTTCGAGATGAACCGCGCCTTCCGCACCTGGGCGCAGAGCATCATCGCGCCAGTGCTCACCACCTCGCTGTACTTCATCGTCTTCGGCTCGGCCATCGGCTCGCGCATGGGTGACATCGGCGGCGTCAACTACGGCGCCTACATCATCCCGGGCCTGCTGATGCTCTCGCTGCTCGGCGAAAGCATCTCCAACGCGGCCTTCGGCATCTACATGCCCAAGTGGTCCGGCACGATCTACGAGCTGCTGAGTGCGCCGGTGAGCTGGATCGAGGTGCTGCTGGGTTATGTGGGCGCGGCGGCGAGCAAGAGCCTGCTGCTGGGCACGCTGATCCTGCTGACCGCGCGCGCCTTCGTGCCGTACCACATCGACCACCCGGTCTGGATGGTCGGCTTCCTGATCCTCACCGCCGTCACCTTCTGCCTGTTCGGTTTCATCATCGGCCTGTGGGCCGACAGCTTCCAGAAGCTGCAGGTCGTGCCGCTGCTGGTGATCACGCCGCTGACCTTCCTGGGCGGTGCGTTCTACAGCATCGGCATGCTGCCCGAGCCCTGGCGCACCGTCTCGCTGTTCAACCCCGTGGTCTACCTCATCAGCGGCCTGCGCTGGGCCTTCTACGGCGCCGCCGACGTGCACATCGGCATCAGCACCGCGATGACGCTGGGCGTGATGTGCGTCTGCCTGGTGGTGGTCTGGTGGGTGTTCAAGACCGGGCACCGCATCCGCCGCTGAAAGGCGCGATCAGCGGAGTGCGGACTCGGGACCCGCGCCCGCATTTGTAAACACCGACACGCCCGGTTGCAAAGCAGACCGGTCGATGTAAGCCTTCTCCAAGGGTGGCGCCACTAACCTGCGCGGCGGCGTCGACGGCCTCGGGACCACACGTTCCCGCCGGTCCGTCCGACGCCGTTTTCAACCCAAAAACACTTCAAGGAGAAGTCATGTTCAAGACCATCATTTCCGCCGCCTGCGCTGTCACCCTGTGCGCCAGCGCCACGCTGGCCCTGGCCGCGGGCGAGTTCGGCACCGCCGCCGAAGCGCGCGCCATGCTCGACAAGGCCGTGTCCGCCGTGAAGGCCGACAAGGCCGCAGCGCTGGCGCAATTCGCCAAGGGCGAAGGCGGCTTCAAGGACCGCGACCTGTACCCGTTCTGCGGTGGCCCCGACGGCAACTTCACCGCCCACCCCAGCCTCAACGGCAAGAGCATGAAGGACCTCAAGGACAAGGCCGACCAGCCGCTGGGCAGCAAGTTCTACGAGCAGGCCAAGGAAGGCGCCGTGTCCGAAGTCGCCTACCAGTGGCCGCGTCCCGGCTCCACCGATCCGGTGAAAAAAGTGAGCCTGGTCACCAAGGTCGGTGACCAGGTCTGCGCAGTGGGCTACTACCAGTAAGAGAACCCGTCCGGGCGCTGCGCGATCAGCCGGCGCCCGGCGCGTCGATCACGGTGGTCAGGATCAGCATGCCGCTGCGGTCCTCGCTGAGTTCGCTGCTGACCAGCACCTCGACCTCCGTGCCGTCGGCACGGCGCCAGCGGCGCTGCTGCCAGTCGGTGTGGCCCCGCTCGATCAGCGTCTTGCGGTGCTCCTGCCATTCCTGCCCGTCGACCCAGAGCGCCCCCGCGTGCAGACCGGCGATCTGGTCGCCCCGGTAGCCGAAGCTGCGCTCGAACGCCGGGTTGGCCTCCACCACCGCCTGCGTGTTCGCGGTCTGCACCAGCAGCGCCGTCGGGTTCAGCAGGAAGATGCGGCGGAACCGGCGCATCGACTGGTCGCGCTCGTGCTCCAGCCGCAGCCGTTCTTCGACCTGGCTCAGGTGCCGCAGGTACACCTCGTCGTTCGCCTTGCGCGTGTGATGGAGCTGCGCACCGATCAGCAGGATGATGACGCTGCCCATCAGCCAGTAGCGCAGGTCCGGCACCAGCCCGGCCTGCGCCATGTTCCCGCTGGCCTCGGCCCAGGTCAGCAGACCCAGCAGCAACACCCCCGCGATGGTCGTGATCCACAGGGCCCGCAGCCGCAGGTAGGTGCCCGCCATCACCACCGCCCCCAGGTAGGCAAAGGTGGACGCAGACCGCACCGAACCATAGCTGTACACCGCCCAGGTCGTGGCCACCATCACGCCCGTCACCATCAGCGGGCTCTCCCACTTGCGCCGGTCCAGCCGCACCAGCAGGTAGGACAGCAGGGCCAAGATGCCCATCGACAGCGAGATGTACGCGCGCGACTCCCCGGGAGGCGACAACAGCTGGTCGGCCACCGCCATGACCAGCATCGTCAGCGTCACGCACACCAGCACCCAGCGCAGGCTGCTGTGCTGGGCGCGGCGGTGGCTGCGCTCGATCTCGGCCGGATCCTCCAGCGGCAGCGAGTCAAGCATCGCCGGCTTCCTCCAGCGGCGCATAGAAGGTCGGCAGCGCGCTGGTGCTGGCACCCGGCAATCGCAGGGCCGTGATCCGCAAGCCATCGTCGGGGCCTTCGTCCCGCTCGCTGCAGATCTGCAGCCCGATGTGCTGGCCGTTGCGCCCGATCCCGGTGATCGGGTGCCAGTCGGTGCGGCGCGCGCCGCGGCGGTCGTGCGAGAACGCCTTGTACTGTTCGTCGTGCAACCAGAGGAAACCGTCGCGCTTGTTCATCACCTCGTTGCGCGAATAGCCCAGCACCTGCTCGAACGCCCGGTTCACATCCAGGATCGCCCCCGTGCGCGCCGACTGCACGAAGATCGGTGTCGGGCTGGCCCGGAACAGGCGCGAGAAGCGCTCCTGCCCGATGTCGCGGTCCAGCTGGGTCTTCAGGCGCTGCGTCGCTTCTTTCAGATGCATCTCCTGCGCCAGACGCATCTGCGTGCGGTTCAGGTACATCATCGCGGCCACGCCCAGCAGGCTCGCGCTCTGCGTCATCCAGGTCCGCCAGCTCACCACGAAGCGCGGCGTGCCCGCGAGCACACCCGCCGCATCGGCCCAGGTCAGCAGACCCAGCAAGGCGATCGCGGCACAGGTTGTCCAGAGCAGGCCGCGGTGGCTCAGGAAGATGCCCGCCGCCACCTGCCCCATCAGGATCAGCACGATGTTGACCGTGCGCACCGAGCCGAAGAACCAGGTCGACGAGGCCGCCATGCCGAACAGGAACACCACCAGCAGCCAGGCCACGCTGTCGTAGTGACGTGTCTTCAGGAGCACCCAGGACAGCGCACCCATGACCGCCAGCACCAAGGTCATCATGCTGTCCGCCGTGGCCGGCACGCCCGCGATCCGGTCGATCACGAACAGCCCCAGCCCCAGCGCCGCCGTCATCCAGGACAGCCGCATGGCGATCTCCGAGCGCGCGGCCACGATGGACGGCGGCTCGGGCCAGGAGTGGAGGGGTGAAGCTCGGCTCAAAAGGGGTCAGAAAGTGGTCAGGCCCGCGATTCTGACCCACCCGCTCACCCGGGAAAACCCGGGGTTGCGTCGCGCACCGCCATCACCCGCGCCGCGACCATGTCCAGGCTCGGACGCACCACGCCCTGCTTGTCGGTCCAGACCTTGGGGGTGAGGGAGCCCGCCAGCGACAGGGCATCGCCGTCGGCCAGCGCCAGCAGCGCCGCACAGGCCGCGTCGTCGAAGGCGATCACGTTCACGATGAACTCCTCGTCCGCCTTGTTGCGCGCCAGCACGCGCGCCACGATGAAGGTGCGCCCCGCCTTGTCCACGCGGCGCGAGGCATCGCCCATCAGCCGGCCGGCGACCAGACCGTCGATCATCGGCGCGGCTTTTCAAAACCCGAGGCCACCCAGGCCTCGGCACTCGCCACATTGAGCTTGAAGGTCGGCGGCACCGGCACCACGGCCAACTCCTCATCGTATTCGTCGGTCGCGCGCAAGGTCGCGGTCGCGCCCTCCTCGTCCGGAACGATGGCCAGCGCCACCCGCAGGCGCCGCCCGTCCACCGACACGTTCACGCTCTTGTTCAGTTCGGCGTGGCGCTGCTGCTCGGAGCGGCGGATCACCTCGCTGGCGGTCTTGACCAGCGTGTTGAACGCGTTGACGTCCAGCGGCTTGGGATTCTTCTTGTCGCGCCCCATGGTCCAGGGCCCGACCAGCGCGGGCTCGGACTGCCCGTCCAGGAACATGGCCACCGCCCAGCCATCGTCGTCTTCGTTCTTGATCACGCGCGCCGTCCAGCGCTCGTCGCTCCACACGCGGTCTTCGTGGATGGGGTCGTGGGTGTCTTGGGTCATGGGGGGGATGGTAAGCCGGTCGACAGCACCACGGGAAAAACCGGACAGACCGCGCTGAAAGCTGGCGCGCCAACCCGATCCGCGGGAACAATGTCGAATGGCGGCGCCCTGCTTCGTCGTCCAGGTTCCAACACTCAGTCATCACCCCACCATGAAATACCTCGGACTCGCCTACTTCAACCCGGAAAAATTCGCTGACATGGCACCCGACGACGTGCAGAAGCTGGTGAGCCAGTGCCCGCCACTGGACGAACAGATGCGTGCCACTGGTCAGGTGCTGGTCTCCGCCTCTCTGGGTGACCTGGAGCGCTGGCGAACACTGCGCCCGCGCAACGGCAAGACGCTGGTCAGCGACGGGCCCTACACCGAAGCCAAAGAAGTGGTCGGTGGACTTTTCATCATCGAAGCGGACAACCCCGACGAGGCGTTGCGCATCGCCTCCATGCACCCGGCCGCCCAGCTGGGCGAACAAGGCGGATGGGCCGTCGAGCTCATTCCGATGGACTTCTATCTCGCCCGCTGAGCGCCAGCGGCCAGCCAGTCAGGACACCGGTATCGCATCGACCCGGAACGGCGGCGGCCACCGCACGCCTCACAACGCCACCAGACTCCCCAGAATCCCCAGCAGCTGCGCCAGGTTGATCAGGATCGCCCGCTGGTGGATCTGCCGGAAGGCGGGAATCGCGGCTTCGGCGTTGGCGTGGATCTGGTTGCCCAGCGCGTCCATCTGCGGCAGGAAGCGCCGCCGCAGGACCACGGTCAGGATCACGATGCCCGCCGCGCCGGTGGCGAAGGCCGGCCGCGAGGCCATGGCGTAGCTGATGGTCGCGCCGGTCGCGGTGACCAGGGCGAAGCGGTAGTAGGTGACGTAGAAGGAGCGGATGAAGCGCGCGTCCAGCGTGGTGTCGTGCTTGAGCGTGAGCAGCGGGATCGAGCCAAGCAGAAAGTAGGCCGTGACCACCAGCAGCGCGACGGTGCTGAACAGGGCGAACTGCTGGGGCTGGAGCGGCATGGTGGAGAAATATCTTACCGGCCGCACGCCCGCTTGGCGACCCCCGCTACTTCTTCGGTCGCGCGGCCTTCGCGGCTTTGGCCTTGCCGGCCGGGGCCTTGAGCTGGCCCTGCGCCTGCTCGATCCACATCAGGGTTTCGGTGTGCGCCAGCACGCGGCGCAGGTAGTGCGGCGAGAGCTCTCCCATGCGCGCCAGGGTCTCGATCATCAGGCGCTGCGGGTTGAGCGGGCCGGCGTTCTGCGGGGCACGCTCGCGCGCCTGCTGCACCTGCACCTCGGCACCGATGCGCTCCCAGGTTTCGCGAAAGCGCTGCGCGCTGCGCAGCTCGGGCCAGCGGCCGCCGCCGGCCGGCAGGCCCGCCCGGGCCTGACCAGACGCCTGTTCAAGGTAGGCGTTGAGCTCGGTGAGCGGGGAGCGCGCGATGCGGGTGGCCATGGTCACTGCGCGGGTGCGGGCGTGGCATTGCGCGAGCGGGGCACGGGCGCCATCTCGACGCGGCGGTTGAGCGCGCGGCCTTTCTCGTCGGCGTTGCTGGCCACGGGCTGTTCGGCACCGAAGGCGGCGCTGAACACGCGCGAGCGCGGCATGCCGGCCTTGACCAGGGCACGCGTCACGTTGAGGGCACGCTGGGCCGAGAGTTCGAGGTTGTCCTCGAACTGCGTGTTGCTGCGCGGCACCGGCACGTTGTCGGTGAAGCCGCTGACCATCAGCATCTCGTCGCGCTCGCCGAGGTAGACCTGCAACGGCGGCACCAGGGCCTTGAGCAGCTGTTCGCCTTCGGGCCGCAGCTCGTCGGAGTTGAGGTCGAACAGCACGCTGCCGCTGATGCCGATGCGGCCGTTGTTGAGCGTGACGCGCCCGCTCTGCAGCGGGATCGCCAGCGCCTTCTCCAGCGCCATGCGGCGGGCTTCTTCCTGCTGGCGCTTGGCGATCTCGCTCTGCAGGTTGTTGACCAGGTCGATCTGCGACAGCAGCACGCCGATGAAGACCAGCACGAAGGCGCCCACCAGGCCAGCCATGAGGTCGCCGAACACCGCCCAGGCGGGCGCGGTGATCTCGGCGCTGTCGTCGCCGTCGGCCTGCAGGTCTTCGGGGGCGTCGTGGAAGGCGCTCATTCGAAAACCTCCGCGCTGCGCGCTGCGGTGCGAGCACCCTTCGGAGCGGCCGTGCGGGCGCTCATGCCACCGCTCCAGCTGCGGCCTTGGCGGCCGGGCCGCGCAACTTGCGCAGGTCTTCGACGATGCCTTGCTGCGCGCTGATGGACAGGTCGATGACCTCGCGCGCCTGCGCCACGTAGTAGGCCAGCTGTTCGTCGCTGCGCGCGAGCGACTGGCCGATGGCGCCTTCGACGCTCTGCAGGCTCTGCACCAGCTGTTCGTGGCTGGCGGCGAGCTGCTGCGTGCCTTGCTGGAAGGCCTCGCCCAGGCTGGCGAGCTGGGCCGCGCTGGTGGCGGCCTGCTCGGCCATGGCTTCGGCCCGGCCGGCCTGCGCGCCCACCGTGTCGGCGAACTGCTGGCCCACGCGGTCGAGCACGCTGGTGGCCGAGCCCACGAGGTTTTCGATCGCGGCCCGCTGCTCGCCCGTGGTCTGCTGCACCTGCTGCAGCAGACTGCCAATCTGGCCCACCAGCTCGGCGCGCTCGCCCAGCGTGGCGTTGTCGCGTTCGGCCAGGCGGCTCATCTGTTCGCGCAGCTGGGCGATCACCTCGGCCGCGGCCTTGGGCGCTTCGGACGCGGTCTGCATCAGGCGCGCCATCGGCGCTTCGAGCGCGGTGCCCAGGGTGGCGAGCTGGGTCGCCAGCGCGGCCTGCAGATCGGTCAGGCGCGTCACCGCGGCGTCGCCGCGCGCGGCTTCGTCGGCGCGCAGGGCTTGGAGCTGCTGGGCCAGGGCCGCGATGGCGGCGGCCTGCTGCGCGGCGGCGGCCTGCTGGTGGGTGGCGGCTTCGTCGCGCAGGGTCTGCAGCTGCTGGCCCACCGTGGTCTGCAGCGCGGCCTGGCGCTCGGCCGTGGCCTGGGCGCGGGCGGCTTCGTCGTCGCGCAGCGTGGCCAGTTGCTGGGTCAGGGTGGCCAGGGTCTGGCCGTGTTGTTCGGTCAACGACTGCTGGCGCGTGGCTTCGGCGGCGTGCAGCCCGTCCAGGCGTTGCACCACACTGGTCTGCAACGTGGTGATCTGCTGCGCGGCTTCGGTCTGCAGGGCCGCGAGCTGTTGCACGGCGGCCGCTTGCAAGCCAGCGAGCTGCTGGGCCACACCACCGTGCAGCTCGGCCGCGCGCTGGGCGGCGGCTTCGCCGCGCTGGGATTCTTCGTTGCGCAGGGTGGCCAGTTCGCTGCGCCACAGCGCGGCCAGCTGGTCCATGCGCTGGCCGTGCTGTTCGGTCCAGGCGGCTTCGCTCGTGGTGCGCGACTGCACCAGCGCTTCGGTCTGCGCGACCAGGCGGGCCACGCCGTCCAGGCTGCGGCCGGCCTGTTCGCTGCTGCGTTGCGTGATCGTGGTGGCGGTGTCTTCCAGCGCCTGCAGCACGGCGCGCTGCTGCGCCAGGGTCTGCTCGCCGGCCTGCTGCCACTCGGTCTTCAGGCTCTGCGCCATGCGTTCGAGCGCGGCGGTGAGCGTGGCCTGTTGCTGCTGTTCGGCCTGGGCGCGCTGGGCCTGGGCCTCGGTCTGCGAGGCCTGCACGCCAGACAACAGCTGCGCGGCGCGCTGTTCAAAGCCGCTGTGGAAAGCGGTGAGCGAATCGCCCAGGCCCTGCAGCAGTTGCTGGCCGCCCTGCTGGTGCTGGGCCAAGGCCTGGGTCCAGGTGTCGGCCACGGTGGCGGTGGTGGCGCTGAAGCGGGCCGAGAGGCCTTCGAGCTGGGCCTGCACCGCGGCGCTCACGCCTTCGTGCAGACGGGTCGACTCGACGGCGATGCCGGCCATCGCCTGCTGCACCACGGGCTGCAGGCTGTCGGTGGCGGCGCGGGCGCTGGCGGCCAGGCTCTCGCGCAGGGACTGCTCCACCGATTTGGCCAGCCCGGTGTAGGCGGCGGCGGCTTCGCGCTGGAACTCGGCGTGGCGGGCGAGCAGCGCATCGTCGAGCTGCTGGCTGCGGCGCTCCACCTGTTCGATCAGGGTCTGCAGGTGTTGCGCGGCGGCGGGCATGGCCTCGGCCTGGCGCTGCAGGGCTTCGAAACTTTGCTGGCGCTGGTGCGCGGCCGAGAAGGGGCGCAGGCTGGTGGCGGCGAGCACGTCGAGCGTGCGCAGGGCCTGGGTGCGCTCGCGCCGCGTGAGCGTGGCCATGAGGCCGAGCATGGCCGAGGTGGCGACACCGGCGACCGAGGTGCCGAAGGACAGGCCCAGTCCCTTGATGGGCGCGGCCAGCGCGGCGCGGATGGCGTTGAGGTCGGCCGAGCCTTCGAGCGCGAACACCGCGCCCTTGAAGGTGACCACCATGCCCAGGAAGGTGCCGAGCATGCCCAGCATGACCAGCAGGCCGACCAGGTAGGGCGTGAGCGCCAGGCCAGGGAAGGCGCTGCGTTCGCCCTCGATGCGCTGGCGCACCGCGTTGCGCAGCGGCGCGGGCACGCTGGGCAGCCAGTCGCCCAGTTGGGCCAGGGGCTGCGGCACCTTGGCGAAGGCGGTGTTGAGTGCTGCGGTGATCTGGCCGAAGCGGCGCAGCTCCCAGGCACCACCCAGGTAGACGAGGCCGATCAGCAGGGTCATGCCCAGGGCGAAGGCGTCGACGCCGGCAAAGCCGCTGGCGACCCAGGCCAGCACGGCCAGGCCGATGAAGAAAGCCGCGAACGACAGCGCGCGGTAGGGACGGGAAGAAGAGGTTTCAGTGCTCATGGGCAAGGGCTTCGATCAGGCCGGTGACGGGCTGCAGGCGCAGATCGAGTTCGGAGAGCAGGGTCTGCTCGAACTCGGTCGCAAAGGCGTGCAGCCAGCGCAGGTCGTCTGGGGTATCGGGTCGGGCGGCTTCCTGGCGCAGCGCGGCAAAACGCGCCTTGAGGAAGGCCGGCAGTTGGGACAGCAGGCGCTGTTCGCGCCCGCCAAAGAGCTGGTCCATCACCGCGTCGAGCGCGGCCAACTGGGCCATCGCGGGCGTGGACTGGGCCAGTTGCTGGCGCACGTGTTCGCGCAGCGCGTCCACGCTCATTTCCATGCGCCGCTGCTGGTCGCCCAGCCGCTGGTGGAAGAACGCGAACTCGGTGTCGAGGTCGTTGGGGTCAGGCTTGTGTGCCGGGCGCGTGGTGATCGAGCGGCTCAGCACCGACCGCACGCGGTCCAGCTCGGCGCGCAGGCTGGCGTGCAGGGCGGCCGGTTCGACGCGGGGCGGACGGCGGCTGGCTGCGGCCCCGGCCGCCGTCACGGCCGACTGCGCGGCGTGCAGCTCGATCGCCTCGGCCACGTTGAGCCACTGCCCCAGGCGCTCGGCCACGTCCTGCCGCGGCGCGTCGGCCGACGCGCCCACGGGCAACCCGCGCGCGAGCTGGCGCGCGAGGGCAGATGGCAGGGCATGGTGGAAGGAACTGCGCAAAACGGGTCCGCAGCGCCCCGGAAGGCGCCGGTGGTGAATCGATTCTGGAGGGGGTTTCCGGTCCGCGAGGGGCCGGTGCCGGTCCGGCGGTTGGGCCGGCGACAGGGGGGTAATTAGAAACGATTCGCCGACCGGGTTTGTAACCGGCCTTTGCGCCCCGGTGGCCAGAGGCCCGGCGCTCAGTCCGGCCGACCGTACATCACGTTGATGCGCGCCAGGTATTTGGGCACCGGGCCGCTGACGCGGGCGCCGATGTGGATCACCGAATCGGGCGAAAAACCGTGCCGAAAGAACAGGGCGGCACCCTTGCGCGGCGTCACATCGGTCCACCCGCCATCGCGCGCTAGCAGCCGGGTCTGCCCGCCCGCAACGCCGTCCTCCGGACCGTTGAGATAGAGCAGCATCGACAGGCAGGAGCGCAGCGCCCCGCCCCACTCCAGCATCTCGGTGCGATCCGGGTCGAGGCCATAGCCCGGCCAGTCGCCGTCGATGTGGCGGTTGAAGACGTCCTGGTCGTCGTAGCGGTACATGTTGATGCGGTGGCTCAGGCGCCCATGGAGCGGCGCGCCGTCGATCTCGGGCGGCAGCAGGTGGCGGATGCGCGCCAGGATCGGGCCCAGCAGCGCTTCGTCGGCCACCCAGTGCACCGACTTGTTCAGGCGCATGCCCGGCGGGGTGGCGATGCCGGGCGCCTCGTCTCGGTAACCGAACACCTCGCTGGCGGCCACGATGCGGTCGGCCTCCTCGGCCGTGACCACCTCGTCGATGGCAAAAGCCAGCAGGCCGCCGAGCTCGATGTCGCGCCGCCGCGGCTGGAGCGCTGGCGCCGGCCCCAGCGCCAGGGCGGCCGGGGTCTGGGCGAAGGCGTGGATGGGCGTGTCGGGCACCACGCCGCCCATGGGCAGAGAGCCGGTGAGCCGGGCCACCACCCGGGTCTGCGGCCAGTCCATCACCAGCGCCCGACGTTGGGCATGTCGATCCAGGGGCGGGCCGGCGGCAGGGGCGAGCCGCGCTGCAGCAGCTCGATGGAGATCTGGTCGGGCGAGCGCACGAAGGCCATGTAGCCATCGCGCGGCGGTCGCACGATGACCGCGCCGTGCTGCTGCAACCGCTCGCAGGCGGCGTAGATGTCGTCCACCGCGTAGGCCAGGTGGCCGAAGTTGCGACCACCGGTGTAGACCTCGGGGTCCCAGTTGTGGGTCAGCTCGACCTGGGCCTGCTCGTCGCCCGGGGCGGCCAGGTAGACCAGGGTGAAACGGCCTTGCGGCACGTCCGTCGAGTGGAGCACGCGCAGGCCGAGCCCGTCGCGGTAGAAGCGCAGCGAGGCCTCCAGGTCGGTCACCCGGACCATCGTATGAAGGTATTTCATCGGCCGGGCGGCTCAGCGGCCCAGGTTCTTCAGGCGTTCGGGCTGGACGATCTCGATCCAGTAACCGTCGGGGTCCTTGATGAAGGCGACGTCGCGCATCTTGCCCTGCTCCGGGCGCTTGACGTAGGTCAGGCCATGCTGGTCGAACCAAGCCACCGCGGCGTCCAGGTCGGGCACCGAGAAGCAGATGTGGCCGAAGCCCTGGGGCTGTGCGTTGCCGTCGTGGTACCTGAAATCGGGGTTGTTTTCCGTGCCCCAGTTGTGGGTCAGTTCGAGGATGCCGCGCTGCGCGAAGGTCCAGGCGGTGCGCTCGCCGATGTCTTCAGGCGGGTGCTGGTCGCCGTCGTTGCGGTGCAGGAAGTACAGCGAGAACTGCATCTCGGGGAAGTCCAGCTTGCGCAGCACCTGCATGCCCATGACGCCGGTGTAGAAGGCCAGCGAGACTGCCGGGTCCTTCACCCGCAGCATCGAATGGTTGAGCACGAAGCCGCGCGCGGCGGCGGGGGTGTCGGCGACAACGCCGGGGTAGGTTTCGGTCACGAAGCTCATGGATCGGTCGGGGGAATTTCGGGAAAGGAACTGGCCAGCGGCAGCAGGATCAGGCGCCCACCGCCTTCAGGTGCTTTGGGAGCGCGGGCACCGGTGCGTTGCGGACCTGCGGTTCGGCGGCCATCGCGCAGCGCCGCAGGTAGCGCATGCAGGTCACCCGCAGGAAAGAGGCGAAGTTGGGCACCTCGCCCCGGTGCGCGAGGATCTCTTCGTGGAACTTGGCGATCAGCGCGTTTGTGGTGCAGCCGTCTTCCTCGGCCATCTCGGCCAGGATGTCCCACACCATGTTCTCCAGCCGGATGCTGGTGAGCCCGTTGTGGATGCGCACGGTGCGGGTGCGCTGCTCGTACTGGATCGGGTCGGCCTTGACGAAAAATTCACACATGTGTGCCTCCTGATAAACAACGGTTCCGAAGCGCCATCCAGAGCACATGCGATGGCGCAAGACCCAGGGGCACCGAGGAACCGGCTTCGCCGGGCCTCAGGTGCCGCCCCCCCGGGGGGTGACGCGAAGCGGCGCGGGGGGTGCCTCATAGGGCTCTCTTCATCATCTGCTCGGCGATGTATTCGGCCTGGCGGATCGCCAGAGTCACAATGGTCAGCGTGGGGTTTTCCGCGCCGCCGGTGGTGAACTGGCTGCCGTCGCTGATGAACAGGTTGGGGATGTCGTGCGTCTGGCCCCACTTGTTGACCACGCCGTCCTGCGGCCGCGCGCTCATGCGGCTGGTGCCCAGGTTGTGGGTCGAGGGGTACGGTGGCGTGCGGAAGGTGCGGATCGCCCCGGCGGCCTGGTAGATGCGTTCGCCCTGGGTGAAGGCGTGGTTGCGCATGGCGATGTCGTTCTCGTGGTCGTCGAAGTGCACGTTGGGCACGTAGTTGCCCCACTGGTCCTTGGCGTTGGTGTTGAGTGTCACGCGGTTGGTCTCGCGCGGCATGTCCTCGCCCACCAGCCACATGCCGGCCAGCTGGGTGTAGCGGTCCATCCACCAGCTGAACTCCGAACCCCAGCCGCCCGGGTTGAGGAAGGCGGCCATGAACGGGATGCCCAGCGACAGGGTTTCCAGCTCGTAGCCGCCGGCAAACCCGCGCGCCGGGTTGTGGCCCGCCTCGTCGCGCACGATGCCGGCCATGGTGGTGCCGCGGTACATGTGCACCGGGTCCTTGAAGGCGGCGTAGACCGAGCCGGTCATGTGGCGCATGTAGTTGCGGCCGACCTGGCCCGAGGAGTTGGCCAGGCCATCCTTGAACATGCTGGAGGCCGAGAGCAGCAGCAGGCGCGGCGTCTCGATCGAGTTGCCGGCCACGCAGACGATGCGGGCCTTCTGGCGCTGCTCCTTGCCGTCCTTGTCGACGTACACGACGCCCGTCACCTTGCCCGAGGCGTTGTGTTCGATGCGGGTCACGTGGGCCTGGGTGCGCAGCTCGAAGTTGCCCGTTGCCTCGGCCTTGGGGATCTCGGTGTAGAGCGTGGACCACTTGGCGCCGCTCTTGCAGCCCTGGAAGCAGAACCCCAGCTGCATGCAGCGGCCGCGGTCGTCGCGCGGCCGGCTGTTGATGGCCATGTTGCCCGTGTGCACTTCCTTGTAGCCGAGCTTGCTGGCGCCGGCGTACATCACCTTGAAGTTGTTGTTGCCGGGCAGGCCGGGGATGCCGTGGGTGCGGGTCACGCCCATCTTGTTCTCGGCCTTGGCGTAGTAGGGCTCCAGCTCCTTGAGCGTCACCGGCCAGTCCAGCAGGTTGGCGCCCTTGATCTCGCCGTAGGTGGTCCTGGCGCGGAACTCGTGGTCCTGGAAGCGCAGCGAGGCGCCGGCCCAGTGGGTGGTGGTGCCGCCCACGGTCTTGCAGATCCAGGCCGGCAGGCCGGAGAAGTCCTTGGCCACGCGCCAGGTGCCGGAGGTGGTGCGCTTGTCCAGCCAGGCCAGCTGGGAGAACGACTTCCACTCGTCGTTGATGAAGCTCTCGTTGGACTGCATCGCGCCAGCTTCCAGCACCACCACCTTGATGCCCTTCTGGCACAACTCGTTGGCCAGGGTGCCGCCGCCGGCGCCGGAACCGATGATGACGACCACCGCGTCGTCGGAATGTTCAAATTTCGCCATGTCTGTCTCGCTCTGTGTGTGTTCGGGGGATGGATCCGGGCGCCGCGTCAGCCCATGTAGGGCGGCGGACTGGCTTCGGCGGGAGGTGCGGGCAACCACTGCAGGTCCTGGAACCCGCGGGTGATGTAGCCGCCTTTCTCCCAGGACGCGCCGGGATAGCCGAACACGGCGTAGGCCATGTCGTTGTCGTAGAGCGAGGTGATGCACTGGCCGCGCACGGTGCCGAAGAAGGGCGTGCCTTCCAGGCCGCGCACGATATCCAGCCGCTGCGCTTCGCTGGCCTTGGCGAAGCTGCCACCGGCGGCCTTGTTGAGCGCGGCGATGCCGTCGGCCAGCAGCTTCGCAGCCTCGGCGTCGCCCGCGGCCTTGGCGTCCAGGTCCTTGGCCAGCAGCGCGTAGACCGCGTCGGGCAACTTCTCGTGCGGGTAGAGCACACGGCCCATCGCCATCAGCGCCGCACCGTCATCGGCGCTGAGCTTCTTGAGCTCCAGCGCCCACGAGGTCGAGGGCGCCAGGCCGGCCAGCAGGGTGCCGGCGACCAGGCTGCCGAACAGCAGGCCGGAGCCCTTGAGGAAATCGCGCCGCGCCAGCGGCAGCTTCACCGGGCGGACTTCGCCCGTGTCTTCATCACAGCCGCCAGCGGCGGGAGCGGACGAATCCGCAATGGGAATGACGCGCATGTTTGTCTCCAGAGGTCGTTATGGCCCGGGCTGTCCCGGTGCGGTGGGGGAACCTCAGTGTTCGACAAAAGCAGCGTCGCGTGGTGATAGCTGACTACATACCGGGTTAACCCGAACCCGTGCCGCTGGCGACCGTCAGGCGGTGATCTCGATCCGGGTGCCGTCGGGCATGGCGATCACGGCTTCGTAGAAGCCGTCGCCGGTGGTGCGCGGCGCCGAGACCAGGCAGCCCTCGCCCCGGCAGCGCGCCGCCATGGCATCGACCGCCTCAGCGCTGCCCAGCGCGATCGCGACATGGTCCCAGCCCTGGCGCTCGGCGTCGGGCGCCCCTTCGATCCACGGGCCGGTCATCAGCTCCACGCGCGCGGCGTCGCCGGGCAGCACCGCAAAGCGGGAGACAAATCCAGGGCGCCGGCGACTCAAGTACGGCTCACCGACCGTGGCGCCGAAAACGGATTGCCAGAACGCGGCCGCGGCGTCGAGGTCGCGGGTCCAGAGGGCGATGTGGGCCAGTTGCACGGGGATTCCTTTCAGGTCGACCGGGCGACCACCCGGTGCGCACACAGCGGCAGCAGGCCCAGCAGCACCGCCAGCAGCGCGAACGCGACCGGCAGGCTGGCCAGCTGCGACACGAAGCCGATCGCGGCCGGGCCGAGCAGCACGCCGGCGTAGCCGGTGGTCGAGATCGCCGCGATCGCCAGCCCCGGCGGCATCGCCGTCTGCGCACCGGCGCGGCGAAACAGCACCGGCACCAGGTTGGAGGCGCCCAGGCCGATGCAGAGAAAACCCGCCATCGCCGGCCCCACCGAGGGCGCCACCAGCAGCAGCACGAACCCGGCCACCGCCAGCAGCCCGCCCACCGTCAGCACCACGCGGTCGCCCAGCCGCGCGCACAAGGCATCACCGCCGAAACGCCCGGCCGTCATCGCGACGGAAAACACCATGAAACCCAGACCGCCCTGCGCCGCCGGCACCAGACCGCCCTCGGTCAGCAGCAGCGCGCTCCAGTCGAGCACCGCACCCTCGACCAGGAAACACACGCCCGCCAGCCCCGCCAGCAGCAGCACCGGGCCGCGCGGCCAGGCCAGCCGGGGCGGCTCGGCCGGTGGTGCGCTCGCCAGCAGGCGCGGCGCCACGACCGCCATCGCCACCAGCATCAGCACGGCGCCCAGCAGCGTGCCCGCCAGCGGCGTCCAGCCGACCGACAGCAGCGCCGTCACCATGGCCGCGCCGAGCAGGCCGCCGACGCTGAACAGCGCATGGAAACCCGACATCAGCGGCTGGCCCGCGTCGCGCTCGACCGCCAGCGCATGCACGTTCATTGCCACATCCAGCGAACCCAGCGCGGCGCCGAACACCAGCAGCACCAGACCCAGCGTCAGCGGCTGGTCCGCCACCGACAGCAGCGGCAGCAGCAGCGCCACCCCCAGGCCGCCCGCGATCACCACCGGCCGGCTGCCGTGGCGCGCGCTGACCCAGCCGGCCCACAGCATCGCCACCACAGATCCGATGCCCAGGCACAGCAGCAGCGCCCCCAGCGTGCCGTCGCTCACGCCCAGCCGCTGTTTGGCAAACGGCACCAGCGGCGCCCAGCAGGCCAGCGCAAAACCGGCGACCAGAAAGGCCAGGCGCGTGGCGAGCCGGGTCGACGGTCGGTCGGCGCCGCTGCCGGCCACGGCCGGTGAGCACAAGACCTCCGTCGTCATGGCGACCCGGCCTTGAGCACCAGCGCGCCGGCCCTGGCCAGCGCCTTGAGCGTCTGGAAATCGGCGTCGTGCTCGACCACCAGCTGGTCGAGTTCGCGCACCGGCGCGACGCGGTGCGGCGACTGCAGGCCCAGCTTGTCGTTGGTGGCCATGGCCACGCAGTGGCGGCTGGCGGCGCGCAGCGCACGCTTGAAGGCCGCGTCGCCCGCATCCACCGTGCAGACACCGGCCTCGACCGTGATCGCGCAGACACCCAGGAAACAGCGGTCGATGTTCATCTGCCCGACGGCCAGCACGGCGGTGGCATCGATGCAGCCGCCGACCAGCGGATCGACCGCGCCGCCCACCATGACCAGGCGCACGTCCTGCCGGCGCAGCAGGGCGGCGGCGATGTCGACCGAGTTGGTCGCCACGGTGAGTGCGTGTTCGGCCGGCAGCTCGGCCGCGAGCGCCAGGTTGGTGCTGCTGCTGTCGAGGAACAGGAACTCGCCGGGCGCGATGGTCGCGACCGCGGCCCGCGCCAGCGCGGCCTTGCGCTCGCGTCCCTCGTCCATGCGCACCGCCATCGGCGTCGCGCCCGGCAGCGGAGGCAGCGCGCCGCCATAGACGCGGCGACACAGGCCCTCGGCGGCCAGGGCCCGCAGGTCGCGCCGGACCGCGTCTTCGGACACCTGGAATTCGGTTGCCAGCGTACCGGCCACCACCGGCTGGCCCTGCGCCAGCCGTGCCGCGATCTGGTCGCGCCGGGCCAGGGGAATGGGATTGCTCATGCCCGCATCATAACGTGCACAAACAAGAAATACAACATGCACAAACGTGCATTTTCCGGAGACCGCGTCAGGTCATGAGCACGGCCCGGAAATCGTTGACGTTGGTGTGGGTGGGGCCGGTGATGACCAGGTCGCCCAGCGGCGCGAAGAAGCCATAGGCGTCGTTGCGGGCCAGGTGGTCCGCGATCTTCAGCCCCTGTGCCGCCGCCCGCGCCAGCGTGTCGGGCGTGACCAGGGCGCCCGCGTTGTCCTCCACGCCGTCGATGCCGTCGGTGTCCGCCGCCAGTGCCCAGACGCCGCCCTGCCCGCCCAGCGCCTGCGCCAGGCCGAGGCAAAACTCGCCGGCGCGACCGCCGCGGCCCCTGGCCTGGCCTTCGGCACGCGGGCGCACCGTCACCGTGGTCTCGCCGCCGCTGAGGATCACGCAAGGCGCTTCGAAGCTGCTGCGCCCCAGCGCGGTCGAGCGGGCCAGCGCCGCGTGCACCTTGCCGACCTCGCGCGACTCGCCCTCGATCTCGTCGCTCAGCACATACGCCCGCAGGCCCAGGGCACGCGCCGCTCCGGCCGCCGCGTCGAGGCTCTGCTGCGGCGTGGCGATCAGGTGGGTCTCGCAGCGCGCCAGCCGCGGGTCACCGGGCTTGGGGGTTTCGAGTGCATCCGCCTCCAGCTGTTGTCGCACGGCGGGCGGCACGTCGATGCCGTAGCGCCGCAGGATCTCCAGCGCGTCGGCGCAGGTGGTGGCGTCGGCCACGGTCGGCCCGCTGGCGATCACGCTCACGTCGTCACCGGGCACGTCGCTGATGGTCAGCGTGACCACCCGCGCCGGTGCGCACGCCGCCGCCAGGCGCCCGCCCTTGATGCGCGAGAGGTGCTTGCGCACCGTGTTCATTTCGCCGATGTGCGCGCCGCTCTCCAGCAGCTGGCGGTTGATGCGCTGCTTGTCTGCCAGCGTCAACCCGTCGCACGGCAGGGTCAGCAGCGCCGAGCCGCCGCCCGAGATCAGGCACAGCACCAGGTCGTCTTCGGTCAGGCCCTGCGTGAGTGCCAGGATGCGCTGCGCGGCGGCCAGCCCGGCCGCGTCGGGCACCGGGTGCGCGGCCTCGACCACCTCGATGCGCTGCGCCAGCCCGGCGGGCCGGGGCGGGGTGTGGCCGTAGCGCGTGACCACCAGGCCCGACAGCGGCGCACCGGCCGGCCACAGCGCCTCGACCACCTGCGCCATCGCCCCGCCCGCCTTGCCGGCGCCAAGCACCAGCGTGCGCCCCTTCGGTGGCGCCGGCAGGTGGGCTGCCGTGTTGCGCAGCGGCAGCGCACGCTGCACCGCCACGTCGTAGAGATGGCGCAGCAAGGCGCGCGGATCGTCCAGCAGCGACGCGGTCACAGGGGCGCTCCCGACGCCTGCCGCCTGTGCGCGGCCAGCCAGCCCAGGCCGGCCTGCGTACCGCCCGGCCCCTTGTCGGCCGGGAAATATTCGCAGCCCACATGGCCCTGGTAACCGATGCGCTCCAGCCAGTGAAACAGGAAGGCGTAGCAGATCTCGCCCGTGCCCGGCTCGGCGCGGCCGGGGTTGTCGGCGATCTGGATGTGCGCGATCAGCGGCAACCAGCGCTGCAGGTTCGCGGCCAGCTCGCCTTCCATGCGCTGCGCGTGGTAGACGTCGTACTGCAGGAACAGGTTGTCCAGACGGTGCTGCTCGCGCAGTTCGCCAATGAGGGCGATGGCCTGCGACGGCCGGTCCACAAAGAAACCGGGGATGTCGACGCTGTTGATCGGTTCCACCAGCAGCTGCAAGCCGTGCCCGGCCAGCATGCGGGCGGCGGTGCGCAGGTTGGCGCGCAGGGTCACCATCGCCTCGCGGGCGTCCACACCCTCGGGCGGAATGCCGGCCAGACAGTTGAGCCTCGGCACCCCCAGGGCTTTCGCGTAGCCGATCGCCTGTTCGACGCCGGCGAGGAACTCGCCCACCCGTTCCGGGTGACAGGCGATGCCGCGCTCGCCCGCGGCCCAGTCGCCGGCCGGCAGGTTGTGCAGCACCATGCGCTGGCCGTGGGCCTGCAGGAGGGCGGCCAGTTCGTCGGCCGGGTGCGCGTAGGGGAACTGGCATTCGACCGCGTCGAATCCGCAGGCCTTGGCGGCCGCGAAGCGTTCGGGAAACGGCAGATCGGTGAACAGGGTGCTGAGGTTGGCTGAGAATGCAAACATGCTGACCATTGTGGCGCAGCACCCTTCCCCCGCGACCTCATGAAGACCCTGCTGATCGACCACGCCACCTGCATCGCCACCTTCGACCACACCGACCCTTGGCAGGGCCGCGAACTGAAGGACGCGTCGCTGTTCGTGCGCGGCCAGGTCATCGAATGGATCGGCCCCGGCGCCGAACTGCCGCCCGCGCTGCGCGAGGCGGCCGACGAGACCATCGACGCGCGCGGCCACCTGGTCACGCCCGGGCTGGTGAACACGCACCACCACATGTACCAGAGCCTCACGCGCGCCATCCCGGGCGTGCAGGACGCCGAACTCTTCGGCTGGCTGCGTGGGCTCTACCCGATCTGGGCCGGGCTGACGCCGGAGATGGTGCAGGTCTCGACCCAGGTGGCGATGGCCGAGCTGCTGATGAGCGGCTGCACCACCAGCAGCGACCACCTCTACATCTACCCCAACGGCGTGCGGCTGGAAGACAGCATCGAGGCGGCGCAGCAGATCGGCATGCGCTTCGTGGCCACGCGCGGCAGCATGAGCGTGGGGCAATCGCAAGGCGGCCTGCCGCCCGACCGCGTGGTCGAAAAGGAAGACGCGATCCTCAAGGACAGCCAGCGCCTGATCGAGACCTGGCACGACGCATCGCACGGCGCCATGGTGCAGGTGGCGCTGGCGCCGTGTTCGCCGTTTTCCGTCAGCCCGGCGCTGATGAAGGCCAGCGCCGAACTGGCGCGCAGCTTCAAGGGCCAGGGCGTGCGCCTGCACACCCACCTGGCCGAGAACGACCACGACATCGCCTACAGCCGCGAGAAGTTCAACAGGACGCCGGCGCAGTACGCGCAGGAGCTGGGCTGGCTGGGCGAGGACGTGTGGCACGCGCACTGCGTGAAGCTGGACGACGAAGGCATTTCACTCTTCGCCGCCACGCGCACCGGTGTGGCGCACTGCCCCTGCAGCAACATGCGCCTGGCCAGCGGCATTGCGCCGGTGCGCCGCATGGTCAGCGCCGGGGTGCCGGTGGGCCTGGGCGTGGACGGCAGCGCCAGCAACGACGCGGCGCACATGGTCAACGAGGCGCGGCAGGCGCTGCTGCTGGCGCGCGTGGGCCGCGCCCTGCAGCCGCCGGAAACCCGCGACGGACGCACCTTCTTCGGCTGCGACCTGGGCCCGGCCGAGATGACGGCGCGCGACGCGCTGCACATCGCCACCCGCGGCGGCGCGCAGGTGCTGGGCCGCAAAGACATCGGGCATCTGTCGGTCGGCATGTGCGCCGACTTCGCGCTGTTCGACCTGCGCACGCTGGGCTTTGCCGGCGGCGCGGTGCACGACCCGGTCGCCAGCCTGATGCTCTGCGCCAGCCCGCCCGCGGCGTACACCGTGGTCAACGGCCAGGTCGTGGTGCGCGAGGGACAGCTGGCGACCGTCGACCTCGGCCCGCTGGTGGAGCGGCACAACCGCCTCGCGATCGGGCTCGCGCAGGCGGCTCGCCACCAGCAACTAATGCCAGGGTTGCAGCAATGAGGCGAGCCAGCTGTTGAGGTCGCGGATCTGCTGCGGGCAGACCTCGTGCCCCATCGAATAGGGGTGCCAGGCGATGTCAAAACCCAGATCGGTCAGGGCGTCGCGCGAGGCCTTGGCGCGCGACGGCACCACGACGGCATCCTGGTCGCCGTGGGCCATGAAGATCGGCACGTCGCGGTTGGCGGGGTGGAGCTCGGCCTCGGTGGCGCCCGGCAGCGGCAGATAGCCGGACAGCACGACCAGCCCGGCCAGCCGCTGCGGGGCACGCAGGCCGGCCATCAGCGCCATCACCGCACCCTGCGAGAAACCCAGCAGCACCACGTGCTCCGGCGGCACGCCACGCGCGGCCTCGCGGTCGATCAGGGCCTGCACCACCTCCTGCGAGGCGCGCAGGCCTTCTTCGTCCTGCGTCGACAGGGCACCCGTGACCGCGGCCACCGGTCGCGGGTCGTACCAGGCGCGCATCGGCTCGTCGTTCACGCTGACCTTGCGCAGCGGCGCATCGGGAAACACATAACGCACCGCACCGACCTTGGACAGGTCCAGCTCGCTCACCAGCGGCGCGAAATCGCGCCCGTCGGTGCCCAGGCCATGCAGCACGATCAGGGTCGCGGCGGGAATGGCCTTGGGGTCGGGGCCGGTGACGGTTTCACGCAGCTGGATTTTCTGTCGGACGCTCATGGCGGCAGCATAGCCTTGCAAGGGGTCCGCGGAAGCCTGTCGTTCGCACGATCCCCGCGCCTGTTACAGACGGATGCACTCGCGGCACCGGAACGTCGCGCTCAGCCCACGAACTGCCGCACGGTCTGCACCAGCCGGGCCGACTGCTGCTGCAGCGCATCGGCCGCCGCCGCCGCCTGCTCCACGATGGCGGCGTTCTGCTGGGTGTTCTGGTCGATCTCGCCGATCGCGTCGGTCACCGCACGGATGCGCCCCGACTGCTCGCGCGTCACCTGGCTGACCTCGGACAGCAGCTGGTCGACCTGCTGGACGGCGTCGCCCAGGTGGTTCAGCGAGGCCTCGGCCTGGTGGATCAGGGCGGCGCCGGAGGCCACCCGCTCGACCGAGTCGACGGTGAGCTGGCGGATGTCCTTGGCCGCGGCGGCGCTGCGCTGGGCCAGCGTGCGCACCTCGCCGGCCACCACCGCAAAGCCGCGCCCCTGGTCGCCGGCACGGGCCGCCTCGACCGCGGCGTTGAGCGCCAGGATGTTGGTCTGGAAGGCGATCGAGTCGATCAGGCCGGTGATGTCGGCGATGCGGCGGCTCGATTCGTTGATCTTGTCCATCGCGTCGCGGGTCTCGCGCATCACGTGCTGGCCGTTGTGGGCCTGGGTGACCGCCTCGCGCGCCAGTTGCGCCGCGTGGTCGGAGGATTCGGCGCTGTGGGCCACGGCCTGCGACAGGTCGCGCATGGCGCTGGCACTCTGCTGCAGGTGCGAGGCCTGCTGCTCGGTGCGCACCGACAGGTCGGCATTGCCGCTGGCGATCTCGCGCGAGGCGTTGGCCACACCACCCGACACATCGCCGACTTCGCCGAAGGCCTCGCGCAGCTTGCGCGAGAAGCCGTTGAAACCGCGGGCGATCACGGTGAGTTCGTCGTTGCCGCGCACCGGCAGCTCCACCCGCAGGTCGGTGTGGCCCGAAGCCAGCCCTTCCATCGTGCGGCCGAGGTCGCGCAGCGGTCGCATCAGCGAACGCACCAGCAGACTCATGCACACCGCGGCCAGCGCACAGGCCACGGCGGCCGCGGCGATGGCGGCGTACAGCTGCTGCTGCGCGGCGGCGGCGGCCACCGCCAGGGGATAGGACACCACCACACTCCAGGGCGCCGTGCCCGGCTGGATGGTCACCGGCGTGTAGATGTGCGCCCAGCCCCGGCCGTCGTCCCAGACCTGGCGTTCGCCCCTGGCCACCTTGGCCAGCACGTCGGCCGGCAGGTCGTCGGCCTTCTTGCCCAGGCGGGCCTTGTCCTGGGTCGCCAGATACTGGCCGCCGTTGGACAGCAGCGAGACCCGGCCGCCCGGCACCGGCTCCAGCGTGCCCAGCCGCTCCGACAAACCCGACAGCGGCAGATCGGAACCGGCGGCACCGACAAACTTGCCGCCGACCAGGATCGGCGTGACCATCGTCGTCATCAGCACGTCCTTGCCCGCCACCGGGTAGACGTAGGGTTCGATCAGCGCGGGCTTGAGCGTCTTGCGGGGAATGTTGTACCAGTCGTTGGCGCCTTCCTTTTCATAGTCGAGCAGCGGTTCGACCGCGATCTGGCCGCTGCCGCGGTTCCAGTAGGCGATGTAGCGGCCGGTGTCGTCGTAGGCCGGCGTCTTCTTGACGAATTCGGCGTCCTTGCCGTCCAGGGCGTTGGGCTCCCAGATCGAATAGGAACCGATGAACTCGGTGCGCTGGGTCAGCACCTGGCGGGAGGTGTCGTCGAGCTGGTCGCGGCTGGGCGGGTGCCCGGAGGACTTCATGCCCTCCAGCGTGGCACCGAAGGTCAGCACCGCCGCGAAGCTGCGGCCCAGTTCGCCGCCGATCTGCGCGGCGGCGTGTTCGGCGGCGAGCGCGGCCTGATCGCCGGCCGCCTGACGGGCCCGTTCGCTCGATTTCAGACCGACCACGGCGCTGGTGGCGGCCACACAAAGGACACACAGGGCCACCGAAGCCAGGCTGAGCTTGGCGGTCAGGGACCAGGCGCCGGGCCGGAATCCGGCGGCAAGGGAGCGATCGTTCATGGCGTCGACGGTACGGAGACGGAGGGTCTCGGTACTATCGACGCACGCTCCCCATACTTAACACCGGATCAGCGCGGCTCCGCTGCCGTATTTCGGTCTTGCCTCAGGACTTGCCGGCCGTGAAACCACCGTCGACCAGCAGGTTGGCACCGGTCACGAAGCTGGCCTCGTCGCTGAGCAGGAACAGCGTGGCGCTGGCGACCTCTTCCGGTCGGCCCAGGCGGCCCAGCGGGTGCAGGCCGATCAGGAAGTTCTTGGTCGCCTCGTCCAGCGCCGACAGCAGCGGGGTGTCGATGTAGCCCGGGCCGATGCTGTTGACGCGCACGCCCTTGCTGGCCCCTTCGAGGGCGAGCGTGCGGGTCAGGTTGACCACGCCGCCCTTGGCTGCGGTGTAGGCCGCGGTGCCGCTCTGGCCGAACACACCCAGGATGGACGCGCAGTTGACGATGCTGCCCTTGCCCTGCGCGTACATCGGCTTGAGCGCAGCGCGGGCGACGCGGAACACGCCGTTGAGGTTGATGTCGATGATGCGCAGGAAGTCGGCGTCGGGGTAGCTGTCCGCGGGGTGGATGCCGCCGATGCCGGCGTTGTTGAACACGCCGTCGAGCCGGCCGAACTTCGCCACCGTGGCCGCCACCATCGCGTCGACCTGTTCGGTGGAGCTGACGTCGACCGGCACGAACAGGCAGCGGCCGGGATAACGCGCGTCCAGCCGGGCGGCTTCGGTCGCCCCGGTCGAGCTGGCCAGATCGGCCAGCGCCACCCTGGCGCCCTCGGCCAGGCAGCGCTCCACCGTGGACAGGCCGATGCCGCTGGCGCCACCGGTGACGAGGATGACTTGGTCTTGCAGTCGCATGGAAATACCTCCGGAAGGATTCAGGGCGCCACGGGTTGCGGCGCCATGGATTCATTCTGGGCGGTTCATGTGACGCTGGCCACCGATCCGGTCAAGAAAGCTGTCGCACCAGCCAGGCGTTGAGGTCGGCAATCTCTTCCATGCAGACCTCGTGCGCCATCGGGTAGTGGTGCCAGTCCACCGGATAGCCCAGGGCCTGGACCACATCCCGCGCGCCTTCGCCGCGCTCGACCACCACCACATCGTCGTGGTCGCCGTGCGCCATGAAGACCGGCACGCCGTGGTTGGCGTCGCTGATCTCGGCACCGGTCTGCAGGGCCAGCGGCAGGTAGCCCGAGAGAGCCACCAGGCCCGCCAGCCGTTGCGGCACCCGCAGGCCGGCCAGCAGGGTCATGGCACAGCCCTGCGAAAACCCCATCAGCACCACACGCCCGGCGGGCACACCACGCTGCACTTCGCGATCGATCAGCTGCTGCACGATGCCCTGCGACTCGCGCAGACCGGGCTCGTCCTCGCGGCGGCCTCCGTCCGGCCCCGGCGGGTAGATGTCGTACCAGGCGCGCATCTCGTGGCCGCCATTGATCGTCACCGGCCGCACCGGCGCGCTGGGGAACACGAAGCGCACCGGCCCGACGGCCGACAGGTCCATGGCCTCGGCCACGGGCACGAAATCGCTGCCGTCCGCGCCGAGACCGTGCAGCACGATGATGCTGGCGGCCGGCTGGGCGCCGGCGTCACCGCCGGTGGTGAATTCGAGCAGTTCGATGGAGTGGCTGGGTGGGTTCATCCGGCCAGCATAGCGTCACCGGACGGCCCTGTCGCCGCTCAGCCCCACTGCACGCAGCGCATCGACAGCGTGCCTTCGTGGAAGCCCTCGAACACATGGCGCGGCTTCTCGCCGGCCTGCGCGGCGCCGAGCGCGTAGAGCATGGGGTAGTAGTGGTCGGGGAACGGCACCGCCGTGCGGGCACCGGCCGACAGGCCTTCCCACTTGGCCAGCGCCGGCGTGTCGCCGGCGTCCATCGCGGCCTTGACCGCATCGTCGAACCCCTGCGCCCAACCGGCGCTGGCGCGCCCGGTTTCGCCCGCATCGCGGTCCAGGATGCCCAGGTTGTGCACCACGTTGCCGCTGCCGACCACCATCACCCCCTCGCCACGCAACGCGGCCAGGGCGCGGCCCATGGCGACGTGGAAGGCGCCCTCGCGCGTGATGTCGATCGAGAGCTGGAACACCGGTACGTCGGCGGCCGGATACAGGTGCTTGAGCACGGTCCAGGCGCCGTGGTCGAGGCCCCGGGCCGTGTCCTGGCCGACGATGCGGGGGGCCAGCCGGCCGGCGGCCTGCTGCGCCACCGCCGGTGCGCCGGGTGCGGGGTACTGGACCTCGTAGAGCGGCGCCGGGAAACCGCCGAAGTCGTAGATCAGTGCGGGCTCGGCCGTGGTCGACACGCGGGTGTCGCGCTCGGTCAGCCAGTGGGCCGAGACCATCAGGATGGCCTTGGGCCGGCCCAGTGTCTCGCCCCACTGGTTCAGCGCCTTGGTGAAGCGGTTGTTCTGGATCGCGTTCATCGGGCTGCCGTGGCCGATGAACAGGGCCGGCGCGGGGCCCTTCATGGGCGGCAGGGTGCTGGCGGGCCGCGGGCGGGCGTTCGCGGCATTGGACTGGCGCAGCCAGACGCCCAGGGTGAGCAGGGCGGCACCGGCGGCCGAGGCCGTGGCCAGGGTGCGGCGGTTGAAGCGGGAGGGAGCGTTCATGGGATCGGGACGTGGAAGACCCGAGTGTGAACGCTCAGAGCCCCAACAGTTCCCGCGCCTTCGCAAAAGACACCGTCGGCTGCAGCACGTCGAAGTGCACCACCTGCATCCCGGCCTTCACCCCGCCGTCGGCGTTGCGCTGCTGGTCGTCGACGAACACGCACTCGCCGGCCGGCAGCCCCAGCGCCTCGGTCACGGCCGCGTAGGCGCGCGGGTCGGGTTTGAGGATGCCGGTGTAGGTCGCGTCCACGGTCACGTCGAACAGCTGCAGCAGCGGCAGGCGGCGGCGGAAGTCGGCGCCGTAGAACAGGTCCAGCTCGTTGGAGAGGATCGCCAGCTTGCGACCGGCGGCCTTGGTGGCGCAGATGATGGACACCGCCTCGGGCCGGATCACGGCTTCGACATCGGCGCCGCGCGCGCGCTGCACGAAGGTTTCCATCTTGTCCCAGTCCTCGCCGAGCAGGCGGCCGACCTCGCGGGTGCGGGCCATCCAGTAGTCGCGCTCGCTCAGCTTGTCCGCCAGCATGTCCTGCCAGAGCGGGTCGGTGGCCGGGTCGAACGGACCTTTCCAGGTCAGCGTGCCGGGCGGCAGGCCCAGGGCCTGTTCCGACAGCGCGTGTGTCTCGAACAGCATGCGGCTGATGACGCCGCCGAAGTCGAGCACCAGTGCCTTTGCACCGCGTTCACCGCTCATGCCGCTTTCCTTTCTTCGGTCACGTCCAGAACGCCAGGCGGCACCAGCCCCGCGGCCACCCAGCCGTCGAACACGCGCAGCGCGGCCTGCACGAAGGCCTCGTCGTTGATGTGCGCATCCACCGGCTGGAACACGGTGCCGGGCGCGATCACGTGCACCATCTCGTCGGTGAACGCCTTCAGGCCCTCGGGGTCGTGCAGCGGTTCGCCCGGCCGGTCCCACTGCTCGACGCCGCCCGTGGGCAGCAGCAGGCAGGTCGGCCCGGTGGCCTGCTCCAGCCGATCGGCGATGGCGCGCGCCACATGGCGGCGCATCTCGGGGTCGATGCAGACCGAGGCGATCAGGCGGTTGTGCTCGTGCACCGAGCGGCCGATGAAGGGTTCGGGGCAACGCGTCCAGGCCGCGAAGTCGACCATGTCGGTCGCGCCCGGCGCCACGATCTGCGGCACGCCCGCCCGGCCCGCGCCCAGCAGGCGCTCGCTGCCCGCGCTCACGCAGCTGCCCGCGAGGTCGTTCACCAGTTCCTGCAGGCTGAAGTCCATCACGCAGGCGAAGTAGCCGCGGTGGGCCAGGTCTTCGAAGGCCCGCCCACCCATGCCGGTGGTGTGGAACACGGCGAGTTCGTAGCCGCGGGCTTCCAGCGCCGGCTTGAGCTTCTTCATGTAGGTGAGCGCGCTGCTGCCCAGCGAGGTCATGCCCACCACCGGGCGCGCGTCCGGCTCGGCTGCGCGCGCCAGGCAGGCGCCGACCACCGCGCCGGCCGCCTGCCCCAGCGCCGCCTTGCACAGGCGGTTCAGGCCGTACAGGCCACCGGCCCACAGCCGCATGATCAGGTCGGGCGGGATGCGGTCGGGCGGGATCAGCGGCGAATACGCGATGGTCGAGAGCACCACCTTGGGCACGCCCAGCGGCAGGCGGTTGGTCACGTCCAGCGCGAGGTCGGTGCCCATGGTGCCGCCCAGGGCCAGCAGGCCGTCGAAGCGGCCTTCGAGGTACCACTGGTTGGCGATCAGCGCCGCGCCTTCGGCCATCAGCTTCATCGAGGTGTTCTCGTCGCCGGTGGCCATGACCTGCTGCAGCGTCACGCCGGCGGCCGCCGCCACCTCGGTGTTGAGGATGTCGGGCGTGAAGCCGCCCTGGCCGAGCACGCCCACGTCCATCACCAGCGCGCTGCCACCGCACACCGCGACCTGCTCGCGCAGGTAGGCGATCTCGTCGCTCTTGGTGTCGACGGTGCCGATCAGCAGGATGACCGGCGCGCGGCCAGCCTTCGTGGGGCTCACAGCGAGGCCTCCACGGCGGCAAACGAGGCTTCGAGCACATCGCACAGGTGGTTCACTTCTTCCAGCGAAATCACCAGCGGTGGCGAGAGGATGAGGTTGGGGCCGGAGATGCGCACCATCAGGCCGCGCTGATACGCCTCTTTGGCCACGCGCGCCGGGATGTCGCTGCTGCGCGGCATGGGCGTGCGCAGGGCCTTGTCGTCCACCATCTCGATGCCCAGCATCAGGCCGACACCGCGCACGTTGCCGACGAAGCTGCAGCTCTGCTCCAGCTTGCGCAGGCGCTCCTGCATCACCGCCCCGACGCGCCCGGCGTTGCCCGGCACGTCCAGCATGGCGATCTGGTCCAGCGTGGCCAGCGCGGCGGCCGCGGCCACCGGGTGGGCGCTGTAGGTGTAGCCGTGGCCCACGGCGGCCTGGCCGGTCTTGTCGTCGTTGAACACCTGCGCGACCTTCGAAGAAATCGCGGTCGCGCCCAGCGGCACGTAACCCGAGCTGATGCCCTTGGCCAGACACCAGAGGTCGGCCTGCACGCCCCACAGGCGGGTGCCGAACAGATGGCCGGTGCGGCCGAAGCCGGTGACCACCTCGTCGGCGATCAGCAGCACGCCGTGCTTGTCGCAGATCTTGCGCACCAGCGGCCAGTAGTTGGCCGGCGGCACGATCACGCCGCCCGCGCCCTGCACCGGCTCGGCGATGAAGGCCGCCACCGTGTCCGGCCCCTGGAACACGATCTCGCGCTCCAGCAGCTCGGCGCAGATCTCGCCCAGCTCCAGCGGGTCGCTGGTGTACGGGTTGCGGTAGAGCCAGGGCGTGTCGATGTGGAAACAGCCGGGCAGCAGCGGTTCGTAGGCGCGGCGGAAGTTGGTGTTGCCGTTGACGCTCATGCCACCGAAGTGCACGCCGTGGTAGCCCTGGCGCAGGCTGATGAACTTGAAGCGGTCCTTCTCGCCGCGCAGCTTGTGGTACTGGCGCGCCAGCTTGAGCGCGGTCTCCACCGCGTCCGATCCGCCGCTGGAGAACATGACGCTGGCCACGCCATCGGGCTCCATCATCTTCACCAGCCGGGCCGAGAGTTCGATGGCGCGCGGGTGCGAGGTGCCGCGGAAGGTGTTGTAGAAGGGCAGCTCGTCGAGCTGGGCCACGATGGCGTCGCGCACCGGCTTGGCGCTGTGGCCGAGGTTGCTGGCCCAGAGGCCGCCCACGCCGTCGAGCATCTTGTGGCCGTCCACGTCCCAGATCCAGCAGCCTTCGCCGCGCGCGACGATGTCGGGCTTGGCCTTCTTCATGGCCGCCGGGTGCGCCATGGGGTGCCACTGGAATTCGGCGTTGTCCTGCTTGAGTTGTTCGATGCTGCTCATGAGGTATTCCCTGTTCAGAAAGGTTGGCCGACGGTGATGGTTTTCACCTCGGTGTAGTGCGTGATACCCTCGGCGCCCTGCTCCTGGCCGAGGCCACTTTCCTTGTGGCCGCCGAAGGGCAGTTCGGGCTGCGAGACGCCGAAGTGGTTGATGCCGACCATGCCGGCGGCGATCTCTTCGCCCAGGCGGTGCGCGGTGTGCAGGTCGCGCGTGAAGGCGTAGGCGCCGAGCGCGTAGGGCAGCGCGTTGGCCTGTTCGATGGCAGCGTCCAGCGTGTCGTAGGGCTGGACCACGGCGATGGGGCCGAAGGGTTCCTGCTGCATCACGCGGCTGCTGGCCGGTGCGTCGGCGAACACGGTGGGCTCGAAGAAGAAGCCGGGCCGCGCGACGCGGTGGCCGCCGGTGAGCAGGCGTGCGCCCTGGCCCACCGCGTCGTCGACGAAACGCTCCATGTCCTCGATGCGGCGCGCGTGCGTCAGTGGTCCCATCTGCGTGGCGGCGTCCAGCCCCGAACCGAGTTGCAGCTTCTGCGCGGCGGCGGCGAAACGCTCGCTGAACACGGTGAGCTGTGCGCGCGGCACGTAGAAGCGGATCGGCGAGGCGCAGACCTGACCCGCGTTGCGGTACTTGGCGGTGACCGACTGCTTGAGCACGAAGTCGAGGCCCGCGCCCGTGGCCATGTCCTCGGCCACGATGACCGGCGCGTGGCCACCGAGTTCGCCGGTGAAGCGCTTGACGTGGCGCGCCGCCTGCTCACCCAGCAGCTTGCCCACGGCCACCGAACCGGTGACCGACACCTTGGCGATCTCGGGCCGCTCGATCAGGAAGGACGACACCTGCGCCGGGTCGCCGCAGACCAGGTTGATCGCGTCGGCCGGCACGCCCGCGTCGAGGAAGCAGCGCACCAGCAGCATGGCGCTGCCCGGCGTTTCTTCGGCCGGCTTGAGCACCACGCTGCAGCCCGCGGCGAGCGCGCTGCCGAGCTTGCGGCTGGGCAGGTTGACCGGGAAGTTCCAGGGCGTGAACGCCGCGACCGGGCCGACCGGCACGCGCTGCACGGTGTGCGAGAGGATGCCGTCGACGCGCGGTGCGACGCTGCGGCCGTAGAGGCGTTTGCCCTCCTCGGCCTGGAAATCGATGATGTCGGCCGAGAGCAGCACCTCGCGCTTGGCTTCGGCCAGCGGCTTGCCCTGTTCGAGCGTGAGCACGTGAGCGATCTCGCCGGCGCGCTGGCGCAACAGCTCGGCGGCGCGGCGCAGGATCACATAGCGGTCGTGCGGGCGCACGCGGCGCCACTGTTCAAAGCCGCGTTGCGCGGACTCAGCGGCGGCCGCGAGTTCGACCGGGCCGGCCAGCGGCAGCACAGCAAGCGTTTCTTCGGTCGCGGGGTTGATGACGGGGCGTGTGCCGCCCGAGGCTTGCGGGAGCCATTGGCCGGCCACGTGCAGAGAAAGCGTTGGGTAGGAAACAGTCATGCCGTCACTGTGCCGGCCACCTCTCTTCTTGCGTGATCGGAAATGCGCAAACTGCGCTTACGGGTTTACCCGAACACCCCCGCCCTTGCTGCGGCAGGCGCTCCGTGGCCGGGGCGATTTTCCGGGGTGGCTGTGTCCGTCCGACCGGGGCCGGGCGCGCAGGTGCGCGCTTTGTTGACTGACTCGCGGCCCCTGTCTGAGCGGAGAGAGCGTCAGCGAACGCAGCGAGTTGGGCCGCGCCGGCCCCGGTCGGGCGGACACAGCGCAGTCGGCGCAACGCGCCGACCACCCCGGATGTGCCCCGGCCACGGAGCGCCTGCCGCAGCCGCAAGGTGCCACCGACGAAAAGCATCAACTCCTGGAGCGACGAGCCCGAGCCAAGGTCTCCGAAGGCAACTCGAAAAAGTGCTTCTTGTAGTCCAGCGAAAACTGCCCCAGGTGCCAGAACCCCCAGCGCGCCGCCACATCCTGCACCGTCGCCCCGGCGCCCGCCTCGCGCAACCCACGCCGCACCCCGTTCAGCCGCAAGGCCCGCAGATACTGCGTCGGCGACGTCCCCAGCACATCCTGGAAACAATAGTTCAGCTTGCGCCGGCTCGCGCCCACCCGGCTGCAGATCTCCAGGATCGACGGCGGCTCGTCCGGGTTGGCCAGCATCAGCTCGCAGGCCTTGTCGACCATGCGCTTGCGCCGCGCCAGCGAATCCAGATCGGACGTGTCCACCGTCGGCGGCAACGCCTCGATCCACTCGATCAGGATGTCGTCGCGCAGCTGTCGCAGGCCCGAGGCGTCGGGGAAATGCTGGGCCAGCGCCAGCGCCTCCTTGAGCACCTGCAGGTGCTTGCTGCGCAGCGCCTCGGCACTGGCCGGCGTCGGCAGCAGCTCCATCTGGTGCTCCAGCCAGGCCGCCAGCGGCTTCTGGTACATGCGCTCCCACAGCGGGTTGAGCAGGCTGCGGTCCACCGCGACGGCGATCAGACAGTGGTTCGGCGGCGTGACGAAATCGATCTGGTGGCCGCGGCCGCAGAGGATCGCGTCGGGGTGCACCTTGCGGCCGTCGAAATACACCTCGCCGGCCGCCTCGGCCGACATGGCGAAGCCGTAAATCTCGTCGCCCAGGCGCCCGCGCTGGCGCAGCGACAGGTTGGTCTTCTCGCCGAACAGGCGCAGACCATCGAGCTGCACCATGGTCAGCTCGCCGCGGAAACTGCCGCTGGAGAGCTGCTCGTACTGCAGCGCCCACTCGCCCTGCGCGGCCGCGTGGGCGTCGATGTCGAAGGTCAGCACCGAGCGCGCCCAGCCGGGCGCTTCGGCGTCTTCATTCAGGTCGGGGGCGTTGCTGTCCATGGAGGGGCGGATTGTGGATGCAGCGTAGCAGCGCACGGACCGGATAGGGGAAACCCGCAGAACATCGTGCGCAAGCTTGATAACGGGTGTGGCGCGCCGTCCCTAGCATCCGCCTACCCTTTCACCACCGGACCCTTCCCATGACCACTGCACGCGCTTTGCCGGCTTCACCGGCCCCCGCTGCCGACGATGGCTCCCACTCCCTGCGCGCCGGGCGCCTGGGCGTGATCGGCATCGTCTTCTTCGTCATCGCAGCCGCCGCACCGCTGGCCGGCATGACCGGTGCACTGCCCGCGGCCATCGTGCTGGGCAACGGCGCGGCCGCGCCGGGCGCCTACCTGCTGGCCGGCCTGACGCTGCTGCTGTTCAGCGTCGGCTACGCCGCCATGAGCCACCAGGTCACCAACTCCGGCGCCTTCTTCGCCTACATCGGCCGCGGCCTGGGCCTGCACATGGGCGTGGCCTCGGCGTTCACCTCGCTGCTGGCCTACCTCGCGATCCACCTCTCGCTGTTCGGCTTCTTCGGTGGTCTGATGGCCGAACAGGTCGGTGTGATGCCCTGGTGGGCCTGGGCCTTCGTGGCCTGGGCCGCCGTGACCTGGCTGTCGCTGCGCAGCGTGGACGTGGGCGCCGGCGTGCTGGGCGTGCTGCTGAGCCTGGAGCTGCTGTCGCTGGTGACGACCTCGGTCGCGATCTTCGTGCACGGCGGCCCCGAGGGCACCAACTTCCTGGCCTCGTTCAGCCCGTCGAACATCCTGGCCGGTGGTCTGGCGGGCTCGGCCGGCATCGCGCTGGCGTTCGCGTTTGCCTCGTTCGTCGGCTTCGAAGCCACGGCCATCTATGGCGAAGAATCGGTCGACCCCAAGCGCACCGTGCCGGTGGCGACCTACTGCGCGGTGTTGCTGATCACCTTGCTGTTCGCCTTCACCGCGTTCGCCATCGTCACCGGCCTGGGCGCCGGCAAGGCCGTGGACAAGGTGGTCGAGCTGTCGTCGGTCAACGGCACGCCGCTGACCAACCCGGCCAACGTGCTGTTCACCCTGGCCTCGCAATACGTGGGCGACTGGCTCTCGGCGCTGATGAAGAGCCTGCTGCTCTCCAGTCTGTTCGCCGGCCTGCTGGCGTTCCAGAACTCGGCCGCGCGCTACCTGTTCGCGCTGGGACGTGGTGGCACATTGCCGGCGGCCCTCAGCCAGGTCAACGATCGCGGCGCGCCCTCGGCCGGCTCGATCACCACCTCGGTCATCACCGCCGGCGTGATCGTGCTGTTCGCCATCGCCGGCCTGGACCCGGTGCTCAACATGTTCTTCTGGTTCTCGGGCCTGGCCGTGGTCGCGATCCTGCTGATCGAGATCCTGGTCTGCTGCTCGGTGATCGCCTGGTTCCGCGTCGTCCCCGGCGAAGCCAATATGTTCCAGTCGCTGATCGCGCCGCTGCTGGCCATCGTCGGCCTGGCGGTCGGCCTGTACCTGCTGCTCTCGCGCTTTGGCCTGCTGACCGGTGCCGTGGCCGAGGGCGTGGACCCGACCACCACCGCCTGGGGCATGAGCGGCCTGGGCTGGTTCATGGCGCTGCTGCCCTTCGGCACGCTGGTGCTCGGCCACCTGTTTGCCCAGGTCCGCCACAAGGACAGCGCCGAACTGATCCGCGACGTGATTTCCTGAGGCCGGCGGGGCCTCGGGGGCCCCGCACTTTGCCCTTGATCCAGATCAGGGCTTTGCGCTGGAGTGGAGCGCAAGCTCTAGAAAAAGCGCGGGAAAGCCCGCTGCCCCTCTGCGGCCCCGGCCGGTAGATTGCGCGGCACCGATCTGGAGACAAGACTTGAGCAAAATCGCCCCCGAATTCCTCGCCCTGCAACGCCTGTACCACTGGGAGAAGACCTCTCCGTCGCGCATCGCCCTCTCGCAGCCCATGGGCGGCGGCGTGGTCAAGGACTACACCTGGGCCGAGGTGGCCGGCGAGACCCGGCGCATGGCCGCCCACCTGCAGGCCCAGGGCTGGGCGCCGGGCAGCAAGATCGCCATCCTGTCCAAGAACTGCGCCTGGTGGATGATGAGCGACCTGGCGATCTGGATGGCCGGGTATGTCTCGGTGCCGCTGTACCCGACGCTGGCACCCGAGACCATCGCCCAGATCCTGACCCACAGCGAATCGAAGGCCCTGTTCATCGGCAAGCTCGACGGCTGGAAGGGCATGAAACCCGGCGTGCCGGCCGGCCTGCCCTGCATTAGCTACGCACTCTCGCCCGACGACGTGAAGGCCGACCACGACGGCTGGGACGCCATCGTCGCCCGCACCGCACCGATGGCCGGCGAGCCCGTGCGCGGCGAAGACGAGCTGGCCACCCTGATCTACACCTCGGGCACCACCGGCATGCCCAAGGGCGTGATGCATTCCTTCGGCAACTTCGCCTGGGCGCTGGACAAGGGCCTTTCGCGCATCCCGCTGACCGGCGAGGACCGCATGCTGTCCTACCTGCCGCTGGCCCACGTGGTCGAGCGCATGCTGGTCGAACATGGCTGGCTGCGCACGGCCATGCGGGTGTGGTTCGCCGAGTCGCTCGACACCTTCGCCGCCGACCTGCAGCGCGCCCGCCCCACCGTGTTCTTCTCGGTGCCGCGCCTGTGGGTCAAGTTCCAGCAGGGTGTGCACCACAAGATGCCACCGGCCAAGCTCGACCGGCTGCTGGGCATTCCGCTGATCGGCGGCCTGGTGCGCAAGAAGGTCAAGAAGGCGCTGGGCCTGGACCACTGCACACTGGCCGCCGGCGGCGCGGCGCCGATGCCGATGGCGCTGCTGCAGTGGTACGCGAAGCTGGGCCTGCTCATCAACGAGGGCTACGGCATGACCGAGAACCTCGCGCTCTCGCACATCACGCAAAACGGCCAGCCGCAGCAGGGCACCGTCGGCCCCACCTACCCCGGCGTCGAGCACCGCATCGAGCCGGAGACCGGCGAGATCCAGATGCGCAGCCAGGCGCTGATGATGGGTTACTACAAGGAGCCCGAGAAGACCGCCGAGGTGTTCACCGCCGACGGCTGGCTCAGGACCGGCGACAAGGGCAGCATCGACGCCAAGGGCCTGCTGCGCATCACCGGCCGGGTCAAGGACCTGTTCAAGACCGGCAAGGGCAAGTACGTGGCGCCGGCACCGATCGAGGACAAGCTGGTCATGCACCCGGCGATCGAGGCCTGCGTGGTCACTGGCGCCAACCTCGGCCAGCCGCTGGGCATCGCCATGCTGAACGCCGACGCGGTGGCGCAGGCCGCTGGCAGCGAGGGCCGCACCGCCCTGGAAGCCTCGCTGGCCGCCCACCTCAAGGCGATCAACGCCACGCTGGACCCGCACGAGCGGCTGCAGTGCCTGGTGCTGACCACCACCGCCTGGACGGTGGACAACGACGTGATCACGCCCACCTTCAAGGTCAAGCGCAACCGCATCGAGGAGCTCTACGCCCGGCACTACGAACTCTGGGAGGCGTCCGGCAAGCCGGTGATCTGGGAGCGCGGCTGAAATATTTCTGCCGGAGGAGGGAATAAAACAGGACGATGGCGTGTTTACCGTGGGTCAGTCCCGATTTTCGACACCTTTTCCAGGAGCCCCCATGACACGCACCACCTTCCGGCGCACCACCGCCCTGCTCGCACTCAGCGCCGCCCTCATCGGAGGCATGGCCCACGCCGCGGACGCCCCGTCCGGCGTGATGGCCAGCAACGGCATGCTGACCGGCCCCAACGGCATGACGCTCTACACCTTCGACAAGGACGCCGCCGGCAGCGGCAAGAGCGTCTGCAACGGCCCCTGCGCCACCAACTGGCCGCCGCTGATGGCCACCGGCGCAGACGCCTCCGGCGACTACAGCGTGGTGACGCGCGACGACGGCGGCAAGCAGGTGGCCTACAAAGGCAAGCCGCTGTACTACTGGGTCAAGGACAGCAAGCCGGGCGACAAGACCGGCGACGGCTTCAACGGCGTGTGGCACATCGCCACCCCCTGACGCACCGGCCTTGGGACCGGAAGACACCTTGCCCCACATTCCCCGTCTGCGGCGCTACGCGCGCCTGCTGACGGGGGATTCGACGCGCGCCGACGATCTGGTGCAGGACACGCTGGAGCGGGCCTGCCACAAGTGGGCGCTGTGGAAACCGCGCGCCGACGGCACCGGGCTGCGCGCCTGGCTGCTGTCGATGATGCACAACCTGCACCTCAACCAGGTGCGCGACCAGGTGCATGAACGCTCGGCGGTCGAGCTCGAAGAGCACCATGAGCCCAGCCACGACCCGTTCCGGCACACGCCCGAGCGCCTGGACCTGGAGCAGGCGCTGTCGCTGCTCCATCCGGTGCTGCGCGAAACCGTGCTGCTGGTCTGCGTCGAAGAGATGTCCTACGCCGAGACCGCGCAGGTCATGGGCGTGCCGGTGGGCACCGTGATGTCGCGGCTGTCGCGTGGCCGCGAACAGCTGCGCCGGTTCACCAGCGGCGAGACCGCACCGGTGCCGGCCCCGCACCTGAAAGCCGTTTCCTGAACCCCTGCGCCATGAAGACCGTTTCCCAAGCCCCCGTGAACGACGCCGAGCTGCACGCCTGGGTCGACGGCCAGCTGCCGCCCGGACGCGCCGAGGCCGTGGCCGCGTGGCTGCTGCTGCATCCGGACGACGCCCGGCGCGTGCAGGACTGGCAGTCGCAGCGGCTGGGGCTGCAGGCGCTGCAGCGCAGCGTGCTCGACGAACCGGTGCCGATCGCGCTGGCGCGCGCCACCCGGCCGCCCCGCCGCAGCGTCCTGCCGCAGGCGCTCGCCGCCAGCGTGCTGCTGGCGCTGGGTTTTGCCGGCGGCTGGTGGTGGCACCCGGCGCAGACGAACAGCGGGCCCGTGGCGCAGGCGGTGCCCGGCTTCGTGCAGGAAGCGCGCACCGCACACGTGGTCTACCTGCCCGAGAAGCGCCACCCGGTCGAGGTCGGCGTGGCCGAACAGGCGCACCTGGTGCAATGGCTCTCGCGCCGGCTGGGCGTGCCGCTGCAGGCGCCCCAGTTGCAGGACAAGGGTTTTTCGCTCATCGGTGGCCGCCTGCTGCCGGGCCAGCAGGGCGAAGCCCGCGCCATGTTCATGTACGAGAGCGCGACCGGCGAGCGCGTGACCCTGCACATCTCGACGCTGGCCGAGGCCGCCGGGCGCGACCCGGCTGCGTTCCGCTTCACGCGCACCGGCGAGACCGACACCTTCTACTGGGTCGAAGACCGCATGGGCTACGCGCTCAGCGGCAACCTGCCGCGCGACACGCTGGCCGCGCTGGCCGACGTGGCCTACCGGCAGTTGCGGCCCTGACCGGCCGCCCCTGATCGGTCAGCCGTGACTCAGGCCAGCGCCTGTGCGTGGTGGCGCAGGTGGTCGTCGATCACGCTGGCGATGAAGTAATAACCGTGGTCGTAGCCCGCGTGGCGGCGCAGCGTGAGTGGCTGACCAGCTTTTGCGCAGGCCTCTTCAAACGCTTCGGGATGCAGTTGCTCGGCCAGGAATTTGTCGGCCAGGCCCTGGTCGATCAGGATGCCGCCGGGGTATGGGGCACTGTTCTGCGCCGCCATCAGCAGGCTGGCGTCGTGCGCGGCCCAGGTCGCTTCGTCCTGCCCGAGGTAGCCCATGAAGGCCTTGTGGCCCCAGGGGCACTTCGTCGGCGCGCAGATCGGCGCAAAGGCCGAGACGCTGCGGAACACGCCGGGGTGGCGCAGCGCGAGCGTGAGCGCACCGTGGCCGCCCATGGAGTGGCCAGTGATGCCCAGCCGCTCGCCGTCGAGCTTGAACTCAGCGACGACACCGGGAATCAGGTCCTTGAGCAGGTAGCTCTCCATCTGCCAGTGACCGGCCCAGGGGTGTTCGGTCGCGTCGAGGTAGAAGCCGGCGCCGACGCCGAAGTCCCAGTGGTGGTCTTCGCTGTCGATGCCGGTGTTGCGCGGGCTGGTGTCGGGCATCAGCAGGGCCAGGCCCAGCTGCGCGGCCAGGCGCTGCGCACCGGCCTTCATGGTCGCGGTCTCTTCGGTGCAGGTCAGCCCCGCCAGAAAGGTCAGCAGCGGCACCTTCTGTCCCGCCAGCGCCTGCGGCGGCAGGAACAGCGCAAAGCGCATCGGCAGGCCGATCTCGTTGACCGAGAAGTGTTTGTAGAAGCGCTGCACGCCGCCGAAGCTGCCGTGTTCGCTCAGGAGTTCAAGTCGTTCGAGGGCCATGGTCTCTGGTGGGAAGGATCAAAGCGGGTCAGCGGCGGACCAGTTCCAGGATCGCGTCGGCAAACAGCCGGGGCGCCTCCTGTGGCAGGTTGTGGCCCACGCCCGGCACCAGCCGGTGCGCGCGCGGTCCGCTGAAACGGTGGGCCTGGGCCTCGGCGTGCTCCCAGGGGCGCACGCCGTCGGTCAGGCCGTCGAAGGTGATGGTCGGCACGGTGATCACCGGTTGCGCGGCAATGCGCCGCTCGACCTCGGCCACCGCCGGATCGCCCGGCACGAGGCCGAAGCGGTGGCGGTAGGAATGGATCACCACGTCCACGAAGTCGGGGTGGTCGAAGGCGGCGGCGCTGCGCTCGAAGCAGGCGTCGTCGAAGGCCCAGGTCGGCGACCAGCGCTCCCACAGCCGCCGGCACAGCGCGCGCCGGTCCTGCGTCAGGGCGGCGCGGCCACGCTCGCTGTGGAACAGGTACTGGTACCAGAGCCGCTGTTCGTTCACGGGCGTGTCCGGCGCCATGGCGCGCGCGATGTTCTGCAGGTTGTAGCTGTTGACCGAGACCAGGCCGGCACAGCGCTCGGGCCACAGCGCCGCCACCACGCAGGCGGCGCGGCCGCCCCAGTCGTAGCCGGCGAGCACGGCGCGCCCGATGGACAGCGCATCGAGCAGCGCCCGCAGGTCGTCGCCCAACACCGCCTGCTCGCCCGAGCGCGGCGTCGCCGCATCGAGGAAGCGCGTGCCGCCATAGCCGCGCAGGTAGGGCACAACCACGCGGCAACCTGCGGCGGCCAGCATCGGCGCCACATCGACATACGAATGGATGTCGTAGGGGAAGCCGTGCATCAGCAGCACCGGAGGGCCGTCGACCGGACCGGCCATGTGGCAGGCCACGTCCAGCACGCCAGCGCGCACGCGGGTGTCGGCGGTCAGCAGCGGCAGCCCCATGGCAGCGTCAGAACTCGACCACCGACCGGATCGACTCGCCGCGCTTCATCAGCGCGAAGCCTTCGTTGATGTCTTCGAGCTTGAGTTTGTGGGTGATCAGGCTGTCGATGTCGATCTTGCCCTCCATGTACCAGTCGACGATCTTGGGCACGTCGGTGCGGCCGCGCGCGCCGCCGAAGGCCGAGCCTTCCCACTTGCGGCCGGTGACCAACTGGAACGGACGGGTCGAGATCTCGGCACCGGCTTCGGCCACGCCGATGATGATGCTGCGGCCCCAGCCCTTGTGCGTGCACTCCAGCGCCTGGCGCATCACCTTGGTGTTGCCGATGCACTCGAAGCTGTAGTCGGCGCCGCCGTCGGTCAACTGCACGATGGCGTCGACCACGTTCTCGTGGTCCTTGGGGTTGATGAAGTGCGTCATGCCGAACTTCCGGGCCATGGCCTCGCGCTCGGGGTTGAGGTCGACGCCGATGATCTTGTCGGCACCCACCATCTTCGCGCCCTGGATCACGTTCAGGCCGATGCCGCCCAGGCCGAACACCACCACGTTGGCGCCCGCTTCCACCTTGGCGGTGAACAGAACGGCGCCGATGCCGGTGGTGACGCCGCAACCGATGTAGCAGACCTTGTCGAACGGCGCGTCTTCGCGGATCTTGGCCAGCGCGATCTCGGGCACCACGGTGTGGTTGGCGAAGGTGGACGTGCCCATGTAATGCAGGATGGGCTGGCCGTCGATCGAGAAGCGGCTGGTGGCGTCGGGCATCAGGCCCTTGCCCTGCGTGCCGCGGATCAGCTGGCAGAGGTTGGTCTTGCGGCTCAGGCAGAACTTGCACTGGCGGCATTCGGGCGTGTAGAGCGGGATGACGTGGTCACCCTTCTTGAGCGTGGTCACGCCGGGGCCGACGTCCACCACGATGCCCGCGCCCTCGTGGCCCAGGATGGCGGGGAACAGGCCTTCGGGGTCGGCGCCCGAGAGCGTGTAGTAGTCGGTGTGGCAGATGCCGGTGGCCTTGATCTCGACCAGCACCTCGCCGAATTTCGGACCCTGCAGGTCCACGGTTTCGATGGTCAGGGGTTCGCCGGCCTTCCAGGCCACGGCGGCGCGCGTTTTCATTCAGGGTCTCCCGAGCGTTGGAAAACCCCGAGCGTAGCGCAGCGTGGTGACAGATGCTGGTTCAGTCGGTTTTGGCCCCGGCGTTGAACCATTGCGCGATCAGCGCCCGCTCCTCGTCGGTGATGCCGGTGGCGTTGTTCATCGGCATGGTCTTCTGCACCACCGCCTGCTGGTAGACCATCTGCGCGTTCTTGCGAACCTCGGCGGCCGAGTCCAGCCGCACGCCCTTGGACTGCAGGCCCTCGCCGTGGCACATCACGCAGCGCTGCGCGAACACCGGTTGCACCTGCGCGAAGCCGACATCCCGGGGTGCGGCCGATGTCGCCAGGTTGGCCGGCTTGAGCCAGACGATCAGTGCCAGCAGCACGGCCACACCGACGACGGCGTACTTCCAGGGGTGCGGATTGCGGCCCAGCTTGTGGCCGTGGCGCATGACGAAGAACTGCCGGATCGCGGCGCCGGCGAACATCATGCCGATCAGCACCAGCCAGTTCTGCGGGTGGGCAAAGGTGAAGCTGTAGTGGTTGCTCAGCATCGCGAACAGCACCGGCAGCGTGAAGTAGGTGTTGTGCACGCTGCGCTGCTTGCCGCGCTTGCCGTGGATCGGGTCGACCGGACGGCCCGCCTGCATGTCGGCCACCATGGTGCGCTGGCCGGGAATGATCCAGAAGAACACGTTGGCGCTCATGGACGTTGCAAGCATCGCCCCCATCAGCAGAAAGGCCGCGCGGCCGGCGAACATGTGCGTGGCCGCATAGGCCGCGACGCAGACCAGCACCAGCACCAGCGCGCCCACCTTGGCGTCGCCGTTCCTGCTTTGGCCCAGCGTGCGGCAGATCGCGTCGTACAGCAGCCAGAACACCACCAGGAACGCCAGCGCGGCGGCGATCGCGCCGGCCGGCGACCACGGCATCACGCGCGGATCGATCAGATAGACGCTGGGGCTCCAGAGGTAGGACACCAGGAACAGCGCAAAGCCCGACAGCCAGGTCGAGTAGCTTTCCCAGTAGAACCAGTGCAGGTGCTCGGGCAGCTTCGGCGGCGCCCCCGCAAACTTGACCGGGTGATAGAAGCCGCCGCCGTGCAGCGCCCAGAGCTCGCCGCTGACGCCGTCCTTCTTCAGTTGCTCGTCTTCGGGCGGCGTGAGGCTGCTGTCGAGAAAGACGAAGTAGAAGGAAGAGCCGATCCAGGCGATGCCCACGATCACGTGCAGCCAGCGCAGCAACAGATTGGCCCAGTCGAGCAGGTAGGTTTCCATGGCACCTCAACACGTGGACGGACATTCCGTCTTCAGGATTTTCGACTCACCACCGCGGGCGCTCTGAGCCGACTGAGGGCCGCGTAAATGAGCGGCAGAAACCGAGGTTTCGCCACCCGCTCCGCTGCGACCGGACCGGCAAAGTGTATACAGTTTTTGCCGACAGACCGGGCAGGGCTAACCCGCAGTGCCGCCCTGCACCACAAGCAACAACTGCGCCACGACCGAGGCGGCGATCACGGCCGGCTCCTTGCCGGTGATGCCCGGCAGACCAATGGGACAGGTGATGCGGGCCAGCTCATCGGCGTGGAAACCGCGCCCGGCCAGCCGCCGGCGGAAGGTCGCCCATTTGGTCTGGCTGCCGATCAGCCCCACGAAAGGCAGATCGGCGGTCAGGCGTTGCCGCTGCAGGCAGGCGGCCACCACGTCCAGATCCTCCGCGTGCGAAAAGCTCATGACCAGTACCAGCGAACCGGCGGGCAGATCGCGCACCGCGTCCTGCACCGGGTCCGAGTGCTCAGCCCGCACGCGCTCCGGCAACCCGTCGGGGAACACGCCGTCGCGGCTGTCGATCCAGTGCACCGAAAACGGGAGCGGGTCCAGCGCCCGCACGATGGCCTGCCCGACATGACCACCGCCGAACAGCGCCACGGGGGTCAGCGGCCGGGCCAGTCGCGCGCGCAGCTCGCCGGCCAGCGCCGCTCCCACCGGCTCCAGCCCCAGCACCACCTCCCCGCCGCAGCACTGCCCGAGGCTGGGCCCGAGCGCCACGCGGTATTCCTGCGCGGCACCGGCGCCCTGCGCCAGCGCCTCCCGCGCGCGCCGCACGGCGTCCCATTCCAGGTGGCCACCACCGATGGTGCCGACCTGCCCTTCGGCCCAGACCGCCATCCAGGTACCCGTCTCGCGCGGCACCGAGCCGCGGGTGCGGCGCACCGACACCAGCACCGCGGGCTCACGCTGCAGGCGGCGCAGGAAGATTTCCAGGTCGGGGTCGGGTGTGGCTTGCATGCCAAAGAAAGCGTAATAAAGCGTCAGAACGGCGGCCGTCCGGCAGTATCGCCGGGGCTGCGGCTTGGGCATCCCGCCAAAGCCCCATACACTTTATTGCTCGCACCACATGAGACCGAAGGACAAGCATGTCTACCCCGTCTTCTTCCCGCCTCATCGAATCGCCCCGCCTGGCCGGCCTCGGTCTGGTGACCCTGCTCGCCGCCTGTGCCGCCCCGGTGGCCACGCCACCGCCCTCTTCGACGCCCACCATGAGCCAGGCCCCGACCCCCGTGCCAGCGCCGGCCGCCGCCACGACCGTCACGCCGCCGTCGCTGGTGTCGCAGGCCAACACCCCGCGCGAGTACCGCCAGGACGGTGCCCGGCACATCTACGAGAAGTACGCGCACCGCATCTTCAAGGGCAAGATGCCGCCGCTGCTGCAGGGCGTGGGCACGATGCAGCTGGAGCTGGACCACCGCGGTGACATCGTCGCCATGAACTGGATGCGTCCGCCCAGCCACCCGGGCGCCAAGGCCGAGATCGAGCGTGCCGTGCGCGACGCCGCGCCCTACCCGGCCCCGGTGCGCATGGGCCGCGTGGTCTACACCGACACCTGGCTGTGGGACAAGAGCGGCAACTTCCAGCTCGACACGCTGACCGAAGGGCAGCGGGACAGATAGAAGAATCCCCCCGCGCCGCCTGCGGCGTCACCCCCTCAAGAGGGCGGCACTGGCGGCCCGGCGGAGCCGGTTCCGCGGTGCCTCTGAATCAGCTGCCGCGGTAGGTGGAATAGCTCCACGGGCTGACCAGCAGCGGCACATGGTAGTGCTGGTCGGTGTGGGCGACGCCGAAGTCCAGCGCGACACGGTTCAGGAAGTTCGGCTCGGGCAACGCCACGCCCCGGGCCGCGAAATACCCCTTCACGTCGAACACCAGCCGGTAGGTACCGGCCTTCAGGCTGGCGTTGTCGTACAGCGGCCCGTCCGGGTTGCGGCCATCGTGGTTCAGCGTGAAGCGCTTGACCAGGGTCGCCACCTCGCCCTCGGTGGTGTAGAGCTCGACGCCCATGCCAGCGGCGGGGCAGCCATGCATCGTGTCCAGTACGTGGGTGCTCAGGCCCATGGTGGTGTCCTCATCGTGTTTGGTCTACCGAAAGTGTATACACTTTTTGTTTTTCTGGATATGATGGTTTCATGGAAACCTCCAGCACCCGCCAGATCGTCGAATCGCTGACCCGTGCCATCGTCGAGCACCGACTGCACCCGGGCACCAAGCTGGCCGAACAGAAACTGGCCGACCATTTCGGCGTCTCGCGCACCCTGGTGAGGCAGGCCCTGTTCCAGCTCTCGCAGAACCGCCTGATCCGCCTCGAACCCGCGCGCGGCGCCTTTGTCGCCGCTCCGTCGGTGGAGGAAGCCCGGCAGGTGTTTGCCGTGCGCCGCATGCTCGAGGCCGAAATGACCCGCGCCTTCGTGCGCCAGGTCACCCCTAGCAAGATCAAGGCCTTGCGCGAGCACGTCGCCCAGGAGAAACAGGCCGTGGCCAACCAGGACGTGACCGGCCGCACCGAGCTGCTGGCCGACTTCCACGTGCGCATGGCCGAGCTGATGGGCAACCACGTGCTGGCCGAACTCCTGCGTGAGCTGCTCTCGCGCTGCGCCCTCATCACCCTCATGTACCAGAGCACCAACGCCGCCGAGCACTCCAACGAGGAGCACGCCGACATCGTCAAGGCCCTGGCCGCCAAGGACGAGGCACTGGCCGTGCGCCTGATGAACGAACACCTGCTGCACGTCGAAGAGGGCCTGACCTTCGACCGCAAGTTGCCCACCAACGACCTGTCCCTCGCGCTGTCCTCATGATCTACGACTCCACCGCTCCCTACCCGCGCGACCTGATCGGCTATGGCCGCGATGTGCCGCACGCCCGCTGGCCGGGCGGCGCCCGTGTGGCCGTGCAGTTCGTCCTCAACTACGAGGAAGGTGGCGAGAACAGCGTGCTGCACGGCGATGCCGGCTCCGAACAGTTCCTTTCCGAGATGTTCAACCCGGCCGCCTTCCCGGACCGGCACATCAGCATGGAAGGCATCTACGAATACGGCTCGCGCGCCGGCGTCTGGCGCATCCTGCGGGAGTTCGAACGTCGGGGCCTGCCGCTGACCGTGTTCGGCGTCGCCACCGCGCTGCAGAGACACCCCGAGCTGACCGCGGCCTTCAAGGAGCTGGGGTACGACATCGCCTGCCATGGCCTGAAGTGGATCCACTACCAGAACATCGACGAAGCCACCGAGCGCGCCCACATGGCCGAGGCCATGCAGATCATCCAGGGCCTGACTGGCGAACGGCCGCTGGGTTGGTACACCGGGCGCGACAGCCCCAACACGCGCCGCCTGGTGGCCGACTTCGGCGGCTTCGAATACGACAGCGACTACTACGGCGAAGACCTGCCGTTCTGGATGAAGGTGCGCAAGAGCGACGGCAGCGACGCGCACCAGCTCATCGTGCCCTACACGCTGGACTGCAACGACATGCGCTTTGCCCTGCCCCAGGGCTATTCGCACGCCGACCCGTTCTTCCAGTACATGAAGGACACCTTCGACGCGCTCTACGCCGAAGGCGACCCGGCCGGCCTGGACCGGCCCAAGATGATGAGCATCGGCATGCACTGCCGCCTGCTCGGCCGCCCGGGCCGCATCACCGCGCTGCAGCGCTTCCTGGACCACATCCAGTCGCACGACCAGGTCTGGGTCGCGCGCCGGCTGGACATCGCGCGGCACTGGAAGGCCACGCACCCGCTGCCCACGGTCTGAGGAACACACCATGCCCCTGACCCTGGACCAACTCAACGCCGCGCCCCTGCCCGAGGCGCTGCAGATGCTCGACGGTCTGTACGAGCACTCACCCTGGATCGCCGAGCGTGCCCTGGCGCAGCGGCCGTTCGCGTCGCTGGCGCAACTCAAGCACGCGATGACGCGCGTGCTGGATGAAGCTGGTGTCGAGCCGCAGCTGGCGCTGATCCGCGCCCACCCGGAGCTGGCGGGCAAAGCCATGGTGAGCAAGACGCTCACCGCCGAGTCGACCAACGAGCAGACCAAGGCTGGCCTGACCAACTGCACGCCCGACGAGTTCGCGCACATCCAGCAGCTCAACGCCGCCTACAACGCGCGCTTCAGCTTCCCCTTCATCCTGGCGGTGCGCGGACCGCGCGGCACGGGCCTCTCCAAGGCGCAGATCATCGAAGCCTTCGAGCGCCGCGTGCACGGGCACCCGGACTTCGAGCGCCAGGAGTGCCTGCGCAACATCCACCGCATCGCCGAGATCCGCCTGAACGACAAGTTCGGTTTCGAGCCGGTGGACGGCCAGCGGGTGTGGGACTGGCAGGAGAAGCTGGCCCAGCACAGCGACCCGGGCTACGCCGAGAAGGGCCAGCTCACCGTCACGTATCTCACCGACGCGCACCGAGCCTGCGCCCAGCGCATCAGCCACTGGATGAAGGACTGCGGCTTCGATGAAATCGAGATCGACGCCGTGGGCAATGTGGTGGGGCGGTACCACGCTGCCACACCGGATGCCAAGTACCTGATCACCGGCAGCCACTACGACACCGTGCGCAACGGCGGCAAGTACGACGGGCGACTGGGGATCTTCGTGCCCATGGCCTGCGTGCAGAAGCTGCACACGGCCGGCCAGCGCCTGCCGTTTGGCATCGAGGTCGTGGGCTTCGCGGAAGAAGAAGGTCAGCGCTACAAGGCCACCTTTCTCGGTTCGGGCGCGCTCACCGGCCACTTCGACCCGGCCTGGCTGGACCAGCAGGACGCCGACGGCATCACCATGCGCGCGGCCATGCAGCACGCCGGCCTGTGCATCGCCGACATCCCGAAGCTGCAGCGCGACCCGGCGCGGTACCTGGGCTTCATCGAGGTGCACATCGAGCAAGGCCCGGTGCTCAACGAACTGAACCTGCCTCTGGGCATCGTCACCAGCATCAACGGCAGCGTGCGGTATCTCGGCGAGGTCATCGGCATGGCCAGCCACGCCGGGACCACGCCCATGGACCGGCGCCGCGACGCCGCCGCCGCCGTGGCCGAGCTGATCCTGTACGCCGAGCAGCGCGCCGCACAGGACGGCGACTCGGTCGCCACCGTGGGCATGCTGCAGGTGCCCAACGGCTCCATCAACGTCGTGCCCGGTGCCTGCAAGTTCAGCCTGGACATGCGCGCGCCCACCAACGCGCAGCGCGACGCGCTGGCGCAAGACGTGCTGGCGAAACTCCAGGAGATCTGCGATCGCCGAGGCATGCGCCACTCGCTGGAGGAAACCATGCGCGCTGCCGCTGCGCCCAGTGCGCCCGCCTGGCAGGCGCGCTGGGAAGCCGCCGTCACCGCCCTGGGCGTGCCGCTGCACCGCATGCCCAGCGGCGCCGGCCACGATGCCATGAAGCTGCACGAAGTCATGCCGCAGGCCATGCTGTTCGTGCGCGGCGAGAACAGCGGCATCAGCCACAACCCGCTCGAATCCAGCACCGCCGACGACATGGACCTGGCCGTGAAGGCCTTCGACCATGTGCTGCAACAACTGACCACCGAACACCCCTGAGCCCACCATGACCACACCCCAACAGCAACTCGACGCCTGGATCGACGCCCACTTCGACGAAGAGGTGAAGTTCCTGCAGGAACTCATCCGCGTGCCCACCGACACGCCGCCGGGCAACAACGCACCGCACGCCGAGCGCACCGCCGAGCTGCTGGCCGCCATGGGTCTGACGGCCGAACAACACGCCGTGCCCGAGGCCGAGGTCCAGGCTGTCGGGCTGGAAACCATCACCAACCTGATCGTGCGCCGCCGCTACAGCGACGGCGGCCAGACCATCGCGCTCAACGCCCACGGCGACGTGGTGCCGCCCGGCGAGGGCTGGACGCACGACCCGTATGGCGGCGAGATCGAAAACGGCAGGATCTACGGCCGCGCGGCCGCGGTGAGCAAGTGCGACATCGCCAGCTTCACCTTTGCCATCCGCGCACTGGAGTCGCTCGGCGCACCGCTGAAGGGCGGCGTGGAACTGCACGTGACCTACGACGAGGAGTTCGGCGGCGAGGTCGGCCCCGACTGGCTGCTCAAGAAAGGCCTGACCAAGCCCGACCTGATGATCGCGGCCGGCTTCAGCTACCAGGTCGTCATCGCACACAACGGCTGCCTGCAGATGGAAGTCACCGTGCACGGCGACATGGCGCATGCCGCCATCCCCGACAGCGGCACCGACGCGCTGCAGGGCGCGGTGCACATCCTCAACGCGCTCTACAAGCTCAATGCCGACTACCTGAAGGTCACGTCGGCGGTCGAAGGCATCACCCACCCGTACCTGAACGTGGGCCTGATCCAGGGCGGCACCAACACCAACGTGATCCCCGGCAAGGTGGTGCTCAAGCTGGACCGCCGCATGATCCCCGAGGAAAACCCGACCGAGGTGGAAGCGGCCTTGCGCAAGACCATCGTCGACGCCGCCGCCAGCTTTCAGCCGCCGCGCGGCGGTCGAGCCATCAGCGTCGATGTCAAGCGCATCCTGCTGGCCCGCGCGCTCCAGCCGCTGCCGGGCAACCAGCCCCTGGTCGACGCCATCCAGAAACACGGCAGCGAGTTGTTCGGCGAACCCATTCCCGCGGTGGGCACACCGCTGTACACCGACGTGCGCATCTATGGCGAGCACGGCATTCCGGGTGTGATCTACGGCGCCGGCCCGCGCACGGTGCGCGAGTCGAACGCCAAGCGCGCCGACGAAAACCTGCTGCTGGACGACCTGCGCAAGGCGACCAAGGTGATCGCCCGCACCCTGCTCGACCTGTTGAAGACCGCATAAGCCCGGCACCGAATCCCGCCCTTTCGACGTGACACAATGACCGCCCGCCCTGCCGGGCGGTTCGCACTTTGGAGACCCCATGACCCCCGCCGAACAAGCCCTGCGCGACGCCGCGCTCGAATACCACCGCTCGCCCAACAAGGGCAAGATCGCAGTCGTCCCGACCAAGCCGCTGTCCAACCAGCGCGACCTGTCGCTGGCCTACTCGCCGGGCGTGGCCTTTCCCTGCCTCGCGATCGAAGCCGATCCGGCCCTGGCCTCGGAATACACCTCGCGCGGCAACCTGGTCGGGGTGATCACCAACGGCACCGCCGTGCTGGGCCTGGGCGACATCGGCCCGCTGGCGTCCAAGCCGGTGATGGAGGGCAAGGGCTGCCTGTTCAAGAAGTTCGCCGGCATCGACGTGTTCGACATCGAACTGGCCGAACGCGACCCCGACAAGCTGGTCGACATCATCGCGGCGCTCGAACCCACGCTGGGCGGCGTGAACCTGGAAGACATCAAGGCGCCCGAGTGCTTCTACATCGAGCGCAAGCTGCGCGACCGCATGAAGATCCCGGTCTTCCACGACGACCAGCACGGCACCGCCATCATCTCCAGCGCAGCCCTGATCAACGGTCTGGAGCTGGTCAAGAAGGACATCGGCACGGTCAAGGTCGCGGTCAGCGGCGCGGGCGCGGCGGCCATTGCCTGCCTGGACCTGATGGTCAACCTCGGCGTGAACATCGAGAACATCCTGGTGTGTGATTCCAAGGGTGTGATCCAGACCGAGCGCGAGGACGCGAAGGCCGGCAAGCTCGACGAGTCCAAGCAGCGCTACTGCCGCACCTCGGCCGCCCGCACCCTGGCCGATGCCATGAACGGCGCCGACGTGTTCCTGGGCTGCTCGGCCGCCGGCGTGGTCGACGCCGACATGGTGAAAAGCATGGGCCGCCAGCCCATCATCCTGGCGCTGGCCAACCCCGAGCCGGAGATCCGGCCCGAGATCGCCAAGGCCGCGCGCCCGGACTGCATCATCGCCACCGGCCGCTCGGACTACCCGAACCAGGTCAACAACGTGCTCTGCTTCCCGTACATCTTCCGGGGCGCGCTCGACTGCGGCGCCACCAAGATCACGGAAGAAATGAAGATGGCCTGCGTGCACCAGATCGCCGACCTGACCAAGGCCGAGACCAGCGACGAAGTGGCCGCCGCCTACGCCGGGCAGGAGCTGGTGTTCGGCCCCGACTACCTCATCCCCAAGGCCTTCGACACCCGCCTGATCCTCAAGATCGCGCCGGCCGTGGCCCAGGCCGCCGCCGACTCCGGTGTCGCCACGCGCCCCATCACCGACATGGTCGCCTACAAGGAGTCGCTCTCGCGCTTCGTGACGCAGACCGGCATCCTGATGCGGCCCATCTTCTACGCCGCCAAGTCGCTGCCCGCCAGCCGCAAGCGCGTCGCCTTCGCCGACGGTGAAGATGAGCGCGCGCTGCGCGCCGCCCAGATGGCGATCGACGACAACCTGGCGACGCCGATCCTGATCGGCCGTCCGGCCGTCATCGAGGCCCGCATCCTCAAGGCCGGCCTGCGCATCCGCCTGGGCGTCGACGTCGAGAACGTCAACCCCGAAGGCGACCCGCGCTTCCGCCAGTACTGGGAGCACTACCACCGTCTGATGGCGCGCAATGGCGCCACGCCCGAGGTGGCCAAGGCCGCCGTGCGCCGCTCCAACACCATCATCGGCTCGCTGATGGTCTCGCTGGGCGACGCCGACGCGCTGATCTGCGGCCTGGTCGGCACCTACGCGACCCACCTCGAACGCATCGACGCCATCCTGGGCAAGGCGCCGGGCGTGAACAACTTCGCCGCCGTCAATGCGCTGATGACCGCCAACGGCCCGCTGTTCATCACCGACACCTATGTGAACGAAGACCCCACGGCCGAACAGCTGGCCGAGATCGCCTGGATGGCGGCGCAGCAGGTGCAGCGCTTCGGCCTGCCGCCCAAGGTCGCCTTCCTCTCGCACTCGAGCTTCGGCTCCAGCAAGCGCGCCTCGGCCAAGAAGATGCGCGCCGCGCGCGACCTGTTCGTGGCCCAGCACCCGGACATCGAGTGCGACGGCGAACTGCACGGCGACGCCGCGCTGCAGCCCGAGATCCGCAGCGCCTACCTCGCCGACTCGACGCTGAGCGGCTCGGCCAACCTGCTGGTGTGCCCGAACGTGGACGCGGCCAACATCCTCTACAACGTGCTCAAGACCACGGCCAGCGGCGGCGTGACGGTGGGCCCGGTGCTGATGGGCGTGAACAAGACGGCCTACATCCTGACCCCGGCGGCGACCGTGCGGCGCGTGCTCAACATGACGGCCCTCGCGGCCGCGACCGGCGTGCGCGGCTGACCGGCGAGACCTCCGTTTCAAGGGACGCTTCGGCGTCCCTTTTTCTTGGGCCGCGCCACCCTGCCGCGTCTGCCCACCAAGGGTTTCCCCCATCCGCACGCCATAACTTCGTACACATAATTTGTATACAGTTTTGCATGCAACATTGAGGAGACACCATGACGACAACGGTCCATCCGGTCGACGAACACCTGCCCGCCGGCAAACTGGCCGCCCTGGGACTGCAGCATGTGCTGGTGATGTACGCCGGCGCGGTGGCGGTGCCGCTGATCGTCGGCCGCGCGCTCAAGCTCAGCCCCGAGCAGGTGGCGATGCTGATCTCGGCCGACCTGTTCTGCTGCGGCCTGGTGACGCTGATCCAGTCGCTGGGCGCGACCCAGTGGTTCGGCATCAAGCTGCCGGTGATGATGGGTGTGACCTTCGCGTCCGTCGCGCCGATGGTGGCCATGGCCAACAGCAACCCGGGAGCCGAAGGCGCCGGCCTGATCTTCGGCGCCATCATCGGCGCGGGCGTGGTCTCGATCCTGATCGCGCCGGTGGTCAGCCGCCTGCTGCGTTTCTTCCCGCCCGTCGTGACCGGCTCGATCATCCTGGTGATCGGCATCAGCCTGATGCGCGTGGGCATCAACTGGATCTTCGGCAACCCGGTCGGCCCGACCGCGCCCACCATCGTCAACCCCGAACACGCCAAGTGGCTGGCCGACGCCACCGCCGCGGCCGGCGCGCCGGGCTCGCTGCTGCCCGCCATCCCCAAGGACCTGGCCCTGGTCCCCAAGCTGCCCAACCCCAAGTACGCCGACCTCACCGGCGTGGGCATCGCGGCCCTGGTGCTGGTCTCGATCATGCTGATCGCCAAGTACGCCCGGGGATTCGTCGCCAACATCTCGGTGCTGCTGGGCATCGTCATCGGCGGCGGCGCGGCCGCCGCCATGGGCCTGATGAACTTCGACAAGGTGGCCAGCGCGAAGTGGGTGGACATCGTGCTGCCGTTCGAGATCGCGGCGCCCGTGTTCAACCCGGTGCTGATCCTGACCATGACCCTGGTGATGGTCGTGGTGATGATCGAGTCGACCGGCATGTTCCTCGCGCTGGGCGAGATGACCGACCGGCCCGTGGACCGCAAGGCGCTGACCGCCGGCCTGCGCACCGACGGCCTGGGCACCCTGATTGGCGGCATCTTCAACACCTTCCCCTACACCAGCTTCTCGCAGAACGTGGGCCTGGTCGCCGTCACCGGCGTCAAGAGCCGCTTCGTCTGCGTGGCCGGCGGGGCGATCCTGATCGTGCTGGGCCTGCTGCCCAAGATGGCGGCGCTGGTCGAGTCGCTGCCGACCGTGGTGCTGGGCGGCGCGGGGCTGGTGATGTTCGGCATGGTCGCGGCCACCGGCATCCGCATCCTGGCGGCAGTGGACTTCAAGACCAACCGCTTCAACGCCATGATCGTGGCCATCACCATCGGCGTGGGCATGATTCCGCTGATCGCCCCCAACTTCAAGCAGTGGATGCCGCACGGCATCCATCCGCTGATCGAGTCGGGCATCCTGCTGGCCTCGATCGCGGCCGTGGCGCTGAACCTGTACTTCAACGGCAGCGAGGGTGACAGCAGCGCAGCGGTCGAAGCCGCCAAGCTGGCCGACGCGCATTGATAGCCCCCACGCTCCGCCGCTGCGCGGGTCGCTGCCCCCCGAGGGGGCTGGGCCTGCCTTGGGGCGGCCCGGCGGCCGGCCCGTCTGCGCCCCCCGCGCGACGCCAACCCACCACAGGGGCCTTCGGGCCCCTTTTTTGTGCGCGGGTGCTGGTGAACGCACCAATTCAGGGTTAGCCACGATGACGCCGGGCAGGTCTTGCCCCAAGAATCTGTATACACATTCTGTGTTCAATGCGCCGGCACGCCCGACGCCTGGCATTGAAATTGCTGACCTATGGCATCCACCCCCCAACGCCCCGACGGAGTCTCCCCATGCACAAGCGCCAAGTCCTCAAGCTCACGGCCGCGCTGGCCGCCGCCGCCACCTTCGGCATCGCCCACGCCGAGACGCCGATCAAGTTCCAGCTCGACTGGCGCTTCGAGGGCCCGGCCGCCCTGTTCCTGCAGTCGGCCGCCAAGGGCTACTACAAGGCCGCCGGCCTGGACGTGACGGTCGACGCCGGCAACGGCTCGGGCGGCACCGTCACCCGCGTCGCCTCGGGCACCTACGACATGGGTTTTGCCGACATGGCGGCGCTGATGGAGTTCCACGCCAACAACCCGGACGCGCCGAACAAGCCGGTCGCCGTGATGATGGTCTACAACAACACGCCCGCCGCCGTGCTGGCGCTCAAGAAGAGCGGCATCGCCAAACCGGCCGACCTGAACGGCAAGAAGCTCGGCGCCCCGGTGTTCGACGCCGGCCGCCGCGGCTTCCCGGTGTTCCAGAAGGCCAACGGCATCGGCAACGTGGCCTGGACCTCGATGGACCCGCCGCTGCGCGAGACCATGCTGGTGCGCGGCGACATCGACGCCATCACCGGCTTCTCGTTCACCTCGCTGCTCAACCTCGAAGCGCGCGGCGTCAAGGCCGAAGACGTGGTGATCCTGCCCTATGCCGACTTCGGCGTGAAGCTGTACGGCAACGTGGTGATCGCCAGCCCCAAGCTCATCAAGGAGAACCCGGCCGCCGTGAAGGCCTTCCTCTCGGCCTTCGTCAAAGGTGCCAAGGAAGTCATGGCCAACCCGGCCGCCGGCATCGAGACCGTGAAGGCCCGCGACGGCATCATCAACGTGGCGCTGGAGACGCGCCGCCTGCAACTGGCGGTGGACTCGGTGGTCGCCAGCCCCGACGCGCGCAAGGAAGGCTTCGGCCAGATCGTGCCCGGCCGCATGGCGCTGATGGCCTCGCAGGTGTCCGACGCCTACGGCACCAAGACCCGCGTCGACCCGGCCGCCGTGTGGAACGGTTCCATGCTGCCGCCCGCCGCCGAGCTGAACATCCTGCCCGCAGCGAAGAAGTGATGGCCGACGCCGCCCCCGCCGAGAAGGCCTTCGTCGACTTCGACCAGGTCTGGCTCGCCTACAACGACGAGCTGCTGGCCAAGAACGTCTTCGCGGTCGAGGACATCAACCTGAAGGTGAAGAAGGGCGAGTTCATCGCCATCGTCGGCCCCTCGGGTTGCGGCAAGTCGACCTTCATGAAGCTCACCACCGGGCTGAAGATGCCCAGCATGGGCAAGATCACCATCGATGGCCAGCCGGTCACCGGCCCGCTGAAGATCTCGGGCATGGCGTTCCAGGCGCCGAGCCTGCTGCCCTGGCGGACCACGCTGGACAACGTGCTGCTGCCGCTGGAAATTGTCGAGCCCTTCCGCAGCCAGTTCAAGGACCGCCGCAAGGAATTCGAGGAGCGGGCGAAGAAGCTGCTGGCCAGCGTGGGCCTGGGCGGCATGGAGAAGAAGTACCCCTGGGAACTCTCGGGCGGCATGCAGCAGCGCGCCAGCATCTGCCGCGCGCTGATCCACGAACCCAAGATGCTGCTGCTGGACGAGCCCTTCGGCGCGCTCGACGCCTTCACGCGCGAGGAACTCTGGTGCACGCTGCGCGACCTGTGGGAAGCGCAGCGCTTCAACGTGATCCTGGTGACGCACGACCTGCGCGAGAGCGTCTTCCTGGCCGACACGGTGTACTGCATGAGCAAGAGCCCGGGCCGTTTTGTCGTCCAGCGCGAGATCGACATTCCGCGCACCCGCGACCTGGAAGTGACCTACACGCCGCAGTTCACCGACATCGTCCATGAACTCAGGGGCCACATCGGTGCGATGCGCAAGGCCGGCGCCACCATCAACCAGTGAAAGCCATCGCATGAACAAGAAACAGGTCGAGCGCTGGTCCCCGTTCCTGCTGCTGATCGCCATCGTCATCGTCTGGGAGGTGATCTGCAGCGGCTTCGGCGTCTCGGAGTTCATCTTCCCCAGCCCGTCGCGCATCTGGTCGCAGACCATGGAACACAAGGCGGTGATCCTGGGCCACGCCTGGCGCACCTTCTGGGTGACGATGGCGGGCTTCGGCATCGCCATCGTGGTCGGCGTGCTGCTGGGCTTCCTGATCGGCAGCTCGCGCCTGGCCTACGCCGCGGTCTATCCGCTGATGACGGCTTTCAACGCCCTGCCCAAGGCGGCCTTTGTCCCGATCCTGGTGGTGTGGTTCGGCATCGGCGCGGGCCCGGCGATCCTGACGGCCTTCCTGATCAGCTTCTTTCCCATCATGGTCAACATCGCGACCGGTCTGGCCACGCTGGAGCCCGAGCTGGAAGACGTGCTGCGCGTGCTGGGCGCCAAGCGCTGGGACGTGCTGATGAAGGTCGGCCTGCCGCGTTCGCTGCCCTATTTCTACGGCTCGCTCAAGGTCGCGATCACGCTGGCCTTCGTCGGCACCACGGTGTCGGAGATGACCGCCGCCAACGAAGGCATCGGCTACCTGCTGATCTCGGCCGGCAGCTCGATGCAGATGGGGCTGGCCTTCAGCGGCCTGCTGGTGGTGGGCGCGATGGCGATGATCATGTACGAACTGTTCAGCTTCGTCGAGAAACACACCACCGGCTGGGCCCACCGCGGGAGCCAGGGCTAACCCCCTGCGCGCCTCACGGCGCTCCTCATATGAATCCTGACCAGATCGCCCGCCACCTGCGCCGCGCCAACGACGTCGCCCTGCGCGCGATGGACATGGGACGCCACCCGTTTGGTGCGCTGCTGGTCGCGCCGGACGGCGAGACGGTGCTGGCCGAGCAGGGCAACATCGACACCGTGCACCACGCCGAGGCCACGCTGGCGCGCACCGCCTCGCTGAACTACCCGGCCGGCTACCTCTGGGGCTGCACCCTGGTGACCACCTTCGAGCCCTGCGCCATGTGTGCCGGCACCATCTACTGGGCCAACATCGGACGCATCGTCTACGGCGCCAGCGAGGAAGCCCTGCTCGCCCTCACCGGCAACCACGCGGAAAATCCCACGCTGTCCCTGCCCTGCCGCGAACTGATCGCGCGCGGGCAGAAGTCCATCGAAGTCATCGGCCCCGTCCCGGCGCTGGCGGCCGAGATGCTGGCGCCGCACCATTCATTCTGGAAAAAATAGAGCCACTCCGGCGCGACGTGATCCGTTCCAGCACACCGTGGAACCGGCTCCGCCGGGCCACAGGCGTGGCCCACTGGGGGGTGACGCAAAGCGGCGCGGGGGGGTTATCCTGACTTTATGCCCTGGCACGCCCGACTCTCCCTCGACTACCAGCGACACGGCGACCGCTCCGTCCTGCACCACGCGCACGACGGCCCGCTGCGCATCTTCAAGAGCCTCTATCCCGAAGGCGACGCGGTCTGCCACAACGTGATCGTGCATCCGCCGGGAGGACTGGTCGGCGGCGACCAGTTGAGCATCGACGTGCGGGTGGCCGCCGGCGCCCATGGGCTGCTGAGCACCCCCGGCGCGACCCGCTTCTACGCGGCCGACGAGGCCTTCGCGTCGCAGCGCGTCCAGCTGAATCTGGCCGCCGGTGCGCGGCTGGAGTGGCTGCCGCTGGAGACCATCGCCTACCCTGGCTGCCGCGCCGAGAACCACTGGAGCGCGACCCTGGCGGAAGGAGCCGAGCTGATGGCCTGGGACGTGACCGCGCTGGGCTTGCCCGGTGCCGGGCAGCCATTTGACGCCGGCGAGTTCCGCCAGCGGCTGGAGATCCCGGGCTCGTGGCTGGAACAGGCCCGCATGGACGCCCGCGACCGGCGCCTGCTCGATTCGCCACTGGGCCTGGGCGGCCGCCGCTGCATGGGCACCCTGGTGTTCGCGACCGGCAGCCCCGTTTCCCGAGAACGGCGTGAAGCCCTGCTCGACGCCGCGCGCGAGGCCCTGGGCCAGGCCCCCGCCGAGGTCACGGCCGGGGCCACAGCGCCCGGCGACCGCCTGCTGGCGGTGCGTGCGGTGGCACCGCTGGTCGAACCGCTGATGACCTGCCTGCAATCGGTCTGGGCGCGCTGGCGCCCGCTGGCCTGGAACCTGCCCGCCGACGCCCCCCGCATCTGGGGCGTCTGAAGAGCGAGGCCCCCACGCTCCGCCGCTGTGCGGGTCGCTGCCCCCCGAGGGGGCCGAGCCTGCCTTGGGGCGGCCCGGTGGCTGGTCCTCTCGCCCCCAACGCTCCGCCGCTGCCCGCCAATGGTGTGCAAAAAGCCGCGTTTTTGCGGGTTTGTTCGGGCGATCAACGGTGTGCCGGGCTGCGCAGAATTGGGGCAGCATCCCTTTTCACGATCAGGCTCCCCCCGCCTCCGAGACCATGCCCACCAACCTGCAGGACGCCAAGGCGCTCGTCATCGACGGCAATCCGCAGTCGCGCTCCATCATCGTGGGGCAGTTGCGCGACGCCGGCGTGGGCACGATCGTGCAGTGCCCGCGGGTCGCGGACGCGCGCATCAAGCTGGAGGTCGGCACCTTCGACGTCGTGGTCAGCGAACAGTATTTCGAGCGCGAGGACATGACCGGGCAGGAGCTGCTCGACGACCTGCGCCGCAACCAGCTGCTGCCCTTCTACACCGTGTTCGTGATGGTGACCTCCGAGTCGTCCTACAGCAAGGTGGCCGAGGCGGCCGAGTCGGCGCTGGACGCCTACTTGCTCAAACCCCACACCGCCGCCGGCCTGGTGGCCCGCATCGTGCAGGCCCGCGAGCGCAAGGCCGCCCTCAAGCACATCTTTGTCGCCATCGACGCCGAACAGTTCGACGAGGCCGCGCAGATGTGCAAGGAGCACTTCGAGAAGCGGAAACCCTACTACCTGTACGCCGCACGGATCGGCGCCGAGCTGATGCTGCGCGGCGGCCACCTGCACGAGGCCGAGAAACTCTACGAAGCGGTGGTCGAAGCCAAGACGCTGCCCTGGGCCAAGCTCGGCGTGGCGCGGGCACAGATCGAAGGCGGCTTTCCGCAGCGCGCGGTGACCACGCTGGAGAGCCTGATCGAGACCGAGCCCGGCTACACCGACGCCTACGACATCATGGGACGGGCCCAGTTCGAGCTGGGCAACTTCCAGGCCGCACTGGCCACCTTCAAGCGCTCCACCCTGCTCACGCCGTCGTCGGTCAACCGCCTGCTCAAGCACGGCATGATGGCCTGGTACGCGGGCGAGCGCGACGAAGGCATCGAGCTGCTCGACCGCGCCACCCGCATCGGGCTGGACTCCAAGATGTTCGATGCCCAGGCGCTGGTGCTGATCGCGTTCGCGCGGCTGGACGCCAACGAACACAAGGGGCTGCAGCGCTGCCGCGAGCAGATGGAACACATCCGCGACCGCTACCCCGACAACCCGCGGCCAATGCGCCTGCTGGAAATCATCGAGGCCATGCTCGCGATCCAGGAATACCAGACCGCCCAGGCGCTCGACGAGGTCCGGCGCCTGGCCAAGACCATCCACCTGCCGACATTCGACTTCGAGTCGGCCTGCAACCTGCTGGCGCTGATGACGCGGCTGGCGATGCGTTCGATCCAGCTCTACGAGGTCGACGCGGCGGTCGACACCATGTCGCAGCGCTTCTGCACCAGCCGCGCGCTGACCGAGCTGCTGGCCTGCGCCGCGGTCGGCCGGCAGGACTTCATCAACCGAGTGCGCAACGCGCACTCGCAGATCCTCAAACTGACCGAAGAGGCGATGTCGCTCAGCCTCAAGGGCGATCCGCAGGCGGCGGTGATCAAGCTGCTGGACGACGGCGAGAAGACCCTCAACGCCAAGATCATCGAGTCGGCGCACCTGGTGCTGCAGCGCTACCAGGCCCGCATTCCGGACCACAAGGCACTGCTCAAGAAAGCGCAGATCCTGCGCGACCGCTACCGCACCACCGACATCCACGCCGGCCTGGGCGAACAGGCCCACACCGGGCGTGCCGCCGGCGGCATGTCATTGCCCTCGGGCTACAAGCCCCCGCCCAAGATCGAAGGTCTGCTGGCCAGCGTGAACGCCGTCGGCTAGCGCCCCCCGCGCCGGCGCACGCACGCCGGCAACGCCTTGGTCAGATCGCCACCAGCTGACGGATGCCCTTGGCCTGCATCTCGCTGCCCGGCCCGCTGGCGATCACCTCGCCGCGCTCCATCACCACATACTGGTCGGCCAGTTCTTCGGCGAAGTCGTAGTACTGCTCGACCAGCACGATCGCCATGTTGCCGCGGTCGGCCAGCATGCGGATCACCTTGCCGATGTCCTTGATGATGTTGGGCTGGATGCCTTCGGTCGGCTCGTCCAGGATCAGCAGCTTGGGCCCGGCCGCCAGCGCGCGCGCGATCGCCAGCTGCTGCTGCTGGCCGCCCGAGAGATCGCCGCCGCGGCGCCCCAGCATCTGCTGGAGCACCGGAAACAGCTCGAACAGCTCGGCCGGAATCGGCGTGCCGCCGCTCTTGTAGGCCAGCCCCATCAGCAGGTTTTCCTGCACCGTCAGGCGGGCGAAGATCTCGCGGCCCTGAGGCACGAATCCCACGCCCTGGCGGGCGCGCTCGTAGGGCGTGGCCTTGTCAATCGCCTGGCCATCGAGCGTGATGCTGCCACTCTTGATCGGCACCAGGCCCATCAGCGATTTCAGCAGCGTGGTCTTGCCGACACCGTTGCGGCCCAGCACCACCGTGACCTTGCCCAGCTCGGCCGTGAGGCTGACGTTGCGCAGGATGTGGCTGCCGCCGTAGTACTGGTTGACGTCCTTGACTTCCAGGAGACTCATGTCGCGTTCCTCAGCGGCCCAAATAGACTTCGATCACGCGTTCGTCGGCCTGCACCTCGTCGAGCGTGCCCTCGGCCAGCACCGAACCGTCGCACAGCACCGTGACCTTCTCGCTGATCGCGCGGATGAAGCTCATGTCGTGCTCCACCACCATCAGCGAGTGCTTGCCCTTGAGGCTGAGAAACAGCTCGGCCGTGCGCGCGGTCTCTTCGTCGGTCATGCCCGCCACCGGTTCGTCCAGTAGCAGCAGTTTCGGGTCCTGCATCAGCAGCATGCCGATCTCCAGCCACTGCTTCTGGCCGTGGCTCAGCAACCCGGCGGGTCGGCTGGCGCTGTCGGCCAGGTGGATCGTGGTCAGCACCTCGGCCAGCCGGTCCTTCTGTTCGCTGTCGAGCGCAAAAGTCATCGAGCGGCGCACCCGCTTGTCGGTGGCCAGCGCCAGCTCCAGGTTTTCAAACACCGAGAGTTGCTCGAACACCGTGGGCTTCTGGAACTTGCGGCCGATGCCCAGCGCCGCGATCTCGGGCTCGCGGTAGCGCAGCAGGTCGATGGTGCTGCCGAAGTAGACCGTGCCCTGGTCGGGTCGGGTCTTGCCGGTGATGATGTCCATCATCGTGGTCTTGCCGGCGCCGTTGGGGCCGATGATGCAGCGCAGCTCGCCCGGCGCGATGTCCAGGTTCAGGCCGTTGATGGCCTTGAAGCCGTCGAAGCTCACGTGCACGTCTTCGAGGTAGAGGATGCGGCCGTGGGTGGTGTCGACCTCGCCGGTGGCGATGCGGCCGTAGCCGGCGGCGCGGCCACCCGACTCCGTCTTTCCCAGCTCCGGGGCCGTGTGGGCTTTTTCGTAGCGCTGCGCGCCCGCTTCCATCAGGTCGGGGGTCATTTCCCGGCTCCTTTGAACTTCTTCACCAGCCCCACCACGCCCTGTGGCATCCACAGTGTCACGGCGATGAACAGCGCGCCCAGGAAGTAGAGCCAGAACTCGGGGAAGGCCACGGTCAGCCAGCTCTTGGCGCCGTTGACGATGAACGCGCCGATGATCGGCCCGATCAGGGTCGCGCGGCCGCCGACCGCCGTCCAGACCGCGATCTCGATGCTGGCCGCGGTGCTCATCTCGCCGGGATTGATGATGCCGACCTGCGGCACGTACAACGCACCGGCGATGCCGCACATCACGGCCGAGATGGTCCAGATCGAGAGCTTGTAGGGCAGCGGGTTGTAGCCGCAGAACATGACCCGGCTCTCCGCGTCGCGCACCGCCTGCAGCACGCGGCCGTACTTGCTGTTGACCAGCCAGCGCGCAAACACGTAGAAGCCCAGCAGCGTCAGCCCGGTGATCACGAACAGCGTCATGCGCATGCCGTGGGTGGCCAGCGGCATGCCCAGGATGCGCTTGAAATCGGTGAAGCCGTTGTTGCCGCCCATGCCGGTCTCGTTGCGGAAGAACAGCAGCAGCGCGGCGAAGGTCAGGGCCTGCGTGATGATCGAGAAATACACGCCCTTGATGCGCGAGCGGAAGGCGAAGAAGCCGAACACGAAGGCCACCACGGCCGGCACCAGCACGATCAGCAGCAGCGTCGCCACGAAGCTGTCGGACAGGGCCCAGTGCCAGGGCAGTTCCTTCCAGTCCAGGAACACCATGAAGTCCGGCAGCTCGCTCTGGTAGTTGCCGTCGCGGCCGATCTGGCGCATCAGGTACATGCCCATCGCGTAGCCGCCGAGCGCGAAGAACAGGCCGTGGCCCAGCGACAGGATGCCGGTGTAGCCCCAGATCAGGTCCATCGCCAGCGCGCAGATCGCGTAGCACATGATCTTGCCCAGCAGGCCGACCATGTAGTCCGAGAGGTGGAACACGCTGCCCGCGGGCACCAGCAGGTTCAGCGCCGGCGCCACGGCGCAGACCACCAGCAGCGCGACCAGCACACCGCTGAAGGCACCGCGCGTGAGCAGCGGACCGGGGGTGGGGAGAGAAATCGAAGCGGTGCTCATGCTTCCCTGCCTTTGAAGGCGAAGATGCCCTGCGGACGTTTCTGGATGAAGACGATGATGAAGACCAGCACGGCGATTTTGGCCAGCACCGCGCCGGCCCAGCCTTCGAGCACCTTGTTCAGCAGGCCCAGGCCGAGTGCGGCGTAGACCGTGCCGGCGAGCTGGCCGACGCCGCCGAGCACCACCACCATGAAGGAGTCGACGATGTAGCTCTGGCCCAGGTCGGGGCCGACGTTGCCGATCTGGCTCAGCGCGCAACCGGCCAGGCCCGCGATGCCCGAGCCCAGCGCGAAGGCGTAGGTGTCGATGCGCGCGGTGTTCACGCCCATGCAGCTGGCGATCGGCCGGTTCTGCGTCACGCCGCGCACGAACAGGCCGAGGCGGGTGCGCGTGATCAGCAGCGTCACGCCCAGCAGCACCGCACCGGCAAAGGCCACGATGATGATGCGGTTCCAGGGCAGCGTGAGGTTGCCCATCAGGGTCACGCTGCCGCTCATCCAGCTCGGGTTTTCCACGCCGACGTTCTGCGCGCCGAACAGGCTGCGCACGCTCTGCATCAGCACCAGCGAGATGCCCCAGGTCGCCAGCAGCGTCTCCAGCGGACGGCCGTAGAGAAAGCGGATCACCGTGCGCTCCATCGCCGCGCCCACCAGGGCCGAGGCGATGAAGGCCACCGGCAGGGCCGCCAGCAAATACCAGTCGAACAGGCCGGGCAGCGACTTCCTGAAGAAGGCCTGCACCAGCCAGGTGGCGTAGGCACCGATCATGATCAGCTCGCCGTGCGCCATGTTGATCACGCCCATCAGGCCGTAGGTGATCGCCAGGCCGAGCGCGGCCAGCAGCAGGATGGAGCCCAGGCTGATGCCGGTGAAGGCCTGCGACAGCGCGCTGGTCACGGCCAGCGAGCGGTCGAGCGAGGCGATGGCGGCGCCGAGCGCGGCCTTGACGTTGGCGCTGCTCTCGGCCGTCTGGCGGGCCGCCAGCAGCGGCTTGAGCGCCGGATCGCCCATGCTGCCCAGGGCCTGCGCGGCAGACAGGCGCTGTGCCTCGTCGTCGCTGGCCAGCTGCATGGCGGCGCGCGCGAGCTCCAGGCTCTTGCGCGCCTTGGGATCGAGGTTCTGGTTGGCGAACGCCTTCTCGACCAGCGGCAACTGCGCCGCGTCGGGCTCGTCGAAGGCCGCCTTCTGCAGCATGGCCGCGGCGGCCTGCTGTGCCTTGGTGTCGGTGCCAAACAGGTCGCGCACGGACAGCGCGGCGTCGAGCGCGCCACGCAGACGGTTGTTGACGATGGCATCTTCGGCCGTCTCGGCCACGGTCACGGCCGCGCCGGTCACCGCATCCTTGCCACTGCCATCGTCTGCAATCAGGAGCACCTGCTCGCCCTGGACCTTGACGGCACCCGCCGACAGGGCCTGCATCAGGGCGAGGGTGCGTTCGTCGGGTTCGGCCGCCAGCCGGTTGACGGCGGCGATGCGGGCATCCCCCTCACCCGTGGCCAACGCCAGGGCGTCGGCCGGGGTGAGGGCATGCGCGGTGGCTGCGCCGATCAGGCACAACAGCACAGGAAAGAATCGCAGCCAGCGCATCAGGGACCCCGCTTACTTCTTCTCGGGAAGGTTCTTCTTGCCCTTGTTCTCGACGATGTAGTCGCTCCACGGATCGGCCACGACCGGACCCGGGGTCTTCCACACCACGTTGAACTGGCCGTCGGCCTTCACTTCGCCGATGAACACCGGCTTGTGCAGGTGGTGGTTTTCCTTGTCCATGGTGGAGGTGAAGCCGCCCGGAGCCTTGAAGGTCTGGCCGGCCATGGCGGCGATGACCTTGTCGGTGTCGGTGGACTTGGCCTTCTCGACGGCCTGGGCCCACATGTGGATGCCGATGTAGGTGGCTTCCATCGGGTCGTTGGTCAGCGGCTTGTCCTTGTGGCCGGCGATGCCCTTGGCCTTGGCGTAGTCGCTCCACTGCTTGATGAACGCCGTGTTGGTCGGGTTCTTCACGCTCATGAAGTAGTTCCAGGCGGCCAGGTGACCGACCAGGGGCTTGGCGTCGACGCCGCGCAGCTCTTCTTCACCCACCGAGAACGCCACCACCGGCACGTCCTTGGCCGACAGGCCGGCGTTGCCCAGTTCCTTGTAGAACGGCACATTCGAATCGCCGTTGATGGTGGAGATCACGGCCGTCTTCTTGCCTTCGGCCGCGAACTTCTTGATCTTGGCGATGATGGTCTGGTAGTCGGAGTGACCGAAGGGGGTGTACTCCTCCATGATGTCCGACTCGGGGATGCCCTTGGCCTTCAGGAAGGCGCGCAGGATCTTGTTGGTAGTGCGGGGGTAGACGTAGTCGGTGCCCAGCAGCACGAAGCGCTTGGCCGAGCCGCCGTCCTTGCTCATCAGGTACTCGACCGCAGGGATGGCCTGCTGGTTGGGCGCGGCGCCGGTGTAGAACACGTTCTTGGACAGCTCTTCGCCTTCGTACTGCACCGGGTAGAACAGCAGGCTGTTCTTTTCTTCGAACACCGGCAGCACCGACTTGCGCGAGACCGAAGTCCAGCAGCCGAAGGTCACGGCGACCTTGTCCTGGTCGATCAGCTGCTTGGCCTTCTCGGCGAACAGCGGCCAGTTGGAGGCCGGGTCGACCACCACGGGTTCGAGCTTCTTGCCCAGCACGCCGCCCTTGGCGTTGATCTCGTCGATCGTCATCAGGGCCACGTCCTTCAGGACGGTTTCGGAAATCGCCATCGTGCCCGACAGCGAGTGCAGGATGCCGACCTTGATCGTGTCGGCGGCGTGGGCGGTGAGGCCGAAGGCGCCCAGGGCGGTCGCGACCGTCAGGGCTTTCAGGGTGAATCGACGTTGCATCATGGCGCTTCTCCAGGGTTCAAAAACATCCGTTGGGGTCTGACATCTGCCACCACAAGGCACTGCTGAAGGAGCCTTGTGGTGGTGACGGAACGGATGCTAGGGAGAACCCTGAAAAGCGTCTGTACGCCGGGTGGCGTATGCGGGGGCCAGCCCCGCCCCGGGGGTCAGCAGGGCACGCCGCCGCGCGCCAGCAGCCAGGCCGGCGCGTCCTGCAGGCAGACCGGGCGCAGGAAGCGCTCCAGCGCCGCGTCGCCGACCGAGGTGGTCATGGGCGCGGTGCTCGACGGCCAGGGACCGCCGTGCTGCTGCGCGGCCGTGACGGCGACGCCGGTGGGCACACCGGCGAACAGCACACGGCCGGCGATCTGCGTGGCGCTGCGCACCAGGGCGCGGTTGTCGGCCGAGTCTTCGTCGGCGCCCCAGAGGGTCACGGTGAGGCTGCCGCCCACCGCTTCCAGCACCTGCTGCACCTCGTCCACGCTGGCGCAGCGCACGATCAGGCTGCTCGGGCCGAACACCTCGTCGCGCAGTTCGGCACGCTCGATGAAGCGCTGCGCGCTGACCTGCAGCAGCTGCGGTCCGGGCGCGGGCGGCGTGCCCTGGCCCTGCAGCAGCGAACGGGCACCGGCGTCCATGAAGCGCTTGACGCCGGCGTCGAAGGCCTTGCGCATGCCGGGGGTCAGCATCGGGTGCGGCTGCTGCTTGGAAAGCGCCAGCGTGAGCTGTTCGATGAACGCATCGGTCTCGGGGCCGTCGATCAGCACCAGCAGGCCGGGGTTGGTGCAGAACTGGCCGCAACCCAGCGTGATGGAGCCGGCCAGCGTGGTGGCCAGTTCGCCGCCCTTGGCCGCGAGCGCGGCGGGCAGCGCGATCAGCGGATTGATCGAACCGAGTTCGCCGTAGAACGGGATCGGGCGCGGGCGCGCATTGGCCTCGGCCTGCAGCGCGGCGCCGCCGCGGGTCGAGCCGGTGAAGGCGCCGGCCGCGATCAGCGGGTGACGCACCAGGTCGACGCCGGTCTCGACCTCGGCGCCCTGCACCAGACCGATCAGGCCGGCGGGCAGGTCCAGCGCCTTGAGCGCGCGCTGGATGATGGCGAAAACCTGCTGCGACAGGTTGGGGTGGCCGGGGTGCGCCTTGACCACCACGCTGCAGCCGGCCGCGAGCGCCGATGCGGTGTCGCCGCCCAGCACCGAGAAGGCGAACGGGAAGTTGCTGGCCGCGAACATCGCCACCGGACCCAGCGGCACGCGCTGGCGCACCATGGCCGGGTGCCCGGCGGGCGGGCCGCCGGCGACCGCCGGGTCGTCCAGCACGGTGAAGGGTTCGCCGCGTTGCGCGAGGTCGGCGAAGCGGCGCAGCTGGAAGGTGGTGCGGTCGAGTTCGCCGTTGAGGCGCACCGGGCCGAGCGCGGTTTCCAGATCGGCCCAGGCGACCAGCTTCTCGCGCTCGCCTTCGAGGCCCCTGGCCAGCGCCTCCAGCAGTTCGGCGCGCTGCGCACCGGTGCTGCTGCGCCAGGTGGCGAAAGCAGCGTGCGCCGCGTTCACCGCGCTGTCGATGTCCTGTTCGGTGGAGGCGTTCAGTGTTTTGCCGTGGGGTTCGCCGGTGCGGGCGTTGATGGATTGCAGGGTGCTCATGGTCAGGCTTCGGGCTGTGCGCGGCGCAGGCGCTCGCGGCTGTTGGACAGGTGCGTGCGCATCGCGGCGCGCGCGGCTTCGGGTTCCTGGCGCCGGATGGCGTCGAGGATGTTTTCGTGTTCGTGGTGCACGCGCTCCAGGTACGGCAGGCGCCCTTCGGGGGCGCTGGCCGCGGTCTTGAGCCGCGTGCGCGGAATGATCATGGTGCCCAGGTAGGTCATCAGCTCGGCGAAGTGGCGGTTGCCGGTCGCGCGGGCCACCTCCATGTGGAACAGGAAGTCGGAGGGCACGGCGTCGGAGTCGGCGTGGATCGCGACATTGAACGCGGCCAGCGCCGCCGCCATCGCCGACAGACTCTCGGCGCTGCGCCGCTGCGCCGCCAGCGCGGCCGCCTCGCTCTCCAGGCTGATCCGCAACTCCAGCAATTCGATCACGTCGGAGGCGGTCGCGAAGTCTTCGGGTGCGATGCGGAAGATCGGCTCGACCGCGCGCGGCGCCATCACGAAGGTGCCGATGCCGTGGCGGGTCTCGACCAGGCCCGAGGCCTGCAGGCGCGAGATCGCTTCGCGCACCACGGTGCGGCTGACGTCGAAGCGCCCGACCAGCTCCGACTCGGTCGGCAGCTTCTGGCCAGGGACCAACCGGCCCTCGCGGATGTCGGCCTCCAGCGAGGCCACGATTTCGGGCACCAGGCCACGCGGGCGGCGGGTGCGCGGCGGCTCTGCGGCGGCCTCCTCACCTAGGGTATTCACGGGGTTCATGGGTTTTTCCTTGACAGCCTGCGCCGTGATTTTCACAATTGCGGCCAGTTGTCTGACAACATACGACAGACATCCCGGGCTGACAAGCACTGTACCAAAGGCCCACGCCCCTGTGCAACCGGAATGCGACAAGCTTTGTACACCATGGTAAACCCTATGAAAACCCACCACCGGATCCTGCTGACCGGCGCCGCCGGCGGACTGGGGTCGGCCCTGCGTTCGCGGCTCGTCGCCAACTGCGACGTGCTGAGGTTGTCTGACAAGTCGGGCTGTGGCGACGTTGGCCCTGGCGAAGAGATGGTGCTGGCCGACCTGGCCGACGCCGCGGCGGTGGATGCGGCCGTGGCCGGCTGCGACGCCATCGTGCACCTGGGCGGCATCTCGGTCGAGGCGCCGTTCGAGGCCATCCTGCAGGCCAACATCCTGGGCGTCTACCACCTGTACGAAGCGGCCCGGAAGCACGGCGTCAAGCGCGTGGTGTTCGCCAGCTCCAACCACGTGGTGGGCTTTTACAAGCAGGGCGAGACCATCACCGCCGACCACCCGCCGCGCCCCGACAGCTTCTACGGCGTCAGCAAGGCCTTCGGCGAAGACTTCTCGCGCTTCTATTTCGACCGCCACGGCATCGAGACCGCCTGCGTGCGCATCGGCTCCTCGTTCCCCGAGCCGCGCGACCGCCGCATGCTGGCCACCTGGCTGAGCTTCGACGACCTGCACCGCCTGATCGGTGCCTGCCTCTCGACCCCGGTGCTGGGCCACAGCATCGTGTTCGGCATGTCGGACAACGCGGTCACCTGGTGGGACAACAGCCGCGCGCGCCACATCGGCTATGTGCCGCAGGACAGCTCGGACGTGTTCCGCGACGCGGTGTTCGCGCGCACGCCCACGCCCGACCTCAACGACCCGGTCGCGGTCTACCAAGGTGGCGGCTTCGTGGTCGCTGACCCGAACAAGAAGGGCTGAGTGCGCACCATGAGCGAACAAGCCGAACTGGTGCTGGACGTGCGCAACGGCGTGGGCGAGAGCCCCGTCTGGGACAGCGCGCGCCAGTGCCTGTGGTGGGTCGACATTCCGGGACTGGCGCTGTGGTGCTGGCACAGCGCCAGCGGCCAGGCGCGGCACTGGCCCACGCCCGAACAGACCGGCTGCATCGCGCTGGCCGCCGGCAGCGACGCCCTGCCGCACGGCCAGTGGATCGCGGCCATGGAAACCGGCGTGGCGCGCCTGACGCCGCAGGCCGACGGCAGCGTGACCAGCGAATGGATCGCCCGCGTGACGCACCCGCAGACCGGCATGCGCTTCAACGACGGCCGTTGCGACCGCCAGGGCCGCCTGCGCGCCGGCACCATGGTGGCCGACATGTCGCTGGCCGCGACCTCGGGCAGTCTCTACGCGCTGGACCTGGACCACGGCGTGCCCACGCTGCGTGGCCTGGACGCCGGCTACATCACGCCCAACGGCATGGCCTTCAGCCCCGACGGCCGGACCATGTACCTCTCGGACTCGCACCCGAACCGCCAGACCGTCTGGGCCTTCGACTACGACACCGACACCGGCACGCCGCACAACCGCCGCGTCTTCATCGACTTCAAGCCCCTGCCCGGCCGCCCCGACGGCGCCGCCGTCGACATCGATGGCTGCTACTGGATCTGTGGCAACGACGCCGGCCTGGTGCACCGCTTCACGCCCGCCGGGCGGCTGGACCGCTCACTGGCCGTGCCGGTGAAGAAGCCGGCCATGTGCGCCTTCGGCGGCGCCAGTCTCGACACCCTGTTCGTCACCTCCATCCGGCCTGGTGGTGATCTCGCCGACCAGCCGCTGGCCGGCGGCGTGTTTGCACTGCGCCCGGGCGTGCAGGGCCTGCCCGAACCGCGCTGCACTGCGTGACCAACACCCGTTTTTCCCCTCACCCACCCAACCCCAACGGAGACAACATGAAACTGCAACGCCGACTGATCGCCAGCCTCGCCCTGGCCGCCATGCTGCCCCTGAGCGCCTACGCGCAAATGGTCCTCAAGTCGCACGACACCCACCCCGCCGGCTATCCGACCGTCGTGGCGGTGGAGAACTTCGGCAAGAAGCTGGAAGCCGCTACGCAAGGCCGCATCAAGGTGCAGATGTTCCCTGGCGCCGTGCTCGGCCAGGAAAAAGAGGCCGTGGAGCAGGTGCAGCTGGGCGCCATCCAGATGGCCCGCATCTCGCTGGGCGTGATCGGCCCGGTGGTGCCCGAGGTGGACGTGTTCAACATGCCCTTCGTGTTCCGCGACATCAAGCACATGCGCGCCGTGATCGACGGCCCGGTCGGTGACGATCTGCTGGCCAAGGTCACGGCCAGCCCGGCACGCCTGGTCGCCCTGGGCTGGATGGACGGCGGCGCCCGCAGCCTCTACACCAAGAAGCCGGTGCGAACGCCCGCCGACCTCAAGGGCCAGAAGGTCCGCATGATGGGCAACCCGCTGTTCGTCGACACCATGAATGCCATGGGCGGCAACGGCATCAGCATGGCCTATGGCGAGGTCTTCACCTCGCTGCAGACCGGGGTGATCGACGGCGCCGAAAACAACCCGCCGAGCTACTTCACCGCCAACCACTACAACACGCCGGCCAAGTACTACACCCAGACCAACCACCTGATCATCCCGGAGATCCTGGTGATGTCCAAGGTCACCTGGGACAAGCTGTCCAAGGAAGACCAGGCGCTGGTGAAGAAGCTGGCCCGCGAAGCACAGATGGAACAGCGGTCCCTGTGGGACAAGAGCGTGGAGGAATACACCGCCAAGCTCAAGGCCGCCGGCGTCGAGTTCATCAACGTCGACAACAAGCCCTTCTACGACGCCACCGAACCCGTGCGCCAGAAGTACGGCGCCAAGTTCCACGACCTGATGCAGCGCATCGCGGCGGTGAAATAAATCCCCCCTGCGCCGCTTCGCGCCTTCCCCCCAGGGGGACCACACCTGCGGCCCGGCCAAGCCGGTTCCGCGGTGTGTGCTGGAGGCGCTCGCTCTGTCACTTCCTTGATTGACGCATTTATGGCTCACCACACCGCTGCCGGACATCCTGTCTCACGCTTTCTTGATTCGGTCTACCTGGCCTGCATCTGGGTCGCCGGGGCGTGCATCTTTGCGATGTCGCTCTTCATTCCCTGGGGCATTTTTTCGCGCTACGTGATGGGCACGGGTTCGCAGTGGCCGGAGCCGATTTCCATCCTGCTGATGGTGGTGTTCACCTTCCTGGGCGCGGCGGTGAGCTACCGCGCCGGTGGCCACATCGCCGTCGAGATGATCACGCAGCGCCTGCCTTCGTCGGTGCAGCGTCCGCTGCGCGCCGTGGTGCATGTGCTGATGCTGCTGGTCAGCCTGTTCATGTTCTGGTACGGCATCCAGCTGTGCATCGGCACCTGGGGCCAGTCGATCCCCGAGCTGCCCTGGATGCCAGTGGGCTTCACCTACCTGCCCGTGCCCGTCGGTGGCGCGGTGACCGCGCTGTTCGTGCTCGAACACATGTTCCTGGGTGACCAGCGCCACCGCGCCGTCGTCACCTTTGACCACGAAGCCGCCTGAGGAGAGCCACCATGGACGCATACATCCTGCTTGGCAGCTTCTTCGTGCTCATCCTGATCGGCACCCCCGTGGCCTACGCCATGGGCATGGCCGCGCTGGTCGGGGCCTGGTACATCGACATCCCGCTGGACGCGGTGATGATCGCCATCGCCAACGGCGTCAACAAGTTCTCGCTGCTCGCGATTCCCTTCTTCGTGCTGGCCGGCGCCATCATGGCCGAGGGCGGCATGGCGCGGCGCCTGGTGGCGTTCGCCAACGTGCTGGTCGGCTTCATCCGCGGCGGCCTGTCGCTGGTGAACATCCTGGCCTCCACCTTCTTCGGCGCCATCTCCGGGTCGTCCATGGCCGACACCGCCTCGGTCGGCACGGTGCTGATCCCCGAGATGGAGAAGAAGGGTTACCCGCGCGACTTCGCCACCGCCGTCACCGTCAGCGGCTCGGTGCAGGCGATCCTGATCCCGCCCAGCCACAACGCGGTCATCTACTCGCTGGCTGCGGGCGGCACGGTGTCGATTGCGGCGCTGTTCATCGCCGGTGTGCTGCCGGGCCTGCTGCTGGGTCTGACCTTGTCGATCATGTGCCTCTACATGGCCCGCAAGCGCAACTACCCCAAGGGCGACGTGATCCCGCTGAAGCAGGCGCTGAAAACCTGCGCCGATGCGCTGTGGGGCCTGATGACCATGGTGATCATCCTGGGCGGAATCCTCTCCGGCGTGTTCACAGCCACCGAGTCGGCCTCCATCGCGGTGATCTGGGCCTTCTTCGTGACCATGTTCATCTACCGCGACTACAAGTGGGGAGAGCTGCCCAAGCTCGTCCACCGCACGGTCAAGACGCTGTCGATCGTCATGATCCTGATCGCGTTTGCCGCGAGCTTCGGCTACATCATGACCCTGATGCAGATCCCGATGAAGATCACGGCAGCGCTGACGTCCCTCTCGGACAACCGCTACGTGATCCTGGCGCTGATCAACGGCCTGCTGCTGGTGCTGGGCACGCTGATGGACATGGCCCCGCTGATCCTGATCCTCACGCCCATCCTGCTGCCGGTGATCAAGACCATCGGCGTGGACCCGGTGCACTTCGGGATGATCATGATGGTGAACCTGGGCATCGGCCTGCTGACCCCGCCGGTGGGGGGCGTGCTGTTCGTCGGCGCGGCCGTGGCCAAGCTGCCGATGGAGCAGGTGGTGAAGGCGCTCATGCCTTTCTTCGGCGCCCTGCTGCTGGTGCTGGTGGCCGTGACCTACATCCCCGCGCTGTCGCTCTGGCTGCCGGGCCTGCTGCTGGCGAAATGACGCGAACCGCACCATGACCTCCCACGCCATCCGCCATGTGCGCGTGACGCCGATCGCGTTCCGCGACCCGCCGCTGCTCAACGCCGCCGGCATCCACGAGCCCTGGGCCCTGCGCTCGATCATCGAGATCGAGACCGACTCCGGGCTGGTCGGCATCAACGAGAGCTACGGCGACCTGCCCATGCTCGACGCGCTGGCCAAGGCCGCGCCCGCGCTCACCGGCCTCTCGCCCTGGGCGCTCAACGACATGGAGATCCGCGTCGCCGCGCTGGTGACGCCGAAGCAGACCGCCTCGGAGTTCCTGGGGCAGCAGGTCTCGCTGGCACCGGGCACGCACGTGTCGAAGACCGTCGCCAAGGTGATCAGCGCGTTCGAGGTGGCGATGATGGACCTGCAGGGCCAGCTGGCGAACGCGCCGGTGGTGGACCTGCTGGGTGGCGCGGCGCGCCCGGCCGTGCCGTTTTCCGCCTACCTGTTCTTCAAGTACGCCGAACACATCGACAAGCCCTACGCACCCGATCCGTTTGGTGAAGGCATCGCGCCCGAACAGCTGGTGGCGCAGGCGCGCCGCATGATCGACCAGTACGGCTTCAAGAGCATCAAGCTCAAGGCCGGCGCGCTGCCGCCCGAACAGGAAGTGGCCGCCCTGCTGGCGCTGGCCAAAGCCTTCCCCGGCGCGCCGCTGCGCATCGATCCGAACGCGAACTGGACCGTGGCCACCAGCCTGAAGGTGGTGGAGCAATTGCGCGGCGTGCTCGAGTACTACGAAGACCCGGCCCCGGGGCTGGACGGCATGGCCGCCGTGGCCGCTGCGTGCGAGGTGCCGCTGGCGACCAACATGGTGGTGACCGACCTGAAGGAATTCCGCCGCAACGCCGAGATGGGCTGCCCGGTGAAGATCGTGCTGAGCGACCACCACTACTGGGGCGGCCTGCGGGCCACGCAGCGCCTGGCGCTGATGTGCGAGACCTTCGGCCTGGGCCTGTCAATGCACTCGAATTCACACCTGGGCATCAGCCTCACCGCGATGACGCACCTGGCGGCCTCGGTGCCGCAGCTGTCCTACGCCTGCGACACCCACTACCCCTGGCAGGACGACGAGGTGGTGCAGGGCGGTCGGCTGAAGTTTGAGGAAGGCAGCCTGCGCGTGCCCACGGCGCCTGGCCTGGGCGTGCAGATCGACCCCGAGGCCCTGGCCCGCCTGCATCACAACTACCTGAACACCACGATCCGCAACCGCGACGACCTGGCGCAGATGCGCAAGTACGACCCGACGTTCACCGGGCGCCAGCCGCGGTTCTGACGAGGGATAAGGGGTTTCCACATACGTGCATGGAAACCCTTGACACCCCTTTCCTCCGGTCCGCACAATCTCTTCAGTTGTCTGACATCCTACAACCAAGACGCCGACACCTCCACTTCTCCACCCACCCAGGCTGAACCCACATGCAATACACCCCGCAAGACCTCAAGCAAGTCATGTCCTCTGGCCTGCTGTCCTTCCCCGTGACGGACTTCGATGCCCAGGGCAACTTCAACGCGCCCTCGTACGCCGCCCGCCTGGAGTGGCTCGCGCCCTCCGGCGCGACCGCCCTGTTCGCCGCCGGCGGCACGGGCGAGTACTTCTCGCTGTCCGGCGACGAATACGGCCAGATCATCAAGACCGCCGTCGACACCTGCCGCGGCAAGGTGCCGATCATTGCCGGCGCCGGCGGCCCCACCCGCACCGCCATCGCCCACGCACAGGAGGCCGAGCGCCTGGGCGCCCACGGCATCCTGCTGCTGCCGCACTACCTGACCGAAGCCGGCCAGGAAGGCCTGATCGCGCACGTGGAGCAGATCTGCAACAGCGTGCAGTTCGGCGTCATCGTCTACAACCGCGACCGCACCAAGTTCACGCCCGAGTCGCTGGCCATCCTGGCCGATCGCTGCCCCAACCTGATCGGCTTCAAGGACGGCATGGGGAACATCGAGCTGATGTCCTCCATCTACATGAAGATGGGTGAGCGCTTCGCCTACCTGGGCGGCCTGCCCACGGCCGAGGTCTACGCCGCCGCCTACAAGGCGCTGGGCACGCCGGTGTATTCGTCCGCCGTCTTCAACTTCATCCCGAAGACCGCGATGCAGTTCTACGAAGCCGTGCGCACCGACGACATGGCCACGCAGCACAAGCTGCTCAAGCAGTTCTTCATGCCCTACCTGAAGATCCGCAACCGCGTCGAAGGCTATGGCGTGAGCATCATCAAGGCGGGAGCCACGCTGGTCGGACACGGCGCCGGCCCGGTGCGCGCCCCGCTGTCGGACCTCAAGCCCGGCGAGATGGACGAACTCAAGGCGCTGATCGACGGCCTGGGGCCGCAATAAGAACCCCCCGCGCCGCCTGCGGCGTCACCCCCCAGGGGGCGGCGCTGGCGGCCCGGCAGAGCCGGTTCCGCGGCGCCCTGGACTCGGCTCCCCCTCACCCCCATACCCACCGTGACGTAGAGAGACAAACATGAACAAGCGCAACTTCCTGCTGGCCGCTGTGGCCGCCACCGTATCCCTGGGCAGCTCCGCCGCCCTGGCCCAGGCCTACCCGAGCAAGCCCATCCGCATCGTTGTGCCCTTCCCGGCCAGCGGCACGTCCGACGTGCTGGCCCGCCTGATCGGCCAGAAGATGAGCGAGAAGCTGGGCCAGCCGGTGGTGGTCGAGAACAAGGCCGGCAACGCCGGCAACATCGGCGCCGACGCGGTGGCCAAGTCGGCACCGGACGGCTACACCTTCGTGCTGATGGACGTGGGCAACCTCACCATCAGCCCGGCGCTGTACAAGCTGCCGTTCGACGTGCAGAAGGACTTCGTGCCGGTGGCCATGGTCGGCTACTCGCCGCACCTGCTGGTGGTCAGCACCAAGGTGCCGGCCAACACCATCGGTGAGCTGGTGAAGTACGCCAAGGCCAACCCCGGCAAGCTGAACTTCGCCGCGGCCGCCGGCATCGGCAGCGCGACCCACATCGCCGGCGTGCAGTTCGCACGCCGCAACGGCATCCAGTGGAACTACGTGCCCTACAAGGGCGGCGCCCAGGCCATGACCGACCTGGTCGGTGGCCACATGGACGTGACCTTCAACGGCATGGTCGCGACCTACCCGCACGTCAAGGCCGGCAAGCTCAAGCTGCTGGCGGTGTCGTCGGCCAAGCGCTGGTCCGAACTGCCCGACACGCCCGCCGTGGCCGAGACCACGCCCAACTTCCTGACCGGCAGCTGGCAGGGCCTGCTGGCCCCGGCCGGCACGCCCAAGGCCGTGATCGACCTGATCCACGCCGAGGTGCAGCGCATCACCGCCCTGCCCGACGTGAAGGAAAAGCTGGAGACCCTGGGCCTGGAGCCCTCAAAGCTGAGCAGCACCGAATTCGCCGCCTGGATCAAGGCCGAGCTGCCCGAGATGGCGCAGGTCGTGCGCGAAGAAAAGATCACCCTCGAACAGTGAACCGCAGAACCTCTGACACCATGAAGAAATCCCTCGTCACCCTGCTGGTCGCCGCGGCCACCAGCCTGCCCGCTTTCGCCTGGCCCGACAAGCCCATCACCCTGGTCGTGCCCTTCCCGCCCGGCGGGTCCACCGACCTGATCGCCCGCACGATTTCAGCCAAGCTGGGCGAGAAGCTCGGCGGCGCCACCGTCGTGGTCGAGAACAAGGCCGGCGCCACCGGCACCATCGGCGCGACCTCGGTGGCCCGTGCGCCGGCCGACGGCCACACCCTGTTCGTGTCCTCGCTCGGTCCGTTCGTGATCGCGCCGCACCTGATCAAGGTGAGCTACGACGCACTCAAGGACCTCGACCCGATCACGGTCGTCGTGCAGGCGCCCAACGTGCTGGTCGTGCCCGCGGCCTCGGCCCACAAGTCGCTGGCCGACGTGATCGCGTACCAGAAGGCCAACCCCGGCAAGATGACCTTCGCCTCGTCGGGCAACGGTTCGTCGGACCACCTCACGGCCGAACTGTTCTGGCAACAGACCAACACCTCGGGCGTGCACATCCCCTACAAGGGCGGCGGTCCGGTGATGAGCGACCTGCTGGGCAACCAGGTCGAGGCCTCGTTCATGAACATCAACACCGCCATGCCGCAGCTCAAGGCCGGCAAGCTGCGCGCTCTGTCGATCACCAGCGCCAAACGCTCGCCGCTGCTGCCCGAGGTGCCCACGCTGGAAGAAGGCGGCGTCAAGGACGCCAACGTGCAGTCCTGGCAGGCGGTGGCTGCGCCCAAGGGGCTGCCGGCCGACATCAAGAAGCGGGTGCACGAAGCAATCGTGTCGATCATCAAAGACCCGGCGGTCACCCCCAAGCTGACCGAGCTGGGCTTCGAGATCGTGCTGAACACGCCCGAGCAGTTCGCCGCCTTCCAGGCGTCTGAATTTGCGCGCTGGCAAAAGCTCATCACCTCCAGAAACATCAAGGCGGATTGAGCGCGCCATGACCGCACCGATCGTCCAGTCGATGCGTGTCATCCCGGTCGCCGGCCGGGACGGCATGCTGCTCAACCTCTCGGGCGCACACGCGCCCTTCTTCACGCGCAACATCGTCATCGTCACCGACAACGCGGGCCACACCGGCCTGGGCGAGGTGCCGGGCGGCGAGAAGATCCGCCAGACGCTGGAGGACGCACGGCCGCTGGTCGAGGGCCAGACCGTCGGCAACCTGCAGGCGATCCTGAACACCATGCGCACCAAGTTCGCCGACCGCGACAGCGGCGGGCGCGGCCTGCAGACCTTCGACCTGCGTACCACCATCCACGCCGTCACGGCCGTGGAGTCGGCCCTGCTGGACCTGATGGGCCAGCACCTGGGCGTGCCGGTGGCGGCCCTGCTGGGCGAAGGCCAGCAGCGCGACGCGGTGCAGATGCTGGGTTACCTGTTCTTCGTCGGTGACCGCACCAAGACCGACCTGCCCTACGCGAGTGAACCCGACAACGCCGACGACTGGTGCCGCCTGCGCCACGAGAAGGCGATGACGCCCGAGGCCGTGGTGCGACTGGCCGAAGCGGCGCAGGCGCGCTACGGCTTCCAGGACTTCAAGCTCAAGGGCGGGGTTCTCTCAGGTGATGAAGAAGTCGAGGCCGTGACCGCGCTGCACCAGCGCTTCCCCGAGGCGCGCGTGACGCTGGACCCCAACGGCGGCTGGCTGCTGAAGGACGCGATCCGCTTGGGCGAGAAGATGCGCGGCGTGGTGGCCTATGCCGAAGACCCGTGCGGCGCGGAAGAAGGCTTCAGCGGCCGCGAGGTGATGGCCGAGTTCCGGCGCGCCACGGGCCTGCCCACCGCAACCAACATGGTCGCCACCGACTGGCGGCAGATGGCGCATTCGCTGGCGCTGCAGAGCGTGGACATTCCGCTGGCCGACCCGCACTTCTGGACCATGGCCGGTTCGGTCCGCGTGGCGCAGACCTGCCGCGACTGGGGCCTGACCTGGGGCTCGCATTCCAACAACCACTTCGACATCTCGCTCGCCATGTTCACCCACGTGGGCGCGGCCGCACCGGGCAAGGTGACGGCCATCGACACGCACTGGATCTGGCAGGACGGCCAGCGCCTGACCAAGGAGCCGATGAAGATCGAGGGCGGCTATGTGCAGGTACCGAAGAAGCCCGGCCTCGGGATCGAGATCGACATGGCCGAGGTGGACAAGGCGAACCGCCTGTACCAGCAGCACGGCCTGGGCGCGCGCGACGACGCGATCGCGATGCAGTACCTGATCCCGGGCTGGACGTTCGACCACAAGCGCCCTTGTCTGGTCAGGTGAACCCATGAGCCGAACCACGCTGTTGCAGATCGGCCCGCTGATGCCAGCGCTGGAAGCCAGCCTGCGCGAACAGCACGAGGTGCTGAGCGCGCAGTCGCCGAGCGCTGCCACGCCGCTGGCCGACATGACCGACGCGGTGCGCGTCACGGCGGTGGTCACCTCGGCGCCGGTCGGCGTGCCGGCGGCCTGGCTGCCGCAGCTGCCCGCACTGAAGGTGGTGTCGTCTTTCGGCGTGGGACTGGACCAGCTGCCGCTGGACGCCGCCCGCGCAATGGGCCTGCCGGTGGGCTACACGCCCGACGTGTTGAACGACTGCGTGGCCGACCTGGCCATGGGCCTGCTGATCGACGGCGCGCGCCGCATCGCCGCGGCCGACCGCTTCGTGCGGCGCGGCGACTGGCTCAATGGCCGCTACCCGCTGACCACGCGCGTGAGCGGCAAGCGGCTGGGCATCGTGGGCCTGGGCCGCATCGGCCAGGCCGTGGCACGCCGCGCGGCCGGCTTCGACATGGACATCGCGTACAACAACCGCCAGCCGGCCGAGGGCGTGGCGTGGCGCCACGAACCGTCGCTGCTGGCACTGGCCGAATGGGCCGACTTCCTGGTGCTCACGGTGGCCGGCGGCGAGAGCACGCGCCACCTGGTCAACGCCAGGGTGCTGCGCGCGCTCGGCCCCCAGGGTCTGCTGGTCAACGTGGCGCGCGGCAGCGTGGTCGATGAAGCAGCATTGATCGCCTGCCTGCACAGCGGCGAACTGGGTGGCGCGGCGCTGGACGTGTTCGACGACGAACCCCGCGTGCCCGAGGCCCTGCTGGCGATGGAACAGGTGGTGCTGGCCCCGCACATGGCCAGCGGCACCCGCGACACGCGCCAGGCCATGGCCGATCTGGTGCTGGCCAACCTGAGTGCCGGCCTGTCCGGCGAACCCCTGCCCGCCCGCGCAGCCTGAACCTGTCGCCGAGAACCCTTTGCCCATGAACGCCCCCGTGATCCCCCGCACCATCCGCATCCACCCCAGCGACAACGTCGCGGTCGTGGTCAACGACGGCGGCCTGCCCGCCGGCACCGCCCTGCCCGGCGGCCCCACGCTCGTGCAGGCCGTGCCGCAGGGCCACAAGGTCGCGCTGAACGACCTGCCCGCCGGCACCGCCGTGCGACGCTACAACGTGGTGATCGGCCACACCGCGGTGGACATTCCCGCGGGCGGCTGGGTCACCGAGCAGCGACTGGTGATGCCCGAGGCCCGCTCGCTGCAAGGTCTGCCAGCCTCGCAGCCCCCCGCCGAACTGCCGCCGCTCGAAGGCCACACCTTCCAGGGCTACCGCAACGCCGACGGCAGCGTGGGCACGCGCAACCTGCTGGCCATCACCACCACCGTGCAGTGTGTGTCCGGCGTGCTCGAGTTCGCGGTCGAGCGCATCCAAAAGGACCTGCTGCCGAAGTACCCCAACGTGGACGGCGTGGTGGGCCTGTCCCACAGCTACGGCTGCGGTGTCGCCATCGACGCGCCCGACGCCATCATCCCGATCCGCACCGTGCGCAACCTGGCGAGCAACCCCAACTTCGGCGGCGAGGTGATGGTGCTCAGCCTGGGTTGCGAGAAGCTGCAGCCCGAGCGGCTGCTGCCGCCAGGATCGATCCCGATTTCGGACGAGCGCCAGGCGCCGGACGTGGTCGTGCTCCAGGACGAAAAACACGTGGGCTTCATGTCCATGATCGACTCGATCCTCACGCAGGCGAAGGCCCATCTGGAGCGACTCAACCGTCGCCAGCGCGAAACCTGCCCGGTCAGCGAACTCGTGGTGGGTGTGCAATGCGGCGGCAGCGATGCCTTCTCCGGCGTCACCGCCAACCCGGCCGTGGGCTTTGCGACCGACCTGCTGGTGCGCGCCGGCGCCACCGTGATGTTCAGCGAGAACACCGAGGTGCGCGACGCGGTGGACCAGCTCACGCGCCGCGCGGCGACCCCCGAGGTGGCCGATGCGATCGTGCGCGAACTCGGCTGGTACGACGCCTACCTCGCGCGCGGCCAGGCCGACCGCAGCGCCAACACCACGCCCGGCAACAAGAAGGGCGGCCTGTCCAACATCGTCGAGAAGGCCATGGGCTCGATCGTCAAGAGCGGCAACGGCCCGATCCACGGTGTCATCGGCCCCGGCGAGAAGGTGAACCGCAAGGGCCTGATCTTCGCCGCCACGCCCGCCAGCGACTTCATCTGCGGCACGCTGCAACTGGCCGCGGGCATGAACCTGCACGTCTTCACCACCGGCCGCGGCACGCCCTACGGCCTGGCCGAGTGCCCGGTCATCAAAGTGGCCACACGCAACGACCTGGCGCGCCGCTGGCACGACCTGATGGACGTCAACGCGGGCCGCATCGCCAGCGGCGAGGCGAGCATCGACGAACTCGGCTGGGAACTGTTCCACCGCATGCTGGCCGTGGCCAGTGGCGAGAAGACCTGGGCCGAAAAGTGGGGCTTGCACAACGACCTGGTGCTGTTCAACCCGGCACCGATCACGTGACATGACACACCCCTGCCGCGCTTCGCGCGACCCCCTCAAGGGGGCGGCACTGGCCGTCCGGCAAAGCCGGCCCGGCGGTGCCCTGGACCGCTCCCCCTCATAGCGGGCATCGACCCGTCCTTTTCGACCCACCCCGGAGACAAACCATGAACCTGACCCGCCGACAACTGATCGCCGCTTCCGCTGGCGCGGCCCTGGGCGGCAGCCTGCCCCTGGGCGCCTTCGCCCAGAGCGACTACCCGAACAAGCCGATCAAGATCATCGTGGCCTTCCCGCCCGGCGGCACGTCCGACGTGATGGGCCGCCTCGTGGCCGATCCGCTGGCCAAGGTGCTGGGCCAGCCGGTGGTGATCGAGAACGTGGGCGGTGCCGGTGGCGTGATCGGCACCGAACGCGGCGCCAAGGCGCCCGCCGACGGCTACACCATCATCCAGACCGGCGTGGGCCAGAACGCCGTGGCGCACGGCCTGGACCCCAACCTCAAGTACGACTCGGTCAAGGACTTCATCCACATCAGCCACGTGCACAACGGCCCCAACGTGCTGGTGGTCAACGCCAGCCAGCCCTACAAGACCCTGGCCGACCTGGTGAAGGCCGCCAAGGCCAACCCCGGCAAGATCGACTACGGCTACACCCACGCGGCCTCGGGCCACATGGCGATGGAGCTGTTCAAGCAGACGGCGGGCATCTTCATGACCGGCATTCCCTACCGCGGCGGCGGCCCGATGATGACCGCGCTGCTGGGCAACGAGATCCCGATGATGTTCATCAACCAGGACGTGGCCCTGCCTCACATCAAGGCCGGCAAGCTGCGCGCGCTCGCGGTCAGCAGCCTGCAGCGCAACAGCCTCTACCCCGACGTGCCCACCGTGGCCGAGTCCGGCTATCCCGGCTTCGAGGCGCTGAGCTGGTCGGGCATGTCGGTGGCCAGGGGCACGCCCGCGCCCATCGTGGCCAGGCTCGAAGCGGCGTTCAAGGAAGTCATGTCTTCCCCGGCGATCAAGCAGAAACTGGAGAGCAACGGCTTCGTGGTGCCCCCGCAGGGCTCCAAGGTCTATTCGGATTTCGTTGCCAGCGAACTGCAGCGCTGGGTCAAGGTGATCCACACCGCCGGCATCAAACCTCAGTGAGCGAAGGGCACGCACACCGCATGAGCACCACCGCCGACCGCATCGCCTGGATGCGCCTCTCCTCCTGCTACCTGCCCCTGGCCAACCCGATCAGCGACGCCAAGGTGCTGACCGGGCGCCAGAAGCCCATGACCGAGATCGCGATGCTGTTCGTCGAACTGCAGACCGAACAGGGCCATGAAGGCCTGGGCCTGAGCTATTCCAAGCGGGCCGGCGGTCCGGGCCAGTTCGCGCACGCGCAGGAGATCGCGCCCAACCTGATCGGCGAAGACCCGAACGACATCGCGCGGCTGTGGGACAAGCTGTGCTGGGCCGGCGCCTCGGCCGGGCGCAGCGGCCTGTCCACCCAGGCCATCGGCGCGTTCGACGTCGCGCTGTGGGATCTGAAGGCGCGCCGCGCCAACCTCTCGCTGGCCAAGCTGCTGGGCGCGCACCGCGAGTCGGTGCGCTGCTACAACACCTCGGGCGGCTTCCTGCACACACCCATCGACCAGCTCAAGGTCAACGCGGCGGCTTCGGTAGCGCGCGGCATCGGCGGCATCAAGCTCAAGGTCGGCCAGCCCGACGGCCGCATCGACATGCAGCGCGTGCAGGCGGTGCGCGAACACCTGGGCGACGGCGTGCCGCTGATGGTGGACGCCAACCAGCAGTGGGACCGGCCCACCGCGCAGCGCATGTGCCGCGCGCTCGAAGGTTTCAACCTGGTGTGGATCGAGGAGCCGCTGGATGCCTACGACCACGAAGGCCACGCCGCGCTGGCCTTGCAGTTCGACACGCCGATTGCGACCGGCGAGATGCTGACCAGCGCCGGCGAACACTGGGACCTGATCCGCCACCGCGCGGCCGACTACCTGATGCCCGACGGCCCGCGCGTCGGCGGCATCACGCCCTTCCTGAAGGTGGCCGGGCTGGCGCACCACGCCGGCCTGATGCTGGCGCCGCACTTCGCGATGGAGCTGCACGTGCACCTGGCCGCGGCCTACCCGACCGAGCCCTGGGTCGAGCACTTCGAGTGGCTGGAGCCGCTGTTCAACGAGCGCATCGAGATCGCCAACGGCCGCATGCAGGTGCCCACGCGACCGGGCCTGGGCCTGTCGCTGAGCGAGCAGGCGCGCGGCTGGACGCGCGAGAAGGCCGAAGTAGGCTCGAGGGTCTGAGGGACCGTGATGTTTCAGCGCCTGGACCCCGCACGCTTTTTCGGCGAGGTTGGCGGCGAGCCGGTTGCGCTGTTCCGCCTGCACCATGCGAACGGCATGGAGGTCGCCGTGTGCAACCTCGGCGCCAAGGTGCTGCAGATTGGGGTGCCCGACCGCGACGGCGTGCTGGGCGATGTGACGCTGGGTTACGACAGCCTGGCCTCTCTGCAGGCCGGAGCGCCATCGATGGGCGCCTTCATCGGCCGCTACGCCGGCCGCATCGCGCAGGCGCGCTACACGCTCGACGGCACCACCTACCCGCTGGACGCCAACGCCGGCCCGCACGCCATCCACGGCGGCCCGAACGGGTCGCGCCACCGCGTGTTCTCGGCCCACCAGGACGCGCCCGACGAACTCACGCTGCGCCTGCGCTTCGAGCCATCCACCGACGGCCACCCCGGCATCCTGGACCTGACCCTGACCTACCGGCTCACCGAAGGCCACACCCTGGTGGTCGAACACGAAGCGGTGGCGGTCTGCCACGCCAGCCCGGCCTCGCCCGCCAGCTTCACGCCGCACATCTTCTTCAACCTCGACGGTTCGGGCGACACCCTGGTCGACGGGCACGAACTGCAGGTGTTCGCCGACCGGTTGCTGGCCGCCGACGCGGACAACGTGGCCACCGGTGAACGCATCCCCCTGGACGGCCACGCGCTCGACCTGCGCCAGCCGCACAGGCTGGGCGATCTGCCCGACCTCGACCACGCCTACGAACTGGTGGCGACCACGGACGGTCCGTCGCTGCGCCGGGTCGCACTCGCCCGCAGCCAGGCCAGCGGACGCACGATGGAGGTCTGGACCACCGAGCCGGTGATGCAGGTCTACAGCGCCGGCGCACTGGGCACGGGCGCCACGCCCGACATCGGCAAACAGGGTGTGGTGCACCGCCCGCGCGCGGGCCTGTGCCTGGAACCGCAGCAGTACCCGAACGCCATGCACTGCCCGTCGTTTCCGCTCAAACGCGTGGGCCTCGGTCAGCCCTACCGGGCGCGCACGGAATACCGCTTTTCTGCCAGCGACTGAATCCGCTCAGCCACCCCGCGGCTGCAAGAGTGGCACCCGGTTGATCGCCATCGCCGCCGCGGCGGTGCGCGTCTCGACCCCCAGCTTCGCGTGGATGCGCTCCAGGTGCTTCTTCACCGTGGCGGGGCTCGATCCGAGGATGTCGCCGATGTCGCGGTTGATCTTGCCCTTGACGACCCAGTAAAGCACCTCGGCCTCGCGCGCCGTGAGCCCGAAGGCCTGGGCCAGCGATTCGAGCACGGCGGCGTCCGAGGTCTCCTGCATCACGATCAGCCAGTCGCCGGGCTCGCCGGGCAGCTCTTCGTTTTCTTCGTCGCCCACGCGCTGGTGCAGCCGGAAGGTCAGGCGGCGCGGCCCCTGGTCGAGGGTGAGGCGCGGCGGCTCGCGCAGCGGCTGCCCGGCGTCGGGAGGCGCCATCAGCGTGGGCAGCAGGCGGTCGAGCCAGTCGAGCACCGGCTGCGGCGTGACCGGCGCCTCGGTGCCGCAGTAGCGCAGCAGCAGGTCGCGCGCCAGCGGCGTCTGCCACATCAGGCGGCCGTCGCGCGCCCGCACGGTGATGGTCGCGTAGCCGAAGGCATCGAGCGCGTTGCGCGCCTGGCTGCGCTCGACCGCGCCCTGGCGCACATGGCGCGCGTTGCGCAGGTGCACGCCCATGCGCGCCATCACCTCGCGCGGTTTGATCGGCTTGGTCACGTAGTCGACGCCGCCGGCCTCCAGCGCCGCGACCAGGTGTTCGGTCTCGGTCAGGCCGGTCATGAAGATGATCGGGATCATCGCGGTCGCCGGATCGGCCTTGAGCCGGCGCGCGACCTCGAAGCCGTCCAGGCCCGGCATCACCGCGTCCAGCAGCACCACGTCGGGCAGGGCCTGCTGCGCGCGCCGGATCGCCGCCTCGCCGTCGAGCGCGACCAGCACGGTGTAGCCGGCGGCGTCGAGCGCGTCGTGCAGCGGCGCCACGTTGTCGGGCACGTCGTCGACGATCAGCACGATGGACGCGGGATCGCCGGACAGGCCGTCGTGGCCCATGGCGGAAGGTCGGTCGGGGGCGTGGATCATGGGGCGGGTGTGGAAGGGGAGGCCTGGGCGCCGGCCTGCAGCAGGCGCTGTTCGATGGCCTCGAAACGGAACTCGCGCGCCAGCGCCCGCAGGGCATCGGCCAGCGCCACCTGCTCGGGACGGTCTTCGACCCAGCGGTCGAGCCAGCGCACGATGCCCTTGGTGTAGCCCAGCCGCACCAGTTCAAGCAAGGGTGTCAGTTCGTGGGCCGGCGGCAGCGGTGCGGCGGTTGCGGCGGGTGGTGCCACCGCAGCCGGCGCCGGGTCGCTGGCGTGCACCCAGCGCAGGCCCAGCTGCTGGCCGAGCCAGTCGGTCAGGTCTTCGCGGCGCACCGGTTTGACGAAGAAGGCCTGCTCGCGGCCGGAGCCGTCGGGCGACTCGGACTGCAGGCCCTTGTCGAAGGCATTGGCCGACACGATGGCCATCGGCACCGACGACCAGCCCGCCGCGCGCAGGCGCCGCAGCGTTTCCCAGCCGTCGATGCCGGGCATGGCCAGGTCCATGAAGACGGCATGCGGCGCGCGCTCGCCCGAGGGATCGACGGCCTCCAGCAAGGCAATCGCGTCGTGGCCGCTGGTCGCCAGCATCACCTCGAAACCCAGCGGCTGCAGCCAGCGCGCGATCAGCTCGCGGTCGCTCTCTTCGTTGTCGACCACCAGCACGCGCCGGCGTGGCCCTTCGTACCCGAGCAGTGCGGGCGATGGGCGCGCCACCCGCGCCGCCGCGCCCGCCAGCCCCGGCAGGAACAGGCGCACGGTGAACACCGTGCCCTGTCCCGGCGCGCTGCGCACCGTCATCTCGCCGCCCATCAGGTCGGTCAGCATCTTGGCGATCGTCAGGCCCAGGCCGGTGCCCGAAATCCCGGTGCCGGGCGCGCCCTGCGACTCCGACTGGCGGCCGCGCGCGAACGGTTCGAACACCCGCTCCAGCTCCTGCGCCGCCATGCCGGGGCCGGTGTCGCAGACCTCGAACACCGCCATCTCGCGCGCGTGCGAGACGCGCAGCCGCACCTCGCCCTCGCGCGTGAACTTCACCGCGTTGCCCAGCAGGTTGATCAGGATCTGGCGCAGCCGCTTCTCGTCCGCGCGCACCGTCTCGGGCAGCCGCGCGCCGGGCTCGAACACGAAGCGCAGACCCTTGCCCGCCGCCTGCAGCTCGAACATGCTGGCGACCTCGCGCACCGTGTCGGCGAACGCCATCGGCCGCACGTCCAGCTGCAGCCGGCCCGACTCGATGCGCGCGATGTCCAGCGTGCCTTCGATCAGCGACAGCAGGTGCTCGCCGCCGCGGTGGATCACGCGGATCGCCTGCGCGCGGTGCGGCGCCATCTCGCTGTCTTCCTGCAGCAGCTGCGCGTAGCCCAGGATGCTGTTGAGCGGCGTGCGCAGCTCGTGGCTGATGGTGCTGATGTAGCGGCTCTTGGCCTGGTTGGCGTGGTCGGCCGCCTCGCGCGCGCGCTGCAGCTGTTCGTCGGTGCGGCGGTGCGACTCGATCTCCTGCATCAGCAGCCGCGTCTGGCGGTTCGATTCTTCCTGCGCGACCTCGCGGCTCTTGTGCGCCAGCACCAGCCACCACGCCACGGTCGCGCCGATCAGCAGCAGCACCGCGTAGACCCGCAGGAAGCCCGAGCGCAGCGCCGCGTCCAGCAGGCCGGCGTCGGCCGCCACCGCCACGCCCTGCCCCAGGCCTTCGACCTGCTGCCGGTACAGCAGCCCCAGCACCGCTGCGAGCACCGGCGCCACCACCAGCATCAGCAACAGGTAGTGCGCCAGACCGGCTTCGAGGTAGGGCCACACGCGCTGCGGCAACACCTGGCGCAGCGCCGCCTGCCACTGCACCGACAGCCGCCCGTGCGGCTTGCACAGGTCGCCGCAGCGGGCATCGAGCGAGCAGCAGAGCGAGCAGATCGGCCCCTGGTAGGCCGGGCAGTGGGCCATGTCGGGACCCTCATACTCGCGCTCGCAAATCACGCATTTCAGAACGCTCAAGCGCTGGTAGCAACCCGCCTCGGCGCGATTCGCCGCCGGGCCGCCCCAAGGCGAATCAGTCCCCTCGGGGGGCAGCGACCCGCGCAGCGGCGGAGCGTGGGGGCCGGCGTCTCTGGCGATGTAGTAGCGTCCTCGGGTCGCCCACGCGATCAGCGGCGCGGTGATGAGCGCGGTCACCATCGCGATCACCGCCGAGAACGCCTGCGCACCCGCACCCATCAGCCCCATGTGCGCCGCGATCGACAGCGCCGACGCCAGCCCCATCGCGCCCACGCCCACCGGGTTGATGTCGTACAGGTGCGCCCGCTTGAACTCGATGCCCTTGGGACTCCAGCCCAGCGGCTTGTTGATCACCAGGTCGGCGACCACGGCCATGATCCAGGCGATCGCGATGTTGCTGTAGAGGCCCAGCACCTCGCCCAGCGCGCGGAACACGTTCATCTCCATCAGCATGAAGGCGATCAGCGTGTTGAACACCACCCAGACCACGCGGCCCGGGTGGCTGTGCGTCAGGCGCGAGAAGAAGTTGCTCCAGGCCAGCGAGCCGGCGTAGGCGTTGGTGACGTTGATCTTGAGCTGCGACACGACGACGAACAGCGCGGTCGCCGCCACCGCCCAGCCGTAGTGCGGGAACACGTATTCGTAGGCCGCCAGGTACATCTGGTTGGGATCGACCGCGCGCTCGGGCGGCACCATGTGGCTGATCGCCAGGTAGGCCAGCAGCGCGCCGCCCAGCATCTTCAGCACGCCCAGGATCACCCAGCCCGGCCCACCGGCCAGCACACCCGCCCACCAGCGCGCGGTCTGCCCCGGCCGCGGCGCCGGCATGAAGCGCAGGTAGTCGGCCTGCTCGCCCATCTGTGTGATCAGCGCGATGCCCACGGTGAGCGCCGCACCAAACAGGTGCCAATCGAAGACGGCACCCGCACCACTTTCGCCCCCGTAATGCACCACTTGGGAGAACGCACCCGGGTCCATGCGCCAGACCGCGACGAAGGGCACCACCATCATCACCAGCCACAGCGGCTGGGTCCAGACCTGGAAGCGGCTGATCAGCGACACGCCGTAGGTCACCAGCGGGATCACCACCAGCGCGCAGATCAGGTAGCCCCAGGCCGGCGGAATGTCCAGCGCCAGTTCCAGCGCATAGGCCATCACCGCCGCCTCCAGCGCGAAGAAGATGAAGGTGAACGAGGCGTAGATCAGCGAGGTGATGGTCGAGCCGATGTAGCCGAAACCCGCGCCGCGCGTGAGCAAGTCCATGTCCACGCCGTAGCGGGCGGCGTAGACGCTGATCGGCAGGCCGGCCAGAAAGATGATCAGGCCGGTCGCGAGGATCGCCCAGAAGGCATTGACGAAGCCGAACTGCACCAGCAGCGTCGCGCCGACGGCTTCCAGGATCAGGAACGAGGCCGCGCCGAACGCCGTGTTCGCCACCCGCCATTCGCTCCACTGGCGAAAGCGCTGCGGCGTGAAGCGCAGCGCGTAGTCCTCCATGGTCTCGCGGCCGACCCAGCTGTTGTAGTCGCGGCGCACCTTGATGATGCGTTGTGGTGGAGCTGGATCGGGCCTTGGGTTCACCAGGGGGTTTGTGCAGCTTTCATGCCACAGAGACGCCAGGGCACGGGTTTTGCTGACGCTGCAGACATGGAACTTACCCCCCGTGAAAAAGACAAGCTGCTGATCTTCACCGCCGCCCTGCTGGCCGAGCGGCGCAAGGCCCGCGGCCTGAAGCTCAACTACCCCGAGGCGGTCGCCCTGATCAGCGCCGCCGTGATGGAAGGCGCCCGCGACGGCAAGGCCGTGGCCCAGCTCATGAGCGAGGGCCGCACGGTGCTCACCCGCGAGGACGTGATGGAGGGCGTTCCGGAGATGATTCCCGACATCCAGGTCGAAGCCACCTTCCCCGACGGCACCAAGCTGGTGACCGTGCACCAACCGATCCCCTGATTCCGGAGAACTCCCATGTCACACCGCAAGCTCCTTCCATTGCTGGGCGCCGCCACTCTGGCCGCCGCCGCGTCGTCCGCCTTCGCTCACACGGGCGCCGACGCCGTATCGCACCACGGATTCGTCACCGGTTTCCTGCACCCGCTCACCGGCCTCGATCACCTGGCCGCCATGCTGGCCGTCGGCGTCTGGAGCGCCACGACCACACGCCGGCTGTGGCGGGCGCCGCTGGCCTTCGCGGCGCTGCTGTTCGTGGGTGCGGTGCTGGCGCAGGCCGGCCTGGCCCTGCCCGCCACCGAACCGATGATCGCGGCGTCGATGCTGGTGCTGGGCCTGCTGCTGGCCGCCCAGGTCCGGCTGCCGGAGGTAGCCGGTGCGGCGCTGGTCGGAGCCTTCGCGCTGTTCCACGGCGCGGCGCACGGACAGGAACTGGCCGGTTCGGCCGCGCTGGTCGGCATGGTGCTGGGCACGGCCGCGCTGCACGCGACCGGCATCGCGCTGGGGCTGGGCTTCCGGCGCCTGAGCGTCTGGATGCCTCGCGCCGCCGGCGCCGCCGTGGCCCTGATGGGGCTGCACATGGGCTGGTCGCTGCTGGCCGGCTGAGGGGATTGACCATGATTCCCGGCGAACTCTTCACCGACGTGGGCGAACACGCCCTCAACCCCGGCCGCGCCACGCTCACGCTGGTGGTGCAGAACACCGCCAACCGCCCGGTGCAGGTCGGCTCGCACTACCACTTTGCCGAGACCAACGCAGCCCTGTCGTTCGACCGCACCGCCGCGCTGGGCAAGCGCCTGAACATCGCCAGCGGCACCGCCGTGCGCTTCGAGCCGGGTCAGCAACGCACCGTCGAGCTGGTGGACTTCGCGGGCGACCGCATCGTCCACGGCTTTCGCGGCCTCGTCCAGGGGAAACTGCCCTGAGGGCTGGACACACCAGAGAGCGTCCGCTCCAGAAGCACCGAGGAACCGGCTTCGCCGGGCCTCTGGTGCTGCCCCCTTCCAGAGGGTGACGCCGAAGGCGGCGCGGGGCTCAGTTCGAGAGGCTGGTGCGGATCACCACCGGCTGCCCGGCGGCGGCCAGCACGAAGAACCCCGGAAGGCCGGCGGTGCCGAACCGCGTGGCCGGGTTGCGCACGAACACCGAGTCGCTGAGCGTCATGAGACCGCTGAGGTCGTTGCTGACGTAGAACACCGCGCTGCCACCCTCGATCCCCACGTTGTCGCTGACCATGCTGCCGTAGACCGACAGGGTGAAGAAGTTGCCGTCGTTGTAGATCGCCCCGCCGCTGCCGCCACCGGGCGTGCCCGCCCTGGCGGGGTTGGCCCCGTTGCCCACCGCCGTGTTGTGGGTGATCAGGCTGTTGTAGACGCTGTAGGAGACGCCGATGCTGCTGAGCGCACCGCCGTTGGAGCAGCTGTTGCCCAGCCCCAGCCCGCCGCCGAAGGTGCTGCCCACCACGTACACCGGACGGTCCTGGTAGATGCTCAGCACCCGCACCGCGCCACCGCCGATGTCGGGGCCGGTGGTCTCGCAGCGGTTGCGGGTGAACACGCTGTTGACGATCTTGAATTGCCCGCCGCGCACGAAGATGGCACCACCGCCGCCACCGTCGGTGAGCTGGCCGGTCGAGTTGCCCTGGGTGAATCCGATGTTCTGCACCGTCAGCCGGGGCGTCTCCTGGTTCTGGCACTGCGCGCTGGTCCAGACCTGGGCCGGGTCGCAGGTGTTCTGGTAGAGGATGCGCACGCTGTCGCCACCACTGAGCGTCACCAGACCACCGCCGTCCAGCGTGACATCGGGCCGGTCGTTGAACACCTTGGCCGTGCGCGGCAGGGTGATGGTCACCGGGTTCGGACCGCAGCTGAAACGGATCTTGCCGCCCAGCGCCACGGCCTGCACCACCGCCTCTCCGGTGCAGCTCGCCGGCGTGCCGGTGCCGATCAGGCGGTCGGGCTGGCTGGTGTCCACCGCCCGGCCATCCTGGGGCACGGGCACCGGACTGCCGTAATAGCCGACCCCCGACGGGGGCGCCGGCTCGGCGTCGCCCAGCACGTAGTAGGCGATGCCCTCGTAGCGGTACTGCGGCAGGGTGGCGATCACCTGCCCGGCCTCGGCGGAACTGGTCGTGAAGAAGTGGAAGCCGCGGCTGGCGACGTAGAACCGGTAGAGCGGCCGGAACCCGGTCCCGGCCGCGGTGCTGGCGTGGTAGGCCACGCCCTCGTAGGCGAACTGCGGCAGGGTGGCCACGATGTGGTCGCGCTCGGCCTGGCTGATGGTGTAGAAGTGCACCCCCGTCTGGCCGTTGAAGAAGCGGTACACCGGGCTCAGGCCGCTGTCCGCGGTGCTGCTGGCCTGAAACGCCAGGCCTTCGTACGCCATGGACGGCAGGGTGGCGATCACGCGGTCGCGCTCGGCGGCGCTGGCGGTGTAGAAGTGGGCGGCACTGCTGCGGTTGAAGAAGCGGTACACGTTCACCGGCGTCAGTGCCTTGGCCACGGCGCTCGTCGGGGTCGTCGCACGGTCCCCGGCGCCCGCGCCGGATTGCTGCACCTCGGCTGCGTTCAACGCCGCAGCCTTGAGCCACGGGTCCGGGCCGGCGGTGACCACAGCGCCCTGCTCATCCGCCACCGATCGGGCTCCCGCCTCCCCGGCGCCGCCGCTGCCCCCGCAACCAGCCAGGCCCAGCACACCGAGGAACAACACCAGGGCGCACGCCCGCCCACCGCTTTTAACCGCCATCTCGAACCCGCCTTGACAACTGCGACAACGACCGCCTGCCCCTCAAGCCCCTGCCGCACTGGCACAGTTCATGCTCAAGACAGCACACCCGGAATATTCCAGAACATTTGAACATCAACCAGCGGCACGGCTCGCACGAAAAAGATACTGTTGTGAACTCCGGTTACCGGCGCATCCCCCGGCCGGCCCGAACCGCGTGCACGCAGTCATCGGTCACTTTGTTCCAGCCCGTGCATCCGCCAGATCCCAGGTGACCTCCATGGCCAGCATTCCCAAACGCGCCTATGCCGACATGTTCGGCCCCACCGTCGGCGACCGCGTGCGCCTGGCCGACACCGGCCTGCTGATCGAGGTGGAGAAGGACTACACGCTCGCGGCCGGCGGCTACGGCGAAGAAGCCAAGTTCGGCGGCGGCAAGACCATCCGCGACGGCATGGCGCAGAGCCAGCGCACACGCGCCGAGGGTGCCGTGGACACCGTGCTCACCAACGCCCTCATCGTCGACCACTGGGGCATCGTCAAGGCCGACATCGGCCTGAAGGGCGGGCGCATCGTCGCCATCGGCAAGTCGGGCAACCCGGACACACAACCGGGCGTGGACATCGTCATCGGCCCCGGCACCGAAATCATCAGCTGCGAAGGCAACATCGTCACCGCCGGCGGCATCGACAGCCACATCCACTTCATCTGCCCGCAGCAGATCGACGAGGCCCTGGCCTCGGGAGTGACCACCATGCTCGGCGGCGGCACCGGCCCGGCCACCGGCACCTTCGCCACCACCTGCACGCCCGGCCCCTGGCACATCGAACGCATGCTGCAGGCGGCCGACGGCTTCGCGATGAACATCGGCTTCCTGGGCAAGGGCAACGCCAGCCAGCCCGCGCCGCTGCGTGAGCAGATCGACGCCGGCGTGATCGGCCTGAAGCTGCACGAAGACTGGGGCACCACGCCCAGCGCCATCAGCAACTGCCTGGACGTGGCGGAAGAAACCGACACCCAGGTGGCGATCCACTCCGACACGCTCAACGAGTCGGGCTTCGTGGAGGACACCATCGCCGCCACGAAAAATGCAGCCGGGAAAGGCCGCACGCTCTGCGCCTTCCACACCGAAGGCGCCGGCGGCGGCCACGCGCCCGACATCATCCGCGTGGTCGGCGAGGCCAACTTCCTGCCCTCGTCCACCAACCCGACCATGCCCTACACCGTCAACACGCTCGACGAACACGTCGACATGCTGATGGTCTGCCACCACCTGGACGCGGGCATCCCGGAAGACCTCGCCTTCGCCGAAAGCCGCATCCGCCGCGAGACGATCGCGGCCGAGGACATCCTGCACGACATGGGCGCCATCAGCATGATGAGCAGCGACAGCCAGGCCATGGGCCGGGTCGGCGAGGTCATCATCCGCACCTGGCAGACGGCCGACAAGATGAAGTCGCAACGCGGATCGCTGGCGGAAGACAGCAGCCGCAACGACAACTTCCGCGTCAAGCGCTACATCGCCAAGTACACGATCAACCCGGCGATCGCGCACGGCATCTCGCACATCGTCGGTTCGCTCGAAGTCGGCAAGTGGGCCGATCTGGTGATCTGGAAACCGGCCTTCTTCGGCGTCAAGCCGGCCCTGGTGCTCAAGGGCGGCAGCATCGCGCTGGCCGCCATGGGCGACCCCAACGCCTCCATCCCCACGCCGCAGCCGGTGCACTACCGGCCGCAGTTCGGCGCCTTCGGCGGCGCGCTGGCCCGGGGCAGCCTCAGCTTCGTCTCGCAGGCCGGCCTGCGCGCGGGCGTGGGCGAGCGCTACGGACTGCAAAAGACCACCGTCGCGGTGCAGAACTGCCGCAGCGTCACCAAGGCCAGCATGGTGCACAACGCCTACCTGCCCAAGATGGAGATCGACCCGCAGCGCTACACCGTGCGCGCCGACGGACAACTTCTTACATGTGAACCCGCCAGCAAACTGCCCATGGCTCAGCGATACTTCCTGTTCTAGAACTTTATTGCTCATATTTTCATGCTTCAAGTGTCCAAGCTCATCCCCCAAGGCCAGGGTCTCGCGCCGGTGCTGGTGCGCCGTGCCGCGCACCTGGAGCTGGACTGGGATGTGCGCCAGAAAAGCCGTTTCGACGCGGTGTCCTCGGACGGCCGCCGTGTCGGCGTGTTCCTGCCGCGCGGCACCGTGGTGCGCGGCGGTGACGTGCTGGTGACGCAGGACGGCTCGCTGCTGCGTGTCGTGGCCGCCCCGCAGCCGGTGCTCCGGATCACCGCCTGCACCGACCACCACCACGGTCACGCCCACGAGCCGGCCTTCGACCTGATGCGCGCGGCCTATCACCTGGGCAACCGCCATGTGCCGATCGAGCTGCGGCCCGACCACCTCAAGATCGAACCCGATCACGTGCTGGCCGACATGCTGCGCAGCATGCACCTGACGGTGGCCGAGGTGCGCGAGCCGTTCGAGCCCGAAGGCGGCGCCTACGCCGCCGGACACGGCACGGGCCATGACCACGGGCATTCCCACGAACACGCCCATGGTCACGACCACGCACACGGCCACGGCCATCCCCACGCGCATGAACATGGCTGAAGCGCCCGCGCGGCCGGTCGGCGGGCTGCTGCGCACCCTGTGGCTGGCCTCGCCGGCCCTGCCCGTCGGCGGCTTTTCCTATTCCGAAGGACTCGAAGCCGCCATCGATGCCGCGCTGGTGCACGACGAACACAGCGCCGCCGACTGGCTCACCGACCAGCTGCACCTCGCGCTGGCGCGCAGCGACCTCGCGGTCGTGGCCCAGGCCATTCCCGCCTGGCGCGCGGGAGACCTGCCACGCATTGCCGTGCTCAACCAGTGGGTGCTCGCCACGCGCGAAACGCAGGAGTTCCGCCTGCAGACCGAACAGATGGGCCGCTCGATGCAGGTGTGGGCGCAATCGCTGGGCGAGCTCGGTGACGGCGTGTCCGAGCAGCTGCAGGCCGCCCAGCTGCAGCCGCCGACCTACCCGGTCGCCATGGCCTGCGCGGCCGCAGCCTCGGGGGCCGACCTGCACGACAGCCTGAGCGGCGTTGCCTTCGGCTGGGCCGAGAACATGGTGCAGGCCGCGATCAAGTCGGTGCCGCTGGGCCAGAACGCCGGCCAGCGCATCCTGGCCCGGCTGGTGCGCGAAATCCCGGCGGCCGTGGACCAGGCGATGGCGCTGGACGACGACCACCGTCAGGCCTTCACGCCCATGCTCGCGATCCTGAGCGCCCGCCACGAAACCCAGTATTCCCGTCTGTTCCGTTCCTGAAGACCCGTCCCATGAGCGCCCTGCACCACATCCCCCACCGCACCAAGACCCTGCCCCCGCTGCGCGTGGGCATCGGCGGCCCCGTCGGCTCCGGCAAGACCACGCTGCTGGAAATGCTGTGCAAGGCGATGCGCGAGCAGTACGACCTGATCGCCATCACCAACGACATCTACACCAAGGAAGACCAGCGCCTGCTCACGGTGAGCGGTGCGCTGCCGGCCGAACGCATCATGGGTGTCGAGACCGGCGGTTGCCCGCACACCGCGATCCGCGAGGACTGCTCGATCAACCTCGAAGCCATCGACCGCATGCTGGGCGAATTCCCCAACGCCGACATCGTGTTCGTCGAAAGCGGTGGCGACAACCTGGCCGCCACCTTCAGCCCGGAGCTCTCGGACCTGACGATCTACGTGATCGACGTGGCCGCGGGCGAAAAGATCCCGCGCAAGGGCGGTCCCGGCATCACCAAGAGCGACTTGTTCGTCATCAACAAGACCGACCTGGCACCGCACGTGGGCGCCGACCTGGAGGTGATGAAGGCCGACACCGCGCGCATGCGCCCCGACACCGCGCGCCGCCCCTGGGTGATGACCAACCTCAAGACGCTGGACGGCCTGCAGGACGTGGTGCGCTTCATCGAACAGCGAGGCATGCTGACCGCCGCAGCGCCGGCCGCGGCCACCGCCTGAGCCACGCCGGCAGCTACAATCCCGCCACCCCGGAGACGTGGGAGAGTGGTTTAATCCAGCGGTCTTGAAAACCGCCGACCCGCAAGGGTCCGTGAGTTCGAATCTCACCGTCTCCGCCAGGACATCAAGACAGACGGGCCCTCGCGGCCCGTTTTCACTTTCTACCCATCACTCGGGCATGTGAAGGTGCGCTACCGGGGCTTGGCCAAGAACACAGCGCAGCTGCAAACGCTGTTTGCACTGAGCAATCTGTGGATGGCGCGACGCACGTTGCTGCAGGAGATACAGGGATGAGTGCGTCCGAATGGGGCCAGAAGGCCGCGAACCGAGTCGAAAGCCGCCTTCAAACCGCCCTTGCAAGCCTGAAATCGCCGCCGAAATCGAGTGCATCAACTCACGCCACCGCGGGTGTTGTGCAGACCTTCCCTAGTTGGTGGAGATCACAATGCGGGCATCGGAGACAGGGAGGGGAAAATGGGCGAAGCAATCTCGCTGGTAGTGATGTGGGCTGGAATCGGCCTCGGGATGTACAGCCTCGGGCTACCCATCGAATGGGTTGTTGTTTTGCTGCTTGCGGGCTGGGTCGCAATGGACCTCCTATTGCTTCGATCAACAAGGAGGCGGTCAAGCATCAAGGCCAGGCGCGAACCTATGGAGGCCACACCAAAGAAGAGCACCTTGGATGAGAGTACTGAGAGCAATGCCTGTACAGAAACTGCATGGAAGAAGTTCAGCGTTCTCCGTGTTCCGGCGAATCCCGGTCTGAACGACACGACGGTTCATGCCGTTGTTGAGGATGTCAAACATGAACCTTTATCTGCACCAGCGCCTGCCCCTCCTTCACCGAGGCTTGAAGTCAGTCGCGCCGCCACTGTGCCGGATCGGGCACAACCTTCGACGACAAATCCGAACTGTTCCGAACTGTTCCAGACTGACCCGCTAGCGATATATCGGCCGGAGCAGTTCGATGAACGGCCAAGGGCAGCACCGGTGGTTGCGAGTTCGCCTCCTGTGGCCATCTCACCTTCCATTGCTCCAACTGGACCAGCATATGTGCCCCCAGTAGTTCAGGCCGTGCGGGAAAGAGCAGCACGTGCGCCAGGTACGCCCGGACCACCAAGGCCCATTCTCAAACCCGAGGACTTCACAAGAAATGCAGGCAAGCGGGGGTTTCTCTACCTTGCTCGCAACCCAGAGCACTGGGATGGACTGTTCAAGGTCGGGCAGACCCTGAGGCACCCTCGCTTTCGAGTGCAGGAACTGAACGCCCTGCATGCCAAGCACAAGGACATTGGCACATTCGAGCTGCTTGACGTTGTTGAAGTCTCTGATGCCTACGGGGCGGAACAGGTGCTGTTCCTTGTTCTCTCTGACTTGCGCCCGGTGGCTGGGCGAGAATTTTTCATTGCAAACAAGGCGTACCTCTCCAAGGTCATGCGTGCCGTTGCGGACTTCATCTCGGGGCGGCCGGAGAAACTGAACAACCTATACCGCGGCCTCGATCCGAACGATTTCCCGCCATGGCCAGGCAAGACACCTTGGTATCGCCGTCGTCACCCTTCCGGTGCGAATGGCTGGGTGTACCTTGCTCGGTGCCAATATCACCTTGCCGCCACATACCTCTTTGGAGCGACAAGAATGACCCCTGAGGCAGAAGTCGCGAAGTTGAATGATGGGCAGCGATCAGACACACCGCAGATCGGCTTTTACACAGTGGTTTTCGCTCTCCCGGTCTGGGATACCCAGATGTCCAGAGCCATTGGGTGGCGCGCGCTTGCGTCTTGGAGGCTGCCAGCCTCACGCTCGTTTATCAGAGGTCCCTTAGGGATGGTGTTCAAAACCCCCGGTCAAGCCCGAATGGCATGAGCGAGGCACGACAGGAACAATGGCGTGATGACCCAACGAGAACTTGGCCTGAATCTGAGTACGCGGCGCACGCGCAAAG